>DLVV01000328.1:0-3223 GCA_003445035.1 Planctomycetaceae bacterium | reverse complement strand
CATCCGGGAGTGCTGATGGTTGGAGGCAGCATCCTGGGGCTGATCTTTGCGTTGGCGACAATCTTCAAGAAAAACTGGGCGCCGGTAACCGCGCCCCTGTATGCCCTCAGTGAGGGGTTCATGCTCGGGGCAATCTCGGCGCTGGCGGAACTTCAGTTTCCCGGGATCGCCTTTCAGGCGACCTGCATGACCTTCTGCACGCTGTTCGGTTTGCTGGTTGCTTACAAGTCGGGCCTGATTCGTGCCACAGAGAACTTCAAGCTGGGACTGTTTGCGGCAACGTCGGGCATCTTCATGATCTACATGGTGACCTGGATCGTCGGGCTTTTCGGAGGCTCGATGCCGTTCATCCACAGTTCCGGCGCGATGGGGATCGGCTTCAGCGCCGTCGTGGTCGTGATCGCCGCACTGAACCTCGTGATGGACTTCGACTTCATCGAGCACGGTGCGGAAATCGGGGCGCCGAAATACATGGAGTGGTACGGGGCGTTCGGATTGATGGTGACGCTGATCTGGCTCTATCTCGAGATCCTGCGTCTGTTGATGAAGACGCAGAGCAGAAGGTGAACCGGCCGCCTCAGGCCGTGTTTCCTGCTCGGCTGAGCGTTGCTTGCCCCGTGGGGCTGTTGCATACTGACCGGTCGAACGTCCACCCGAATCTCTAGGTGTTGGGACTGGCGACCATGGCTGTTCTTCGGAGTGGTGTCCCCGCATCTCGGGTTTCCAGGAGCCTGCTGCGGCTCCTTAACGGCTTTGACGGCCTGCTGGTGATCCTGGCGATGCCCTTCGGCGTCCTGCCTCGGTCGCCAGTGGTCCGCTGGTTGCAGTTTGGCCTGGCACACGCGGCGATTTACTGGCTTGCCAGTCAGTCTTCACGGCTGGATTTTGCTTTGCCAGCGCTGGTGATTGGATGGGTCGGGATCCTGGCTGTGGGACGAGCCTGGGTCCGGAATGAAAAACGGCGATCTGACATCGCGAGAAAATTGCTCGAGGAGGCGGACCCGGATCGTTATCCGGACCTGCGATTGCTCGCATTGGTGTCGGCACTCCAGATCTTCGTGGTCTTCCCGATGTTCTTTTGGCGGTTGAGTGACGAGCCAATGGCCGGCCAGGAACATGTGGTTGGCCTGTTCCAGGTGGCTGCCGAGACTCCATGGTGGCATTGGCCGTTGTACACGTTGAGAGAGTGTGTCTTGCCGTTCATCGATACCGACGAGGTCAAGTCGGTGTTAGCGACCGGAGTTTCCTCGGGGCCGAACGTGCTCAGGGAGGTGGTGCCGGGAATTGACGCGACGCCAGATGATCTGGTCCAGGGATTGAGGCTGACGTTGGAGTGGGTCCTGCTGACCGGGTTGTTACGGATATTTGCGATCCGGCGGACGATCCGGGAAGTCGTGGTGGATGCCGCACTCCGGAACGACAACGAGATGGCGGTTCGCTTGGGGCTTCGAGCTGTCCGGCCGTTACTTCGCCAGTTGGAGAATCCGGCCGCCGATGTCCAGATTGCCGCAGCTGACGCACTTGGCGAAATCGGAGACCGTCGTGCCACGGTGCATCTGATCCGGTTGTTCACCGGTCCGGCGAGTTGGCCGGTGCGTCAGGCCGCCGCCTCAGCACTCGGCCAGGTTGGCGATCCCCAGGCCGTTCCACCGTTGCTGGCGAGCCTGGACGATGAACGAGTCGAAGCAGCCTGCCTTCGCAATACCGTCGCCAGATCGCTCGGACAGTTCGGTCGCCCCGAGGCCGTTCCGCGGTTGATCAGGCAACTCGATCGGTTCCAGGACGACATCACGCTGCGGCTGCAATGGGCCGCTCGAGTGCTGTTTCCTCCGAGTTCCCGATATGAGATCGAGTACGAGCAGCCTGTCCGCGATCCCGAGTCCGGCAAACCACTCCTCGGATCCGATGGTCGCCCATTGGGCACGTCGAAGTCGGTTCGCAGCGGTCGCGTCCATGACGTGGGCATCGACCCCAAGAGTGGCAAGGGCCCATTCATTCAGCTCTACAACGAGAAGTTCTCGCGGACCCCATTCCGAAACCTGTCGTTGATGAGGATCCGTGACCTCGAGTCACTGGATGATCGGGGTGACCTGAGTGGGCCAGATGTGCGGGCGGCGCACGAGTTCATCAGGGACGGTCTGCATGGGTTTTTCCGTGACGACCAGGTGATCGAGGCCATTGGCCGGATCGGTGACCGGCAGGCCGCGCAGGTGCTGGCGGATCACATTCGGGGGGTTGACGAATTGCCGGTGATTGGCTGGCTGGGCAAGGGGGACTCAGAGGTCGAGCGAGAGCAGGTCGAGTCGTATCGTGAACACGCCATCCTGGCACTGCAGCGGATCGGGGACCCGGCGTCGGCTGAGGTGCTGCTAGAGGTGTTGCGTGGCGAGTACAGCGAGTCGCTCAAGCAACGCGCCGCATTGGCCCTGGTGCACTTGCCCGGTGGTCGTGAGCAACTGGCTGATTGGCTTTCGGATGTACCCGAGGGAATTCGCTCGGGGATCGAGGATGTGATCGACAAGTGGTGGACCAGGTTGGATCGCGATATCGACGCGACAGACAATCAGGTGATTGTCGTGAAACCTGTCGCCGAATTGGGTCCGGGATTCGAAGCGGACTCTCGGTCATTGAGTGGTCGCCAGGTGCCGTTTGAGATTCGGATCGACCGCGAGACGATACGGGTCGTCGAGATTATTGGTGAGCATCGTCTGAGAGTCATACGTGGGACCAACGGGCCCGGTCGTCCTCATCTCGCCGGTGAAGATGTGTGGAGTGTTGACCCAACGGAAGCCCGGGGGCAACCAGCGGTCCGGCGAGGGCGAGGTTTGGGGCATCTGCTCCGCACGGCCATGCTGCTGGTGTTGGTGAGTGTCCTGGGGGTGCTGGTGGCCCGGAAGGTGATGCCAACGTCGGAGGCCGGTCCCCCACCGATTGGAAAAGCAGTTGACCGGGAAATCGATCGCGTACATCAAGTGATCTCGGATGTGTTGCCACCGGGAACGGATGTCAATTCGACGTTGTTTCAGACAATTCTCTTCGGTGTGCCGGCCACCTTGGTCCTGTTGCTTCTTGTTGTCGGTCGCCGACAGTCGAGTGAGGTGTCCGAAACATCGCCGCGGATTCTGCAACCGCCGACATTCGAGCCTGAACCTGATCTCGGAATCGAATCTGGAATCGATCCCGAACCGGAACTCGAACCGGAACCCGAACCCGAACCGGAACC
>DLVV01000266.1:4071-7555 GCA_003445035.1 Planctomycetaceae bacterium | reverse complement strand
CCAGGGGTTTTGCTACCTGCTGCTGCCCACACCCGGGCGTGAAGACGGGCCGGGATTCACCTTGAAGGTCTCGCGGAAACCCCATCCGGAGTCGATTGCCGATTTTTCGACGACGGTGATGTTGCCCACGTCTGCACTTCCTGATGGCGCGAGCACATCATGGTTCTCCGCGGGCCTGGCCGTCGATGCTCGAGACCAACTCCACCTGGTCTGCACGACCGAACGGGGACAGACCGCCTACAGCGTTGTGGACGTGAAGCTGCTACGGGGTGGACGAGCCAAGCCGACGTGGCTGAATCCTGCGAATGGTCAGAAAGGATCGCTGGTACTCGCTGCCGCCCGATCGTGGGTGGGGGACATCTGCGGTGCAACTGACGGTCGGGTCTGGCTTACCTGGACGACCGGTGCCGCGAAGGGATCGGAAGTCACCGTGCACCTGGGAACACTCGGTGATGGAGCATGGCGGTCGTTCGTGCTCGGGCGTGGAAAGAAGCTGTATCCGCCTTCGCTGCTCATTTCCCGAGACGGGGCTGTTTTCCACGTGGCATGCGGCGACACCGTTGGAGCCACTCACTACCTGCGGGGCAGAGTTGCCGAGCTGGATACGGAAAGAGAATGGCGGCTGGAACGGAGTCACTCCGGGAACAGGCCGGCTCTCGCCGAGTTGAGTGCCAGGAGGGTTCTCGCCGTACACGAATCGGGCGATTCCCTGAAGTACACTTTCCTGGCCACAGCTGAAAAGGTCCGCCGGTCGCACCCGCTGACAGACCTCGACAGCCGGCTGACCTGGGACACGGTCCACTCGCCGAGGCTGGTCGTTGATCAGCATGGCGTGCCCTGGGTGTTTTTCATCGATTCGACACGCCAGCACGTCTTTTACTCGCGATGGCTGGGTACACGATGGAGCCCGATGCTCAATGGCTACTGGCTGACACGAAACACCGCCCGGTTTGAAGACAACCACTTGTCGATTGACTGGCTTGACGTGGAACACGGGTTCGGCACAGACAAGTCCTCGATCGGACTCGTGATCGGACATCGCGGCCCGTTTCCCGATGCCAGTTTTCACGTGCTTCGGGTCCCTTCGCTCACCTCTGACGCCGGACACAAGGCTCTTTTCCTGGATGTGAAGGAGGTTCAGCACAGCGATGGCGTCAAACTGAAAGTGAACACGGCGAGCAAGCGGGACGCTCCGGTGATTGTCGGTGGGCGTCGGACCGACTTCGACTCGCAGGGGGCTGCAAACGTCGCGGTGGTCAAGCAGGACGGCGTTTACCGGGCGTGGTATTCCGGCCTGTATCGCAAACCCGGTTCAGAATGGCCTAAGGGTGGGGCCATTCCGAAGGTGCGAGTGGGATATGCGGAAAGTGCTGACGGCATTCACTTCAAGAAAAAACCGCTGGGCCTGTCGTCCTTCGGAGCGAACAACCACACGAACATTGTGGCCGGGCTTCCGGCAACGCCCATCTTTCGTCCCATTGTTCCCACGGGAATGCACATCGATGTCGCCGATCCCGACCCGGATCGTCGGTACAAGTTCCTGACGTGGACCGGTGGCCGGCCCGTTCGCAAACGCGGGGGCGGTGCCCAAACGGTCGACGAACAAACCTGGACGCTCTGGACGTCTCCGGACGGACTTCGTTGGCGTGAGTCGAGCCGCGGAGGAATCCGATACCCGGGCGGGATGCCGTCATCATTCTCGCCGCAGGCGATGTTTCATGATCCGGATGAATCGGATCCCGCCAGGAAGTACAAGGCTTACGGTTTTCTCGGCCTCAACAACGACCGGCGAGGCGGGGGCTACGGCTACAGCGCTGACGCAATCGAGTGGACCGCCGATCCGCGGAACCCCGTCTTCGATGCCTGGGCTCGAGCTCGTCCGGTCGTGAGAAACGGCAAGGTCGAGCAGATTCACGACGTGGTCGTCTGGAAGTATCACCAGTACTACCTGGCCCTTTACCAGTACCAGCGCAGCGGTGAAGAGATGACCATCGAACTGGCGATGAGCCGGGACGGCGAAAACTTCAGCTTCATCGAACCCGGAACTGAGGTGATTCGACGAGGCGGTCCGGGCCAATGGGATTCCGACTCGATCGCACCGTCCGTTCCACTCGTCGACGAGGACGAAATCAAGCTCTACTACTCAGGCTACCGGTTCAGCAGAACGAAACGGATTGAAGGAGAACGGGCCTGCGGCCTGGCGACGGTGCGTCTTGACGGATTCACGCACGTGGACTTGGAGGACGGACGGGATCAGGGGAGCGTTACGACGATTCCGGTCGTCCGAGGTGGTGCTGCCGAACTGCACGTCAACTCGTCTTGTGCCAAAGGCAGCCGCATTGAGGTTGAGTTGATTGACTCCAGAACGGGCCAGGCAATTCCTGGATTCTCTCGCGAAGACTGCTCCCCCATGACCACCGACTCGCTTGCACATCGGGTCCGTTGGGGGAAACGGAGCCTCGCCGATGTCCTGGGGGCGTCTTTCCAGATCCGCTTCCATTTCGTGAAGGGTCGCGAGTCTCCACGGCTTTACTCCTTCGAATTTCGCGCTGCAATCGACAAGTAGCCGTCAGATCGCCTTCCCACCGACCCCCGAATGGCTCGGTTCTGGTGGTCACCTCGGTTGAGACCTGCGGTTCGTGAAAGCGGGCTCACGATCCGGTTGCGAGCAAAAAGAGACCAGGGTCCCAGCGGCTTGCTACACTGTGAGAATCTTCGTTTTCCGTTGCACCACAGCGAGTGATGGAATGTTGTTGCTTGAACAACTCAACCGCCGCCAGGCCATCCAGGTTGGCATCGGCGGTGCACTTGGTCTTTCCCTGGGTGATCTGCTGCGTGCCGAGGCCGATGCCCAAGACGCACCGCAGGCCAAGAGCGTCATCCATCTTTACCTGACCGGCGGATTCTCCGTTCAGGAATCGTGGGATCCCAAGCCGGAGGCACCGACGGATTATCGGGGATCGTTTGACGTTGTCAGAACGAACCGCGGTGACCATTTCAGTGAGAATTTTCCGAGAATGGCGGGCGTCGCCGACAAGATGACCGTCATCCGCTCGATGCACTGCAAGATCCCCGACCACGGCCAGGCCGCGTACCACTTGTTCACCGGATACCTGCCGACCACCGTGATGGACTTTCCTCAAATGGGGGCGGTCGTTTCCCGGCAATTCGGCTCGCGCAAGAACATGCCTCCGTATGTTGCGATTCCCGACAAGGTGTCCGGCACCGGCGGCACGGGGCACTTGAGCAGCAAGTACGGTGCATTCGAATTGAATGCCGATCCGGGCGGGCGTGGAGAGTTCAAGGTCAAGGATTTCTCTTTGCCCGAGGGAGTCTCGCAGCGGCAATTCGACCGCCGCCGCCGGGCCCGCGCCATTCTGGAATCGCGTCTGAAACGCCAGGGGGTTGATGAAACGCAACTCGGCACGATGAACGAATTCTATCAGCGAGCCTACACGCTGCTGAATTCTCCGGCTGCCAAGTC
>DLVV01000266.1:0-3692 GCA_003445035.1 Planctomycetaceae bacterium | reverse complement strand
CTACATTCTCAGTTACCGTCGTCAACCGGCAGCGATCGGTGGCCGGTTGATGATGGCCAGGCGACTCGTGGAAGCGGGAGTCCGGTTCGTGACGGTTCGCTATGACGGCTGGGACAATCACGTCAACATTCGAAACGCCTTCACCGACAAGTCGCCGGCCCTTGATCATGCCATTGCCGGGCTCCTGACCGACCTTGACCAGCGCGGCATGCTGGATGACACGCTGGTGATGGTTACGACCGAATTCGGTCGGACACCGCGTGTCAATTCCAGTAACGGTCGCGACCACTGGGCGCGTAGCTACTCGATGCTGCTCGCCGGCGGCGGCGTGACCCGCGGGCAGATTTACGGAGCGTCGGACGCCACGGCGTCCGAGCCGGCCAAGAATCCCGTGGCTCTCGAAGACTTCCTGTACACCGTCTATCACCAACTGGGGATCGACGCCAACAATGAACTCTTGGCCTTTGGGACGCGACCCATCGAGATCGTCAAGGGCGGAAAACTGGTCAAAGGCCTACTGGCGTAACACAGAACCGCTTGCCTGTTGGCTGACGAGACAACCTCGTCCGTCGCCGTCAGTTGAACAAGCGGAATCGAATCACACATGCAGCGCATCCTGTCCAGCACGTTGCTCCCTGCCCTGCTCTTGTGCCTTTCGTGCCTGGGTGGTCGCGGCTTCGCTGCCCAGCAACGCGACGTCGAATTGCTACGTCCACGTAGTGGCCAACGGGGCACGACCGTCGAGGTGATTCTGGAAGGACGGGACATCCGGAATCCGAAAGAGATTCTGTTCTACCGGCCGGGCATCACGGCCGTCGATTTCCAGGACATGCCGCCGCGAAAACGAAACATCAGCCTGCATCACGGCGGTATCGTTCGCGACCGGGTCAAGTGCCGGTTTGTCATCGCGGCGGACTGTCCGCTGGGTGAGCACGCCCTGCGGCTTCGTACCGCGGAGACGCTCTCGACAGTCTCAACATTCTGGGTCGGCCCGTTTCCCATCGTCCCGGAACTGGAACGGGGGGGATTCGAGGTGACCTACAGGGGAGGAGAGACCGTTGTCACGGCCAATGACAAGGCTGCCGTCCAACCGAACAACTCGTTGGAGACCGCCCAGGAGATTCCGCTGAATTGCACGGTTGCCGGCGAGATCAAAGTCACACGTGAACTCGACCACGACTATTTTCGGGTTGAGCTGGAACAAGGGCAAAGACTGTCTGTCGAGATCGACTCGGTACGTTTGTGTGACAAGGCATATGCAGAATCCGAATACGATTTGATGGTTCGCATTCTGGACGAGGACGGAAATGTTCTGGTGGAACAGGATGACAGCGACCTGCACGTGCAGGACCCCATTGCTTCGCTGATCGCCCCCCGCGCGGGCAAGTACTTCATCCATATTCGCCAACAGCTGTTCAAGGCCGGTCGCTGGATCTATTACCGTGCCCACGTTGGCGGGTTTCAGAGACCGCTGATCGCATATCCCCTGGGCGGGCAAGCTGGTGCGGCCGCCAAATTGCGGCTGCTGGGCGACCCCGGTGGTGTCACGCGGCAGGTCGTCAACCTGCCCAGGGAACCGGGTGGCTTCACCCTGTTCCCCGGCCGCAAGGGTGAACAGCCCCCATCCGGATTGCCGTTGCGTGTCTCGCCGTATCCCAATGTGCTCGAGAAATCGGAAGGGGAGACATCCGTTCTGCGATTGCCGTCAGCTCTCAACGGGATCATTGCTCGGCCAGGCCAGGAGGATGTCTTTCGATTCGTTGTTCGTAAGGGGGAACGCTATCGAGTCCGTGTGTTTGCTCGGGGGCTGGGGAGTCCGTTGGACAGCAAGATCTGGCTTCGCCACACAGGGTCGAAAAAAAATGAGTTGGAGGCCGATGATGCGACCTGGGCTGACCGCGGAAAGCCGGTTGTCCCGCGAAGCCTGCAACGCGCGGAGTTGTTGGACCCCAGCTTCATCTTTGCTCCGCAACAAGACGGTGAATACCTGCTCGGAATCTCCGACATGCGAGGCCTGGGAGGCCAGCGATTTGTTTACCGGGTCGAAATCGAACCGGCGAGGGACGTGATCCACACGCACACCGTCAGCTGGGCCAACGATCGGTTTGAGATCAATCGCACAGCGGGGTTCATCGTTCCCCGCAACAACCGCTGGACCACCAATGTCTACATCGCGCCGGAACGAGGGAACTCCTACGACGGTCCCCTGCGTCTCGTCCCACGAGGTTTGCCCGACGGCGTCACCATGAAAGCTCCGATCTTTCACCCCGGCATGAACGGTGTGCCCGTTCAATTTGTTGCCGAGCCCGGAACCAGACCTCAGTCTTGCCTGTTTTCCATCGATCTTGTTCGGACCGAAGGCGAGGGGGAGATCCATTCGACGTCCCAGGCCTATGTCCCCTTCATCAATCACTCCGGCGGACGCTCGTGGCATCATGCCCACCTGAAGAAGTTTGCCCTGGGAGTGATCGATCGGTCTCCTTTCACAGTCCAGTTGGAACAGCCGAGCATCCCGATTTCCCAGTCTGGGGAACTCAAGTTGAAGGTGAATGTCCGTCGCCAGGAGGGGTTCCAGGGAGCCATCGACATTCAACCGGATTGGTACCCCAACGGCGTCTCCGGTGGCGGTACTGTGACGATTCCTGAGGGAGAGTCCGAGGCGGAGTATTCCCTGAGTGCTTCCTCTCGCGCCACCGCGGGCACATGGAAGATGACCATGAACGCCACCACAACCGGGGGCGATGCCTATTCGGGCGTGGGACGGGTTCGCGTCTCGTCGAACGTGATCGATCTGGCCGTGGGTTCTCCCTACATCGCACTGAAGTTCAAACCGAGTGCTTTGAGACGGGGCCAGACCACCGAAGTCCATTGCGCGGTCAAACATTTGCAGCCGTTCAAGCAGCCGGCTCGCGCCAGGTTGGTGGGAATCCCCAAGGGGGTGTCGCTGGTTGGTGACCGGTACCTGCTCCGTCCCGGCGACAAGATGATCGTCTTCAAACTCAGGGCCAGTGGCGAGGCATTGCTGGGCCGGTATGCGCAGATGCGTTGCGAGTTGACCTTCCAGGAAGCCGGCCAGTCGATCCGCCAACTCACCGAAACCGGTGTCTTGCGGGTGGACCCCGCGGTCAAGGACTGAGTGAAACAATGGTACGCAGGGCGATTTTGCTGTTGTTGCTGGCCACCGTGCAGGGGCAGGCTGCGGACGGACCGAGTTTTCGCCGCGACGTGATGCCGATCCTGTTCCGTGCGGGCTGCAACCAGGGAACTTGCCATGGCTCGTCACGGGGCAAAGACGGCTTTTCGTTGTCGTTGTTCGGGTACAACCCCAAGGGCGACTACTTTCGTCTGACCAGGGAGATCATCGGTCGCCGAGTCAATGTTGCCGCGCCCGAAGAGAGCCTCCTGTTGCTCAAAGCCACCGGTGCTGTTCCCCACACCGGAGGCGCTCGATTCTCCAGGGACAGCGACTACTACAAGACCCTCCTGGAATGGATCCGCGAGGGCGCGCCCGACGATGCGGGACAGGTTCCCGAGGCCATCGAGATCACGCTGTCGCCCACCCATCTCCTCTTCCAGGGCCAGGCCAAGCCGGTTCAAACGATCGTGACGGCTCGTTATTCCGACGGCACCAAGCGGGATGTCACCTCACTGGCCCTGTTCTATTCGAACAACCCCGATACCGCCGCGATCGA
>DLVV01000449.1 GCA_003445035.1 Planctomycetaceae bacterium | reverse complement strand
GCCAAGAATGTCATGCTGCTTGACGAGCACCAGAACTTCTCGGGAGAGGACTACCGCAAGCTGCTTCGTGATCGGTTGCGGAGTCGCGATCATTACGTGCAGAAGTATGGAGTGAGCCACATCATTGGCTATGCCACTCCGGCTGTGGATCTGCAGGAGCCAGGGGCCACGAAGTGGGGCTGGCCGGCGTGGAACCATGTCATGTCTCTTTTGATCGCCACCCAATCTCACCTGGCGTCGTCGTTTGTGCCCAGTCACAGACCGGGCATGCAGTTCATGACACGGTACTCGCGGTTCATCTGGGCTCGCGATATCCGTGCCGTGCCGGCACAGATGGCGGGGCAAAATGTCCAGGTGAAGTCGGGCGAAGAGCTGTGGTGGAAACGGCTCGTCTATCAACGAAAGACGGCATCCGGACGCGACGTCATCATCCACCTGGTCCGCATTCCTCCGACTCCGAAAGTCGACTATGCCTGGGCGGACGAACCGTCACTGCTCAAGGGCGTCGAGGTCACCATGAATGCTCCGGGCGAACGACTGAGTGCGGCTCAATCCTGCCGTGCGTATCACTACGAGGAACCGCAGCAAGTCGTGCAGCAGGACATGCGACCCAAAACCAGCGGCTCGCGTGTCACCGTGTCCGTTCCGCCCTTCCGTTACCACACGATGCTCGTCTTGCGTTTCACCGCATCCGGCGACACCAGGAACCGTTAGTCCCGGAGTGGGCGGCTGGCGACGAAGATCGGGTGGCCGGCCGGTGAGACCGCGGCCTATTTCGGTTTGCTTTCCGGCATTCGATAGTGGACGTCCCGATAGAACGTCTTTGTGTTTCCTTTTCCATCGTCCAGGACAACGGGAATCAGATTTCGGCCCGGCTGCAGACGCACTTCCATTCGGTAGCTGAACGGCTGCGTTTGAGAGAATCCCTGTTGCCCGGTGACTCGTGTGCCCGCGACGGTCACGAGAGTGCCCGCCTGACAAACGCCACGGATGTGTGCGGTGTTGCTGGAGAAAAAAGGGCCACCAGCATATTCCACATCGACAATTCCGAGTGGTCGTTGACTGAGCGTCTTCAGTTCATGAGCGATCAACTGGCGGAACCGATGAACGTACTCCACATCAGGTCGGAAGGTGTGCATTCGGAACTCACTGGCGAGCAACGATCCCCACCACCTCAAGCTCCGTTCCTTCGAAAAATGTTCTTCCTGGGCCGGTTTCCCCAGGCCCCGCCGGACTTGTGTGAGCAAGTCCCCTAGCTGGGCCATCAACGCATATTCATCCAGGCCCTGGCGATAGCTCTCCCACCGCAACGACGCATGCCAGGGGACGAATCCGGAGATTCGTTTTTTGCGGGGGGGATAGAACAGAAGGCCGTTGCCGTACATGCCTTGTTTTTGATTGCCGTGGCGGTGCAATTCGGTCCACGGGTCTTTTTCTCCGTTGTAGGCGATCCCCCACCAGAAATTGCCCTTGTACCCGTATTTGGCCAGCACGGATGGGTAGAAACGGTTGGCGCCCAGGCTTGCCGCAGTGTTGAGAGTGTACAGCGAGTTCATGTAAGCCCAGAGCTCAAGTCCTCCTCGCTGCCATTTGCGCCAGTTGGGAATATGTTCTGGCTGCGTAGCGAAAAAGTGCCACGGCACGCACCATGCATCCAACGCCGCCGCCAATTCATCAGACATGACGTGCGTCGAAATCATCACCGTGACTTCGGGGTAATGGAGCTTGGCTCGCTTGGCCAACTTGATGACCAACTCGTGGTGTTCTTCGTTGACCTCGTCGAACATGTAGAAGACGACCTTATCTTTCCAACCATTGGTCCGATAAAAGTCGCCGAGCTTCTTCATGTACTGATCGAACACCGGCCAAAATTTTTCACTGCCAACGGAGAGGCCCAGTCCGAGATAGCTCTTGCTCACGTGAGAGATGTAACCCAACAACGACGGGGGAAGCAAAACGTAGTCGTATCCCAGTTCGTCGAAGACAACGTCGAGGCCTTTCTTGTATTCCGTGAAATCCACGTGCAATTCACCGGTCTTGTCGAGGCGAACAGCCGGCGCATCCGGGCCGTACTTCAACGCGGTGAACCCGGCCTCATGGAGAAAACTCCAGGAGGCACGACTTCTGTCCTCCAGGTTGTGCGTCAGCGTCTGCAGCATCGGCTTGCTTGGCAAAGCAATGTCCCAGGTGTTCACTTCCACGGGGATCGATGCGAGAAGTGTTCCATCGGCATGCACACGGATAGAGCTGGAAGATAGCCCCGGTTCGATGTTGAATGAGGTTCGTGCTTCGACCAACAGCACGCTGTTGAGATCGGCCGGAGCGGTAAACGCTTCATTCGAAAGCAAGGGGTCAGGAATCGTTCCGGTTTCGAACCCCGCCAGTCCGTACCATCTGCTGATCCCTTTGACAGGAACTTCTGCAACACGCCGATAGGACCAGGTCGGTTCGGCACTCGGTCGCCCACCTGTGTCCGACTTCGGCGTCCAGTCGAACGAAATCGTCACGTTCTTCAATTCCGCCGATGGGCGCAATACCAGGAAGAACGGTTCCGTTTCGTTGCGAGCCATCGACAATCGGATTTTGTCTTTGGTGGTGACTTTTCCCCAGGCGTCGGGTTTGTGTTTCGAAAACACCTTTCGAACCGGTGAAACGGCATACACCTTGAGCTTTCCGGAATCGAAAACTCGTGTCGGTGCACACAACTGGGGAAGTGTTTCCGAGACGGCTGATGGACGGGCATCCTGAGCGGAAACAGAACCGGCCAGGAAAAAACACAACACTGCCAAAACCCCGGGGCCAGATGCCGTAAGCCGTGTTTTCATCGTCGCAACCTCGAGTGTTGTGGGGCGTGAGACCATTGCTACGTCCGAGACCAACTGCGGAAGCGGCAATGTGTTGGGGCCAGCTTGCTCAACTTTCGATGTGATCCGGAAGAAATAGACGCTGCCCAACTTCGG
>DLVV01000290.1 GCA_003445035.1 Planctomycetaceae bacterium | reverse complement strand
GGACATCACTCCGTGGGTAACGCATGGTGGCCCACTGACGACCGGGATCTTCACGATCCCGAAGGTCGTCGACTGGGACGGAGACGGGCTGGCCGACCTGGTTCTGGGGTCCCAGGCCGGTTACGTCCACTTCTGCCGAAATCTCGGCCGCAAGGGAGCGATTCCTCAGTTCGCCACGCCGGTGATGCTGAAAGCGGGTGGGCGGTTGATTCAGCCCCGGACGATGTCGGGAATGACCGACGTCACCTTCGGAGTTCACTTCTGCTATACGAACCCGGAGGTGGTCGACTGGGACGGGGATGGGGATCTGGACCTGCTGCTGGGCTGGCAGGGGGCCACGCTGGCCTTTTACGAGAACGTCGGCAGCCGGACGAAACCGAAGCTGGCACCGGCCGTCGAACTCCAGCGAAAGGGCAAGCCGATCTTTGTCGGAGCACGTTCTCGTCCCGCCGCCGTGGATTTTGACGGTGACGGGCTGACCGATCTTATTGCTCCGGACATCGAGGGCTACCTGGTCGTGCACCGGCGTGGTCGCAGGCAGGGACAATTGGTCCTGGACGAGCCAGTGCGACTGAGCCTGGAGAACGGAAACAAGATCTTCGCGTCAGGCTACACCGGCGATCAGGATGACGGCAGTTATGGCCAGCGGCTCAACGCACGGATCAAGCTGAGTGTCTTCGACTGGGACGCCGACGGAGATCTTGACCTTGCCGTGGGCAACCGGGGGCACGGACTTCGGCTGTTCGAGAACATCGGCACTCGCCAGAAGCCGGTGTTCCGTTTTACGGGAAGCCCCGGTTTCCTGACCAACCACCCCGGTGGTCATTACCGCATGGCTGAACCGTGTGACTTTGACGGCGACGGCCGATTCGAGGTGATCACCGGTGCCGATTTCGGGCCGGTGTTTTACTTCCGCCGGACTGCCAGGGGGCAATGATCACCTGGCTTGTTGGTGAAAAGGTTTTGCCCGTCACCGTGCCAGCCGACGGTGTCAAAACGGGAGTCAAGACGATAAAAGAGGCCAAGTTGGTGGTGCGAGATCACGTTCCGCCTCCGAATGCCCTCGTAGCTCAGGGGATAGAGCGCCGATTTCCTAATTGGTCCCAGGGGACTTGGTGGCCGGGCTGAAAAGCCGCGGAAACAACGGTGTGACAGGGACTTATGACAACCCGGGCGAAACCCCTGAAAACCCCTACTAGACCCCGCTTGCGGGTGTCATGACACCCGGGGTTAGAATGACGGTTCAATGGTCCGTTGCCATCCAGAAACTGANNGAAAAGGTTTTGCCCGTCACCGTGTATACGGGATCTCCGATTACCCGTCGTTGTCCTGAAAACTAGAGTACTCGCAGCGTGTCCAGGACGACGTGCCTCACCTACTTCGGGGGTTGAAACGCGTCTTCCGGCCAATCGTCGGACGCTTCAATTTCGCCCCGTCTCAAGTCCAACTGTGGACAAAGCTGGTTGTTGATGATGTTGGATGCGAACCAATCCAGGAAGCTCTTTTCACGGATCCTTTCGGCAATTGCCAGTGCGAGCGACGTGTCAACCTCATCGCCGAAATACTCGACGATATCGTTGGCACTCAACAACTCAATTTCGATGTTGCCACGATAGTCACAAATCGCCTCGTAAAGAGTCAAAGCCACCTTTGAGGGCATGGCTTGAAGAGAAACCGAATGCGGGCCGATGGCNNGCCCCCAGCGATCCGCGAGGCGATTCTGGCCATGCTCAGGGCGGCCGGGTGAGCCAGTCGGCGGCTCGAAGCCTAAAACACTAACGCCGGGCCAGCTGCTGATCGCGTCTTGACCGTGATCGCCGGCCACGGCATAGTGTCGGAAATTCTCAGGCCGAAGGCATTCTACGCGGCACAACGCGTCCTGAAGATCTCAGCTACGATCAGTTATCCATGACTGCCACTCACAGGGCACTCGGTCAGACCGGGTACCAGCCCACCGATCCGCCCCGGGTTCTCGTGCAGCTCAGGGCTGACATACCCTATCTAACGCGATTTGTTCTGCTTCGACAATTGGCCGACACCGTGGTGTCCGAAGCCTTCTTCGGGATCAACGACGATCTGGAGTCCACCGCGACCCACACGCTTCAGACAACACAGCGGATCATCGAGATTCTCTGCGAAGAAGGCCTGAGTTCCAACGCCCTGTCTACCCTGAACAAGGCCCGCGAATACCACCGCGAGCTGGGTATTCACGACGAACACTTCCGCCACGCTTTTCTCGTATTGGCGACTTCAATGGTGTTTTGGGTCCAGGACTTTACCGATGCCAGGTGTTCTTCTGAAGACAAACTGCAACTGGGATTGTTCTTTTCCCAGATGGCGAATGCAGCGGGGATCTTCGGAATCTCTTCCGACATCGACACCTACCAGTGTCAACTCGATGCTTACCGAACGACACACCCGCTCGGCGACAACCCCGAGGGGCGAGCAATAGTGCTCGCGATGAACCGAAGTGAACGTCGATCGCCACCGTCGCTAATCCGTTGGATCGGCCAACAGCTGATTGCGAGCCTGGTCGGGCGAGACGTCTGCAAGAGCCTGGACCTGAAACACTCCGGTGCGATCGCCAAGGCACTCGCCTGCTATATCTGGCGATGGCGTGGCCGGCTGAGGAGAATGCGGATCGTCGGACGATGATACTCACCGCCGAGCGCGCCCGCCTGCTCAGCTGGTTCCTCGTCTTCTTCTTTTCCGGCTATCTATTCACCGGATACGTGCATGTCGGGTCACCGACTGAAGGCTTTCTTGCGACTTCAATCGACAGCACAGTTCCTCTACTCACATGGAGCATATGGATCTACTGCATTCACTTCCTGGTGATGATAAGTTCGTTCTTTCTAATAGCGGATCCAGATTCCTTACGCACATTCGCTGGTGCAGTGGCAATCAGCCTGGTCGTATCGTTTCTTATATTTTTCCTTTTCCCAACTATCTATCCTCGCCCGTGCTTCTCGACTGACGGTGCAACATGGTACTTGTGGGAGGCCTTGTACTTCGTGGACGTTCGCACCAACTGTTTCCCTTCGCTCCATATAGCGCTCGCGTCTTGCTATTCATACTGGCTGGTCAAGAAAGGTGGTAACTGGCGGATTGCAATTCTGGCATTGTTCGTCATGACATCCGTTTCAGTATTGACGACCAAGCAACACTACCTGGTCGACATCTTCGGAGGCGTTGCGGTGGCAATTGGAGCGGTCTACGCGAGCGAGCGTGTTCACCGCTCTCGTGGCCGAGTTCCGCGGACAGCCGAGGGACCGGCCTGAAGCGGTTCGAGTCCCGTCTTCGCGACAGGCTTGGCAACGTCACCGGGCGGCAGGTTGCCTGAGGCAGTACAACGACTCCTGTCGTTTGTCTCCGACCATGTCGGCGACACGCAGGAAGACTTCGCCGCCGCAGATCGTCGGGGAGGCGAAGACAATCGTGCCCAGCTGGTTCTTCGAGACCTGCTCGAATCCCTTCGGCGTGGCCCTGCCTCGCAAGGCGTCGCAGCCGAAAATGACCAATCCCACCAAACCTGTAGATTGCAAGGCTTTGCGTGAGAGTGCGGGCCGGTGCGAGGGGGCGGTTTCGGG
>DLVV01000437.1:3694-4776 GCA_003445035.1 Planctomycetaceae bacterium | reverse complement strand
GGACGGCATCCGTTGTGAGGCAACGGGGTGACGTCCTCAATCACCTTGATCGAAATTCCAGCAGTCTGCAGCCCGGTGATGGCACTTTCGCGGCCGGATCCGGGTCCCTTGACCTGGATCTCCATTTCCCGAACCCCCATCTTCGCCGCGCGCTCGGCACAGGTCTCGGCGGCCCGCTGAGCGGCAAACGGAGTGCTCTTGCGACTCCCCTTGAATCCACTCGTGCCCGCCGTCGCCCAGCACAGCACGTCGCCGTTGGGATCGGTGATTGTCACGATCGTGTTGTTGAACGTCGCCTTGATGTGAGCGATCGCTCGTGTCACGTTGCGTCGGACCTTCCGACGTTTGGCTTTTGCCACGGTCTGCCCCTCTCTTGACTGTCTCCGACCCGGCCCGATAAGAGCCTCGCCGGTTGTCCTCTGTCTCGTCTCTCCTCAGACCAACTCTCCGGACCATCCCAGGTCCGACGGTCGAGTTGGCAACACCACCTAGTGCCGCATGTCCTTCACGCCCTTCTTGCCGGCCACCGTCTTCTTGACACCCTTGCGGGTTCGCGCGTTGGTTCGGGTCCGCTGACCACGCACCGGCAAGCCACGACGATGACGCAGCCCGCGGTAACATCGGATGTCCCGCAGTCGCGAAATCTCCTGTTGAACCTTCCGCCGCAGCGGCCCTTCGATCAGCAACTCCTTGTCGAGGTGATTACTGATCCGCACCACGTCATCTTCACTCAACTCACCCGCCTTCCCCTGCGGATCCAGCCGCAATCGATGACAGATGTCCAAAGCTGTTGTACGTCCAATTCCCAACAGGTAGGTCAGCGACACGTACGTCGCTTTGTCGTTGGGAATGTCAACGCCTTGAATTCGCGGCATCGTCTCACTCTCGCCCCGGAAACTCCAGATTCGGCCGAAACCGTCAACACGGATCCGACCACGCACCCGGCACTGTCTGGGAGTACCGGATCAACTCTACTTTCAACCCTGACGCTGCTTGTGGCGGGGGTTGGACGAACAGATCACGTAGACCCGTCCTTTACGGCGCACGATCTTACAGTTCTCACAGATTCGTTTAACGCTCGA
>DLVV01000437.1:1333-3352 GCA_003445035.1 Planctomycetaceae bacterium | reverse complement strand
GCCCCGTCGTTTTAGCCCGTCACCCAGACTAGATCCCGGCGATTATAGGGGGCCCCAGCCTCGGTTCACAAGGGTATCGAAGCGAAAACTCATTGCTCTCTTGCTCCACTTTTCGTCCCACAGACAGCGCACCCCGGCTCCGGAATATCACCACCCGGTCAACACCTTCACACCCGCTTCTGTGACCGCCACGGTCCGTTCAAAATGCACTGCCGGTCGACCGTCGACGGTCGACAGGGTCCAGCCGTCCTCCGAGAGACCCAGACGGCCATCTCCGGAAGTGACAACCGGTTCTACGGCCAGCACCAGGCCAGGCACGACATCAAAATCAGCGGTCACCGGGCGGCTCCAGCCCGCCACGGGGTCTTCGTGCAACACCCGGCCGATCCCATGTCCGGCCGGCCCCTCGATCAGCCGCACCCCCATGCGAGCGGCCTCGGCGTGAGCTTGATCGACGACCTCCGACCAATGGATCCGCTCGGCTCGACCTCCCATGGCCTCCAGGGCCACCTCCAGCACACGCCGTCCCCCGGCCAACAATCGCTCATTTTCGGATGACAGATCTCCGACACCGGTGCTGATCGCCGCATCGGCACACCAGCCATTCCGCCGACAACCGGTGTCGATGGTCACCAGGTCGCCGCTTGCCAACGCCCGGTCACCGGGAATGCCGTGCAGCGCCTGGTGGTTGACTGACACGCAACTGGATGCCGGAAACGGTGTCCGCCCTCCCTCGCCGAGAAAAATGGCCTCGGCCTCCGACGCCGATATCACGTCAGCCACGGCCTCGTCGAGCCGCCCGGTGGTCACGCCCGGTGCAACCAATTCCACCGCAGCTTGCAGAGCCGCGGCCACGATCTCACCGGCACACCCAATCCCGGCGATCTCGGCGTCACTCCTGGGACGGATCACAGGTGGAACCCCCCGCGAACGCCTCTAGGACTCGCCTTCCAGCAGTCCCGGATAATTTCTCATCACCAGGTGACTGTCGATCTTCTGCACGAAGTCCAGCGCCACCGAAACGACGATCAACAGGCCGGTGCCCCCGTAGAAACTGGCAATCAGGAACGGGATACCCATCGCCGTGGCGATGATCGTGGGGATGATCGCCACAAGCGCCAGGAAGGCCGCGCCCACGTAGGTGATCCGTACCATAACCTGTTCGAGAAACGCGGCGGTGCGTTCACCCGGGCGGTACCCGGGCACGAAGCTGCCATAGTCCTTGAGATTGCTGGCCATATCGCGGGGATTGAAGGTGATCGCCGTCCAGAAGTAGCAGAAGAAATAGATCAGTCCAACGTAGCTGACATTGTAGACGAACCCGCGTCCGCCCGAACCGAAGGCGTCAGCCAGTGGCCCCCAGACGGGAGAGGCGAAGTACTGGTTGAGTTGCTGGAAAAGAAACATCGGGATCATCAGCAAACTCGACGCAAAGATGATCGGCATCACGCCAGCCTGATTGACCCGCAGCGGCAGGCTCTGCCGCTGACCACCATGAACTCTCCGCCCACGAACGTGCTTGGCACTCTGAATCGGGATCCTCCGCTGGCCCTGTGTGATCATGATCACCCAGAAGACAACCGCGACGAAGATCAATGAGAGCAACAGCAGTTTTTCAATTCCCGAGTCCGTTCCGAGCCCAACCCCCTCCTCAAACGCTGGCTGCAGCAACTCGGCTCCGGCCTGCGGCATTCGAGCGAGGATGCCGGCCATGATCAACAGGCTGATGCCGTTGCCGATCCCGTAGGCGTCGATCTGCTCACCAATCCACATCAGGAAGATCGTTCCGGCGGTCATGGTGATCGTTCCCACCATGTGCCAGGCGAAGGTGTCGTAGCCGTCGAGAATGAGACCGCCGCCACCGCCGAGCACACCACCCGAGAGGGCGCGGATCCAGAAGTAGCTCTGGAACAGACAGATGACAACCGTGGACCTCCGAGTCCACTCGTTGATCTTCTTCCGACCCGACTCACCCTCTTTCTGCAGTTCCTGCAGCCTCGGCACGACACTGCCCAGGAG
>DLVV01000437.1:0-1006 GCA_003445035.1 Planctomycetaceae bacterium | reverse complement strand
TGGAAGATGATCGAGGCCGAGATGTAGGGCATGATGCCCAGGCCGAAGATCGTGCTGTTGCCGATGTTCGAAGCCGAAAACAGGGCCACGACCTGCATGATCTGGCCGATGCCCTGGTTGGTCTGCATGTTCTGCAGGCTCTCCTGCAGGACCTGCTGGTCTATGAATGGCAGTGGGATCCAGAATCCCATGCGATAGACGCCCAGCAGCGCAATCGTCAGAAAGATCTTGCGACGCAATTCGGGAATCTTGAAGACGGTCAATGCCTTGGCGATCATCGCACCTGGCTCACCAACACCACTCGTCCAGTCCCGTGCCGGCCGATCACTTGATGATCGGCTCGACCCACCGCATTCTCAACTCTCACGACCGGTTCACCCGGCCTCGCTGACATCATGTCCATCCGTCTCGTCCACGCTCCGTGGGGATCACTCCGCCCCGACCAACAACTGTACCGTTCCACCAGCCGCCTCGATCTTCTCGACCGCCGATTTCGAGAACCGGTCCGCGACAACGGTCAGGGACTTGGAGATCTCTCCCTGGCCGAGGATCTTCAGCAAATCGAACCGCCCCTTGGCAAGCCCCTTGGCCCGAAGCGATTCGAGATCGACGGTATCGCCCTTCTCGAACACTTCCTCGAGTGTGGCGATGTTGATAATCGCAACGACATCGGCGAAGGCCTTGTTGTTGAAACCCCGCTTGGCCATCCGGCGGAACAGGGGCATCTGTCCCCCCTGAAAACCCCGTCGTCGTGAGGCCCCCGCACGACTGCCGTAGCCCTTGTGGCCACGCCCTGCCGTCTTGCCGTGCCCGGACCCCGGGCCCCGACCGACGCGCCTGCGGCGTTTGCGTTTACTAATACCGCGGTGGACATCATCAAGAATCACGAGAGTTCTACTCCTCGCAGCCGCGCCACCGTTTCACGGGTCCGCAGTCGCTTGAGTCCATCGAAGGTCGCCTTGACCAGGTTGATCGGATTGTTCGATCCACGACTCTTGGTGAGGAT
>DLVV01000114.1 GCA_003445035.1 Planctomycetaceae bacterium | reverse complement strand
CCGGTCGAGCGGAACGATACGAACAGCGTCCGCCGATCCGGCGACACGTTCATCTGGGCCGGCTCGGCCGGTGTCGAGATCTCGTCCAATCGCACCAGCTTTCCCGAAACCGGCATCCTCATGTAGGTCAGGATCTTCTTTTCCCGCAGCAACGAAGCGAACAGCCACGAAGCGGATTCGGCTCGGGCCACCGACATCCAGATCCCCGGTGTCGCCGAAAGCAAAACCGCCAGCAACATGAGAACCAACGGCCGGGGAATGAAGCGGTGTGTCATGGCTTGTCCGATCTGCAGGAAACAGGGATCGCTCGAATTATCTCCCAACGGACCCTCCCACGTCGAGTCGTCGGCTCGACCGTGGTTGCGTCGATTCGTTGATTGCTCGAGAATCGCTGTCGTTGCCTTCCACTGCATAATGTGGGCAGTCGTTTTCCCACCGCCCACCGGACAAACTGTCGATGCGTTCCGCCCTGCCGATTTTCGCAGCCTGTTGTCTGAGCGTTCTCGGCACCACTCTCACAGCTGCCGAGCCTCCCACCCGCATCTCGTTCCAGCGAGACGTTGCCCCGCTGTTCCGCTCGGCTTGCATCGGTTGCCACAGTGGCCCCGAAGCCAAGGGCGGGCTCGACCTGACCAACTCTCACGCAGCCCTGGCCAAAGGAGATGACGGACTCCGAATCGTCCCCGGCCAACCCGCCGCCAGCCCGCTGCTTGACCGGCTCCTCGACGGATCGATGCCCCCCAGGGGGAAGTCGCCACGGCCGACTGTCGCCCAGATCGACCGGGTGAGACGCTGGATCGAACAAGGGGCCACCTGGCCACCGCAGCTGACACTCAGTCGCTATGACATGACGACCGACCGCTGGGCCGGCCGCGACTGGTGGTCGCTGCAGCCGATCCGCCGTCCGACCCCGCCATCCATGCCCGACGGACCAACGGCGGCCAACCCCATCGATCGATTTGTCCAGGCGAAACTGGCCGAACAACAGTTGACCGTCAATCCTTCCGTCGATCGCCGCAGCTTCCTGAGACGGGTCACCTTCGACCTGCTGGGGCTGCCACCCACGCCCGGGCAACTGGAAAACTTCCTGGCCGATCGGGCACCAGACGCCGCACGTCGACTGGTGGATCGGCTGCTGGCCTCTCCGCACTACGGTGAGCGCTGGGGCCGTCATTGGCTGGACGTGATCGGATACACCGAGAGTGACGGGTTCGAACACGACAAGTTCCGACCGTATTCGTGGCGTTATCGCGACTATGTCGTCAACAGTTTCAATTCCGGCCTGCCCTACGACCAGTTTGTTCGTCAGCAGCTCGCCGGCGACGTCCTGCCCGGCCGCTCGCGAAAGAGCATCGCCGCCACCGGATTCCTTGTCTCGGGGGAATGGGATGAAGTGCAACACGTGGGATCGAGCAAAAGCGAGATGCGTCGTGCCCGGGAGGAAGAACTCGCGGAGATGATCGGCACGGTCTCGGGAACATTCCTGGGACTGACCGTTCATTGCTGCCGGTGCCACGACCACAAGTTCGACCCGTTGCCACAGGTCGACTACTACCGGATCCGGGCGATCTTCGATGGAGTCGATCACAGCCGTGGAAGCAAGCCGGGAAACCGTTCGATTCTTTCCGACGCTGAAGCCCGGGAGATCCAACAGGCGAAGGTTCCGCTGATCGCACGCCAGAAAACACTGAACACCGAACTTGGCAAAGTCCGCCAGAGGTTGCCGAGTGAGGCGACCCTCAAGGCGGGCAGCCGGCCCGAGAAGACACTGGTCGACGGCCGACACGGCAAAGCCCTCAACGCCGCACACACCTACGCCACCCTGCCCTCCAGGAATTCCTACCACCAGCCACCTCTGACGGTCGAGTGCTGGGGCCTGGCTCGCACTCGAAACAAATTCAATGTCTTCGTGGCCAACAACCAGAAATCTTCCGAGCACTGGGAGTTGTACTCCTTCACCGGCAAGGGGGATTTCACGGTCTACATGCCGTCTTACAAGCCCGCCACAATCCGGTCCGACGTGGTCATCACCGATGGACGCTGGCACTACCTGGCGATGCAGTTCGACGGCAAGTCGGTCCGGCTGTTTGTCGACGGCAAACAGGTCCGCCACCAGGCGGTGACTCGCATACGACAGCCCGGCCCACTCGGCACGCTCGACCTCGGAGCCTACTCCCCCGAACCCGTCGGCTGCGACGGGGCCGTCGACGACGTAAGAATCTCCAATATCATCCGCCCGATCACCCAGGCCGCACCAAAAGCGTTTACCGCGGACAGGCACACCGTCGGGTTGTGGAATTTTGATGCCGTTCGATCTGACCATTTCGCCGACATCTCGCGAAAACCCGGCTCGCCCGACCTGCGGGAGGCCAGACGCCTCGAAAACCGGTTGACGGATCAACTGCAGGCCGTCACCGCACAAATCGCCTCGCTGGTCCCACCAGTGGGCTATATTGGGTTTCGCCATCAACCTGGTGCCACCCACGTGCTGCTGCGAGGCGACATCAAGGCCCAGGGGCCACGCGTCACTCCCCGCGGCCTGTCATCACTTGCCGACCTCACCGGTGACCTGGGCCTTCCGGCAGATGCTCCCGAAGCCGAACGGCGGCGACGTTTCGCTCGCTGGGTGACCGACCGCCGCAATCCGCTGACCGCCCGGGTGATGGCCAACCGGATCTGGCAATTCCACTTCGGCGCGGGGCTGGCCCGCAACACCAGCGACCTGGGCTTCAACGGCGGACATCCCACTCACCCACAACTGCTCGACTGGCTCGCCTCCGAACTGATCCGGTCGGGCTGGAATCTCAAGCACATGCACCGGCTGCTGGTGCTTTCGACCACCTATCGACAATCCTCGGCGACGCGGCCGAAGGCCGCCCAACGCGATGCCGACAACCGATGGCTCTGGAGATTCACACCACGACGACTGGAGGCCGAGGTCGTCCGCGACGCGATGCTGGCCGTCAGTGGCGAACTGAATTCCACGATGCACGGCCCCAGTGTCCAGCCGTTCACCGTCACCGTCTTCAACACCCACTTCTACCATCTCTTTGACAGTCCCGACGCCCGGTTCAACCGGCGAACCTGTTACCGGGCGAACGTGATCACCGGCCGTGACCCGTTGCTGGACTGCTTCGACTGTCCTTCCCCGTCGGTCGCCACACCCCAAAGACGGACCACCGTCACGCCGTCGCAAGCCCTGGCCCTGATGAACAACTCGTTTGTTCTCCGGCAGGCTCGCCTTTTCGCCGACAGGGTCCGCCGCCTGGCCTCCGAGACGCCCGGCGACCAGGCCGACTGGGCCGTCCGCCTGGCCCTCTGCAGACCCCCCGCCCACGAAGAGCGCACCCCGTTGGCGAACCTGATCCGCGATCACGGGCTCGACCACGCCTGCTGGGCCCTGCTCAACAGCAGCGAGTTCCTCTACTCCCCGTAATGCCCGATGACACATTCCTTGAACAACTTGCAGCCCCGACGCACGTTCTGTGGCCAGATGGCCGGAGGAATCGGAGCCATCGCGCTGGCAAGCCTGCTCGACCAGGATGGCTGCCTGGGCGACGAATCGGCCGGCAGCGGTATCCTGCACGCACCACACGTGCCCGCCCGGGCCAAACGTTGCATCCACGTGTTCTCACCCGGCGGCGTCAGCCAGGTTGACACGTTTGACCACAAGCCCGCTCTCGAGAAACTCGACGGCAAGCGGTTGATGGGCAAAGGTGAAATCGACACGTTCTTCGGCAAGATCGGTGTGCTCCGCAAGAGCTTCTACCGCTTTCAACAACACGGCCAAAGCGGCAGCTGGGTCAGTTCATTGCTGCCACACCTGGCCACCTGTGCCGATGACCTGACCTATTTCCACACGCTGGTCTCCCGCAGTTCATCGCACACGCCGGCCTGTTTCCAGATGAACACTGGCTTCACCCAGGTCGGGTTCCCAAGCGTCGGCTCGTGGCTCTCTTACGGACTCGGCACACTCAACAACGAACTCCCCACCTTCGTGGTGTTGCCTGATCCCCGCGGCCTGCCCAACGGTGGTACCAGTAATTGGAGCCAGGGGTTTCTGCCGGCCCAGCACCAGGGCACGGCATTCTCCACCGATGGAAAAGGCGAATCCATTGCCAACCTGAAAACCCCGACGTCGGTCTCGGCCAACGGCCGCCGTGCCAGTCTCGAGCTCCTGTCGAAGTTCAACAAGTCGTTCGCCCGGGCGAACCCGGGCAACGACGAACTGCAGGCGAGGGTTCGGTCGTATGAACTGGCGGCGAGAATGCAGACCAGCATCCCCGACGTTGTGGATTTCAGCGGCGAAACGCAGGCCACCCGGCGGTTGTACGGTCTCGACGACAAGGACCTGGCCCCCACGGCGTCCAACTACCTGCTGGCACGGCGACTCGTTGAACGCGGCGTTCGGTTCGTGCAGGTGTACAACGGCGGAGCCCTGGGTTCCCCACGCATCAACTGGGATGCTCACGAAGACCTCGTTCGAAATCACGGCAACCAGGCCCGCCACCTGGACCAGCCCTGTGCCGCATTGCTCAAGGACCTGAAACAGCGTGGCCTGCTGGATGACACCCTTGTTGTGTGGTCATCAGAATTTGGTCGCACCCCGTTCACGCAGGGAGACAAGGGGAAAGGACGAGACCACCACCCACTGGTTTTCACCGGGTGGATGGCCGGAGCGGGACTCCGCCCCGGCTTCCACCACGGTATCAGTGACGAGGTCGGTTACCGACCCGCCGAGAACCCGGTGACGGTCTACGATTTTCACGCGACACTGCTACACCTGCTTGGGATCGACCACAAGCGACTGACCTATTACCACAACGGACTCGCCCGGCGGTTGACCGATGTCCACGGCCACGTCGTCCACGATGTCCTGGCCTGACCCGGCCGAGCCCCGTCCCGTCGCCCGCAAGGGAAGTCCGCCATTCATCTGTTGCTGCCCTTTGCATCGAGCATCCTGACCGTCTTTGCCCTGCTGCTGCTCAAACGGGCCCAGGCACGAGAAGCTTCCACGTGGACCACGCTGATCGTGGTCACTTGGGTCACCGCGATTGGCTTCTCGGCACTGACGCTGATC
>DLVV01000299.1 GCA_003445035.1 Planctomycetaceae bacterium | reverse complement strand
GAATTCGGACGCACGCCGCGGATCCGCAACCACAACGGTGTCCCGGGCCGGGACCACTGGGGCCCGGCCGGGTGCGCGATGGTCTACGGCGGGGGGATGCGGATGGGCCAGGTCATTGGCGCCACCAACCGGCATGGGGAACGCCCCAGCCAACGCCCGATCAAGCCCCAGGACGTGCTGGCAACGGTCTATCGCCACATGGGCATCAACCCGCGCCACGAGTTCGTCAACTTCGCCGGACGGCCACTGCCGATCCTGCCACACGGTGAGCCGATCGACGAATTGATTGGCTAGGGGACGCTTACCCGCGGCCGTAGAGCCAGTCTCGGGAAAGCACCTTGATCCGCGTGGCCGATTTCTTCTCGAACTCCTTGACGCCGTACCCGTAATCGTAGGTCACGGCCACTTCCCGGCCCGAAAACGCCACGGTTGCGTAGCAGATTCTCAGGCACCCCGGAGCGTGCGGGTAATCCTTTTTACTGGGTGTCCTGTACCCGTACTTCTTCATGCGAATCACCCGGGGCTTGCCCTTTGGGGCGGCGATCCGAGTGCGGTCATCGAGAGACTCGAGGTTGCGGAAGTGCTTCCAGGTCTCGCCGTGATCGGTGGACACGGCCGTGGAGAGCCGATGGCGGTGCAGGCCTGTCAGGATCTCGGCTTCCGAGACCTGGTTCCAGACCAGCATCAGGTCGGTCGTCTCCGGGATGCGAATCAGCGTTCCCGGAGCATACGAACTGGCCAGGCCGGTCGGCACCGGGTGCTTCCACGACACGCCCTTGTCGGACGAATACGTCTTGTAGAACTGTCCCAGTTCGGTGCGGCCCAGCATGAACAGTCGCCCGTCGGGCAACTCCTCGAGAACGGTCTCCTCGAAGTGGGTCACGCCCCGTCGGCCCTCATCAAGCGACACGAACAGTTCACTGAGACTCCGTTTCCAGGTCTTGCCCTCGTCATCGCTGTAGTAGATCCAGCTGAACGTCAGGTTCTTGTTGGCCCCTTCCGAGTCTCCCCCGATGAAGGGGCTGATCCACTTCATCACCGGCACGACGATCCGTCCGGTCGACAGGACCCGTGCCGCCTGAGTGCGACAGACGGCAAACAGGGGGTCGACGGGGGTGGCCTTCGACCAGGTCTTCCCTCCGTCACCGGACGTGCGAAACAGCGTCGTCCCGTCCCGCCCCGGCCGGGTCACCGGGCCACCGTAGACAATCGCCAGGCGACCGGATTTCAGTTTCAGAAGGGTCAGGTGAGGCGTGTCGCGTGCCAACGGGATCGAATCCCCATCGGCGGTCTTCTGGAGCACCGACTTGCTCCAGTTCCGACCACCGTCGCGGGAATCCTTCCTCAGCAGACGGCCTTTCTCACCCAGAAACATCCAGTAACGACCACCGGGTGCGTTGACCGTGGTGACTTCCTGGACGCCACGTTGTGGAGCGATCACCAGCGCATCGTGCAGCAGGCCCGTCTCTGACTCTCCGGCCAGAGCACGAATCCCCGTCGGCAGCAATCCGGCGGCGGCGAACGAGAACTTCGAGGTGGTCTGCAGAAAGGCACGTCGTGTCTGTGTCATCGGTTCTTCTCGCTGGGCTATGTCGGGGCACCGCGTGAGTGCCGGCCGCCGACGACCGGCGAGCCGAGTATAACCCAAGCCGTCGGACGGTTCTGTCCGGACAGGTCGGCCGCCGGTCCGACAACGACAAACTCCTGCGGCCTCCGGTGGCGGATGGGCTCCGAGTGGTATTAAATTATGGGCATCACTTCGACAGATGCCCGATCTCACCATGGCGATCGATTCGACCACGACGGCCCACCCATGAACGTCTCGGACCAGCACACCGATTCCGGGAGTGACGCAAAAGCCCCCGGACGGACCGGGCTGTTGCTCTCGATCTGCGCCTGCCACCTGCTGCACGACGGCCTGGCCGATGTGCTGTACGTGCTGCTGCCGGTCTGGCAGATCGACTTCGAGACATCCCGCTCGCAGTTGGGACTGCTGATCACGTTCTACTTCATCGCCCTGGCCGCCTTGCAGGTTCCCACCGGAATCCTCGCCGAACGTACCGGCGAGCGATGCCTGCTGATCGGCGGCACAATTGTCGCCGGGCTGGGCTTCATGTTTATGGGCCTCCCCGGTGGCCCGCCGGTGCTGGCGGTGATGCTGGTCGTTGCCGGCCTGGGATCGTCGGTCCAGCACCCGCTGGGCTCGACCCTGGTCGCGCGGGCCTACGGCCCCGACGGTCGACGGATCGCCATCGGCACGTACAACTTCGCCGGTGACCTGGGCAAGATGCTGTTTCCCGTCCTGGGCGGCCTGGCGCTGGCCAGCGTCGGCTGGGAGACCGTGACGACCGGGTTCGGCATCCTGGCAATCGTCTCGTCCGTTGTCTTCCTGGTGGTGCTGCGGCGATTGAACATCGGAGGCGTCCCCGAGACAAGCGACGAGGAGACCGCCCCGGATGATGAACGCCCCCGCGGGATTCACGACCGCCGTCGCTTCATCGTGCTCTCGATCATCGCCGTCTTCGACACGGTCACCCGCTACGGACTGCTGACGTTGCTGCCGTTCCTGTTGATCGAACAGGGCCACTCGCCTTCCGCCGTCGGGCTGGCGCTGGGCCTGCTGTTCGGAGGCGGTGCGGCCGGCAAGTTTCTCTGCGGTGTCGGTGCCCAGCGGCTGGGGGTTCTGCCGACCGTGTGGATCACCGAGATCGTCACCGGTGGCGGCATCCTGGCCCTGCTGGTCATCCCCGACCAGCTGACACTGGTGCTGCTGCCGATCATCGGAGCCGCCCTCAACGGCACCTCGTCGGTGCTCTACGGTAGCGTGGCTGACTATGTCGCTCCCGAACACCAGTCCCGGGCATTCGGCATCTTCTACACGGTCGTGATCGCCTCGGGAGCCGCCTCGCCGGTCGCCTGCGGCGTCCTCTCGGATCTTGTTTCCCTCGATGTCGCACTGGTCTCCGTCGCCCTGATCGCCTTGCTGGCCATCCCGATGTCGCTGCAGCTGAAACCTGCGACAACGGTGTTGAAAACTCCCCCGGATCCCGAGTAAAACTCGGTCAGGCAGAAGTTCTCTCCACTGCGATGACGATCTCTGCCACAGGTGGCTCGATCCCGGGAGATTCGCTGATGTTGAAAATGCTGGGCAGTCCTCGACGCTGTTGCGATGGGATCACTCGTCGCGAGACCCTGGCCGCCGGCGCGCTGACCACCCTGGGTGGCGGATTCTCTTTGCCGGGACTGATGGCTGCCGAAGAGGCCACAGACGCGGCCCTGGCCGGAAGTGGCAAGGCCAAGAACGTGATCCTGCTGTACCTGCTCGGGGGAGCACCCACTCAGGACATGTATGACCTGAAGCCGGGAGCCCCGGAGAACATCCGTGGTCCCTTCCAGCCGATCGCGACCAGTGCACCGGGAGTCGAGATCTCGGAGATGATGCCGCT
>DLVV01000150.1 GCA_003445035.1 Planctomycetaceae bacterium | reverse complement strand
TCTCAGCTGGGTGAACCGGTCTCCCTGCCGGGCCCCGGCCTCCATCAGCACCCGCGTCCTGGCGAGTCCTTCATCGAGTTCGACCGAGGTGATCTTGAAATGCAGGTGCACGTCCGAACGGCCCGACCAGCCCGAGACCAGTTGATCGAGCGATTCGGCCAGGCCGCTGGCCACCCCGTGCTCTCCCGACGAGCCGTCCTCGGCAACCGTCTCCTGTCGACGGATCACCAGGCCTCCTGATTCGTGCACCACCGGCATTCGTTCCGGCCGCAGCCGATCGCCGGCGAAGTCGGACGCGGCAACCTGTGCCAGGATCTCGGGATCAAATCGCCCGTCTCGCTCGAGGTCCTCCACCAGCAACTGCAGCTGGTCGCCGGCAACCACCTGGAACTGCTCGGTCTTCCATGTCGCAGAGGGTTCGGACAAAGCGGGATCGTGACCTTCTCCCGAATCGTCGCCCGCCCCCGCGGCAGGATCGTCGCCCACCTTGCTCGACGGCGACGGCTCGTCATCGCCGCAACCGGACCACGTCACCACGCCGATGACCAGCGCGACCAGCACCCACGGGGCGCCGGCCCTGCGGCCCCGCAAACAACCCGCCCACGACTGGTCGCTCATCAAGTCCCCGTGGTCGAGAAACAGAGGATGGAGATTTTGCAGTGAAAGAAGTGCAACGGCTCGATTATCACACACTGATTCCGGAACGGTAAAGAGGCCGCTATCGGTGGGACGCCGGTCTCAGTGGTCGCTGTTTCTCACACCCGGTAGACTCGGCACCATTGTCACAAACGGATCGGCTGCAAGGGGCCTGGGATGCACGTGCCGGCGAGGTTATTCACGATCTGTCTTGTCACCACGCTGGTCGTGATTGTCTGTGATCCACCAGCTGCCAACGCCGCCGAACCGGCCGCCGCAGTCGGACACCCGCTTCTGCCCGCTTTCGCGCGTTTTCATGCCACCGGGGACAAGACGCTGGCCGGCGGTGGGCGATTGCTGATCTCGGAGCTCAACTGCACCAGCTGTCACGCGGGTGGGGTTTCGGCGACCGGCGTGAAGACCAAGCCGGCCCCGGTACTCGATGCCGTCGGCACCCGGGTCCGCCCCGAGTGGATGGTCGAGTTTTTGACCAACCCGCACCGCGCCAAGCCGGGCACGACGATGCCGGACCTGTTTCCGGGCCTGGACGCCCAGTCGGAATCCGCCCAGGTCCAGGCCCTGGTCAACTTCCTGGCCTCCACGGGCACCCCAAGACCCTCGGCACCACAACCCCAGGAAGTGGCTCGTGGCGAACGGCTGTTCCACCAGGTCGGTTGTATCGCCTGCCACCAGCCACGCCGGGACGCCAAGGCCAGCGTGCTGGCCACCTCGGTGCCGCTGGGCGCCATCGACAAGAAATACACCCGCGACAGCCTGGCCACATTCCTGAAAAACCCGCTGGCGGTCCGTCCCGGTGGCCGCATGCCCAGTCTCAATCTCAACGACCAGGAATCCCGCGACATCGCCGGCTACTTCTTCCAGGCGGTCCAGCTGCCGCCCAACCTCAACTTCGCCTACTACGAGGGCAACTGGGCCAAACTGCCCGACTTCGGCAAGCTCAAGCCCAAGACCACCGGCAAGGTCTCGGGGTTCCAACTGGGTGTCGCCGCCCGCCGAGACCGGTTCGGGCTCCGCTTCACCGGGTTCCTGCAGGTGCCCAAGGCCGGTCGCTACACCTTCTTCCTGGGCTCGGACGACGGCAGCCGGCTGCAGATCGACGGAAAGACAGTCGTCGACGTCGACGGCGTGCACCCCTACCAGGAAAAGAACGCGGCCATCGAACTGGAAGCCGGACCTCACGCCCTGCTGGTGGACTTCTTCGAGGCCGGGGGCGGTGAGGTGTTGAAGGCCGATTTCCAGGGACCGGGAATCTCGCGACGCACCCTCTCGAACCACTCCACGACCGTCGCCAGGCCCAAGCCCCGGAAACCGGCCAAGGGCGAGAAGGCTTTCGTCCCGGATGCCTCGTTGGTCGAAACCGGCCGCAAGCTGTTTGCATCGCTGGGATGCGCCTCGTGTCACCAGATGAAACACAAGAACCAGCCGATCAAGCCCAGCGGCAAACCGGCCAGGCCACTGGATCAGCTGAAGGTCGCCGGAGGGTGCCTGTCGGCGGGGTTGGCCAAGGCTCCGGCCGCCGGGATTCCCGATTTTCATCTCTCCGCACGGCAACGGCAGGCCCTGGCGCTGGCCGTGAAGGCTCCGGCCCTGCCCGGCGGTACCGCGGTCGCGGCGAGGATCGAAGGCACGACCGAGGCCTTCAATTGCCTGGCCTGCCACTCGCGAAACAAGCGGGGCGGCGTCGAACGACCGCGGAATGCCCTGTTCGCCACGACGATCAAGGAAATGGGCGACGAGGGCCGGATCCCGCCGCTGCTCGACGGCGTCGGAGACAAGCTCAACGACAACTGGATCAAGCACGTGCTCGACAACGGGGCCAACGATCGACCGTACATGCTCACACGAATGCCCAAGTTCGGCACCGCCAACGTCGGCCACCTGGTCAAGGATTTCGGCACCGCCGACCGGACCCGCAAGCCCGTGCCGCTTGCCATCACCGACCGCATCCACCGGGTCCGCTCGGCCGGGCGGTTTCTGTCCGGCGATAAGGCCCTGGCGTGCATCAAGTGCCACTACTTCGGCGGCCACAAGGCGACCGGCATCCAGTCGCTGGACCTGCTGACCATGACCCGCCGGCTCCGCAAGGACTGGTTTGTCCGCTACATGCTCGATCCCCAGGCCTATCGGCCCGGCACCCGCATGCCGGCCGGCTGGCCCCGTGGCCAGACACTGCTGCCGGACGTGCTCGATGGAGAGGCCAAGCACCAGATCGTCAGTGTCTGGGAGTACCTGGCCGACGGGGGCAAGGCGGGACTGCCGCGGGGATTGATCCGGAACCCGATCGAGTTGGAACCGAAGGACGAGCCGATCATCTATCGCAACTTCATCTCCGGCGTCAGCCCGCGCGGGATCGCCGTCGGCTACCCCGAAAAAGCCAACCTCGCCTTCGACGCGGACCAGCTGGCACTGAGGCTGATCTGGCACAACGCGTTCATCGACGCCGCCAAGCACTGGAACGGTCGGGGGCAGGGGTTCCAGCCTCCGCTGGGTGACCACCTGGTCACGCTGACCGGTGGTGTCCCGTTCGCATCCCTGGAGACTCTCGAAACCAACTGGCCCACCGACGCGGCCCGCAAACAGGGGTACCGCTTCCGTGGCTACCGCATCGACAAGAAGCGGCGTCCGGTCTTCCGGTACCGGTTCGGAAAAATCCAGGTCGAAGACGATCCGCAGCCGGTCAGGACCGACAAGGACCCGATGCTGGTGCGTTCGCTGAAACTCGAACGGGCCGGAGCTGCCGGAAAACCGCTCTGGTACCGCGCTGCCGCCTCACCGACGATCGTCAAACAGAAGGACGGGACGTTCCTCGTCGGAAAGATCCTGAACATCTCGATCCAGCAGGACGGTGGCGATGCTCCCACGCTCCGCAAGCGTGGCAACCAATGGGAACTGCTGGTGCCGGTCCACTGGAACGGCAACCGCGCCGCCATCGTTCACACCTACACGTGGTAACCCCGGGCAGGAGTCTCTGGCCCCTCCCACAGCGTCAACGGAATCACCCGCTCATGACTCATTCCATCTTCCTCGTTCGCACGGCCCTGACCGCACTCTCGCTTGCCCTGCTGTCGGCTGTGCCGGCGGTGGCCCAGGACAAGCCGGCGACCGAGAACGACTTCTACAACATCACCACGCTGCCGATTCCCAAGGGCGTGGTCCTGGAAGCCGGCGGACTGGAACTGCTGCCCAACGGCAAGCTGGCCGCTTCGAGCCGTCGGGGAGACATCTACCTGGTCGACAACCCGTTCTCCGAACCCTCGTCGATGAAGTTCACCCGCTACGCGCAGGGGCTGCACGAGGTGCTGGGACTCTCGTGGAAAGACGGCTGGCTGTACGCGACGCAGCGTTGCGAGGTGACCCGGATGAAGGACACCGACAACGACGGCCGCGCCGATATCTTCGAGACCGTCAACGACGACTGGGGCATCACCGGCGACTACCACGAGTACGCCTTCGGTTCGAAGTTCGATGCCAGGGGCGACCTGTGGGTCGTGCTGTGCCTGACCGGCTCGTTCAACAGCAACACCCAGTACCGGGGGTGGTGCCTCAGGATCAAGCCCGACGGGACCAGCGTGCCCACCTGCAGCGGGCTCCGCTCGCCCGGAGGCATGGGCATGAACCACCTCGGTGACATGTTCTACACCGACAACCAGGGGCCCTGGAACGGAACCTCCAAGCTCCAGCACCTCGAACCGGGAAAGTTCGTCGGGCATCCCGGAGGCAACCGCTGGTACAGCATCACCGACGCACTGGGCAAACGACCGGCCGATCCCAAGAGCGGCAGCCGGATGATGGTCGAGGCCAAGCGGATCCCCGAACTGCTGCCACCAGCCATCTACTTCCCCTACAAGAAAATGGGACAGTCGGCCAGCGGCATCGCCTGCGACACCACCGACGGGAAATTCGGGATCTTCAGGAACCAGATGTTCGTCGGCGACCAGACGCACAGTACCGTGATGCGAGTCGATCTCGAGAAGGTCCAGGGCCACTACCAGGGTGCCTGCTTCCCGTTTCGGGCCGGGTTCGGATCGGGATCGCTGTCGCTGTTGATGAGCAAGACCGGGTCGATGTTCGTCGGCGGGACCAACCGGGGCTGGGGCTCGCG
>DLVV01000222.1:12445-21842 GCA_003445035.1 Planctomycetaceae bacterium | reverse complement strand
ACTCATCGGGAAATACTTGAACGTCTCCTGGTAGTTGGACAGGGCGAGTCCGATTTGTTTGAGGTTGTTCTTGCACTGGATGCGGCGAGCGGCTTCGCGTGCCTGTTGGACGGCCGGCAGCATCAGTGCCACCAGAATCGCGATGATGGCTATTACGACCAGCAGTTCAATCAGTGTGAATCCACGTTTGTAGGATCTGCGGGTTTCAGAGTTCTGACCAGTTGCCATGACGCTTCTTCGTTCCTCTAGTTGCTCGGTGCGAAGCCCTAAGAGTAAAGCACACGTGTGAAATTGAGATTCAGTCTCAATTGAAAGTAGTGGGTACAAAATGGGGTGTCAAGTAACTTGGGAAGGTTATTCCCGTGGATTGGCTGATCGGGAGGCCAGGCCTCTACCGGCCAATTCGGGCGACGATGGCCGTCAGGAGGACACGTTCCAGGGCCGCATCACGGCCGAGGGCAATCCACCCTGGGGGTGTCGAGCCACCGATGACGACGTTGAGATCACGTTGCAGCGGCTGTCCACCGGGGTAGGTGGCCACTCCGGGAGAATGCCGGGTCGGTCCGCTGGGGTTTTCTCGCTCCTTGATCACTTCCACATTGACCTGGACCCCGGTGTTGATCTGAGTCAGCGTCACGAGAGCACGACGCCGAATCGGTTGCAGCGAACTCTCGATCCGATCTCCCAACGTGACCGAATCGTAGTGCCACGGTTCGAGCAGTCCTGCTCCCGGCAGATATCCGGTCTGGATCGTTCCGGCGAGCCGGTTTTCCTTTTCGATCGAAAAGTGGAACGAGTGCAGCGCGTCGACGGTCTGTTCCCAGGTCGTTTCGGTGATCGTCCCGGGTACAACGGTCGGCGTCGGTCCGACCGGTGCCATTGGCGGCATAGCCGCGCAGCCGGCGGCAATCAGAACAGCCAGTGGCAGCGTGGAGCACCGGCGAGCGATCACGGTCACCATCGAGTGGATTGGAAGAACGGGAGTGGCGCGCGGTAGTGTCAGCAAACCGCTCTCACGGGGCAAGACCATTTTCGGGCTCATCCCCGCGGCTTTCCCGATGCTGGGTCGAGCAGTACATTACGGATCGCCGAGGCTGTTCCTCCCCACACCGACGGATGCTCTCCCATGTCGCACTTTCCCGACGTCGAAAAGATCGTCTACGAGGGTTCCGAGAGTCGAAACCCGCTGGCCTTCCACCACTACAACGCCGACGAGGTGGTCGAGGGACGGACGATGGAGGAGCATCTCCGTTTCAGCGTCTGTTACTGGCACACATTTCGGGCCACCGGGGCCGATCCGTTTGGTGCTCCGACCCTGCAGCGTCCCTGGGACGACGGCAGCGAATCCGTCGAGAACGCGGTCAACAGGGTCGATGTGGCCTTCGAGTTCATCGAAAAACTCGGAGCACCTTTCTACTGCTTCCACGACCGTGACGTGGCTCCGGAGGGATCGTCGCTGGTCGAGGCCAATGACAATCTCGATCGGGTCGCCGATGCCCTGGCCGCTGCCCAGGAACGGACCGGCATCCAGTTGCTGTGGGGCACGGCCAACCTGTTCAGCCATCCCCGGTACCTGCATGGAGCCGCCACCAGCTGCAACGCTGACGTGTTCGCCTACGCGGCCGCCCAGGTCAAGAAGTGCCTGGAGGTCACTCACCGGCTCGGCGGCCAGAACTACGTCTTCTGGGGTGGCCGCGAGGGATACATGAACCTGTTCAATACCGACATGAAGCGTGAACTGGACCACCTGGGACGGTTCATGCACATGGCGGCCGAGCACGCTGACTCGATCGGGTTCGACGGCACGTTCCTGTTCGAGCCCAAGCCGAAGGAACCGACCAAGCACCAGTATGACTTCGACGCGGCCGCCTGCCTGAACTTCATTCGTGCCTACGGGCTGGAGGACCGCGTGAAGCTGAACATCGAGACCAATCACGCGACGTTGGCCGGGCACACGATGATGCACGAGCTGACCTACGCCTCGCACCAGGGATTCCTGGGCAGCATCGACGCCAACACCGGTGATCTGCTGCTGGGCTGGGACACCGACCAGTTCCCGACCGACATCTACCTGGCGACTCGCTGCATGCTGGTGATCCTGGCCCAGGGCGGGCTGGCTCCGGGAGGCGTCAACTTCGACGCGAAGGTGCGGCGCGAGAGCTTCGAGCCGATCGACCTGTTCCACGCCCACATCGGCGGCATGGACGCGTTTGCCCGCGGCCTGAGGATCGCCGCAGCGATCCGTGCCGACGGAGTGCTCTCGGACTTCGTTGCCAACCGCTATCGGAGTTACGACCAGGGTGTCGGGTCCCAGATCGAATCCGGCGAGGCGAGCTTCGCGTCACTGGAGTCGTACATGATCGAGAAGGGCCAGCCGGAGGCCAACGAGAGCGGGCGGCAGGAGATGCTCGAGAACATCATCAACGACTTCCTCTAGGCCGTTGAGGCCATCAACTGCTCTCGACGGCCAGCACCGGCCGTCGGCTTGGCGACGACTCTCGGGGCAGTTCCGCCTCGACCATTTCCCTGGTCCGGTCGTCCAGGTCCTCGAGCCATTCCAGTTCGCCACCGGTGACCGCGGCCACGGCGCGGCCGTCGAGCAGCGCGACCCGGTTCTGCGACACGGCCGGCACCCGGCCTCCCTCGGTGAGGATCCCGATCAGGTTGAGTGGATCGGTGGCCGAGATCACCAGGATCTCCGGCCGTCCGCCGCCCTGCCCGTCCTCGTCCCGCAGTTGCCTCAGCCGCCGCACGGTGTCTCCCAGGGCGAATTGCTCTCCGCTTGGTCCCTCGACAAACCGTCCACCCCGGATTTCTCCCCGCGCCTCCAGTCTCCGGAACACGCCCAGCAGCTGCCACCACTTGGGGGCGCCAGGCTCGCGCCGCAACAGGTCACGGCAGACGACGCCCCATCTCCTGAGCAGCTGCCAGGCCCACTGTTCCAGCGCGTCGGCTTCGGCGGCCCGCTGCCGTTGTCCGGATTCGTCGTTGTCGTCGTTGTCGTCGGTTTTGTCAGCTCCACCCCGTGACCACACGCTCCAGCGTCCCGATCCGCCCACCGGTCGTCGCGTGCGGGTCTTCCTGCCCCGCTGTCGTCGCCGCGATGCCGTCCCCGCGACGATCTGGCGGATGCCGGCAAACGTGTCGCAGGTGACCAGCCCGCGACGGACCAGTTCACCGAGCGTTCCACTGAGCTGGTCGGGCAGCGCACCGGTTGTTTTCAGCAGGTCGGCGGCGAACTGGGCCCCCCCCTCGGACAACAGATCAAAGATCTCGCGGGCGCTGGCTCCCAGCGTGTCGGCCTCGGGCACCCGACTCCAGCGGGTCAACCACCCCAGGTCCTCGCGGAGAAACAGCCCCAGCGGTGCCGTCCTGGACAGCGACGACATCGGCCGTGCCCGCTCGAAGGCCCCGCCGCTCGGATACAGCCGTCCCCAGCCGACCTCGCCCGAGAGCGTCAGTTCGTCCAGCCAACTCTCTCGGTAACCGTTCAGCCGGCTCGCCAGCAGCTCGGCTTCCCAGCTCCCGGCCGGAATGTCCAGTCCCTGCAGCATTCCCACGACCTCGAACAGTCCGGCCGAACCGGACCGCTGGGTGCCGGGGTGCAGACCGTGGTGCCGGGCGAGAAACCTCTGAAAGGTGGGCACGTCGACGGGCCGGATCTGTCGTCGCAGACCTTCGACGGTCAACCGGTGAATCCTCGCCAGCAGTCTCCGGTGGCACCACTCGGTTTGCCGCTGTCCTTCCGGGCGGTCTTCGGCCGATCGGAAGCGTCCGCGGAGGACCGTGCCCTCGCCTTCGAGCGCTTCGAGTGCCGCCGACGCCTGTGAGCAGGTCATGGACAACTCGCCGGCGATCTCCTCGTCAGTGGTTGGCCCGCAGATCTCGACCAAACCCCGCACGGCCGCCAGGCGAGCCTCGGTCGAGGAGTACCCGGTGCGGACCCCGTCGGGGGCCGCCAGCAATGGGTCGAGCGTCGGATTCTCGTACATGGCCACTGCCGCCGGCAGCCGTTCGGCGGCGACCCATGCGGTGTGGCCGCCGGCGACCGTCACCCTGGTCGCCCGGCCCGTCTCGACCAGCTCGGCAAACCAGTCGGTCCAATCGTCGACGGAGGCTTTTGCAGGGAGCACGAACCGCGAGAGCAACAGGTCGTGCAGTTCGTCGGCGTCACGTACCGGCGGCCGGGCCTCTTCGATGACCTGTCGGATCGCCTCGGGATCGAGACGGCCGAGGTCGCCGAGTTCTTCGACCGACAGGCTGCGGCGGGTGGCCACGGCCCGAGCCCGTCGTTCCTGGATTTCGCCTCCGTCGAGGAATGCGTAGGGGTTGGCATTGAGCAGTTCCCAGGTGAACGGCGACGGTTCACGGGTGTCGCGGCCCACCAGTTCGATCTCGCCGGAGTCGATTCGCTCGAGCACCTGCTGGAGCCCGGCGTAATCCAGCGCCTCGTGCAGGCAGTCGTGCATCGTCTGCTGCACCAGCGGGTGTTCGGGGATCTCGTGGTCCCCGGTGATGTTCTCCTGGCACCCGGTGAGCTTGGGAAAGACGGCCGTCAACAGGTCGTCGGCACGGAATCTCTGGATCGCGTGGGGCACCTTCTTGGAGCCTTGCCGGCGGAGCACCATCAGCGATCGGGTGAGGTTCCACCGCCAGCGAAGCTGGAAGACCGGGACGGCCAGCAGTGCCTGTTCGAGCAGGTTGCGAGCGTTGTGGGGTCCGAGCATCCCGAAGAGGCTCTCGAGTGGAAAACTGTGCTGCGGGCCGAGAGAGAGGATGAAGCCGTCGTCATCGGCGGTGGCCTGCAACTCGAAATCGAAGGACCGGCAGAACCGCTTTCTCAACGCCAGTCCCCAGGCCCGGTTGATCCTCGATCCGAACGGGGCGTGGACCACCACCTGCATTCCGCCCGCTTCGTCGAAGAACCGTTCGAAGAGCACTCGTTGTCCCGAGGGGACCAATCCGACAGCGGCCTGTTGCGATGCGATGTAATCGACAACCTGCCCGGCGGCGTGTTCGTTGCAGAGTGTCTCGTCGGCGACCCACCGTGTCGCCTGTTCCAACCGTCGGGCACGCTCGGATTCCTCGCCCCCCGGTCCTCCGATCCGTTCGGCAATCTCCTCGCGCAACCGCGAGACCTCATCGGAGAGTTCCCAGGTTCGCCCCGGGGCTTCGCCTCTCCAGAAGGGAATCGTCGGAGGGGCTCCGCCGGCGTCCGAGACCGTCACGCGTTCGCCGCGAACATGGTGGATCCGCCACGACGTGTTTCCCAGCAGGAAGACGTCGCCGGCCTGGCTCTCGATCGCGAAGTCCTCGTCGAGCGTTCCCACGAACAGGTCGTCCTCGGTGACGACCCGGTAGCTGCCGATGTCGGGGATGGCTCCGGCGTTGGTACAGGCCGAAAGGCGAGCCGACTTGCGGGCTCTCAACCGCCCGCCGACCCGGTCGTGGTGCAGGTAGACGCGTCCGCGTCCGGACGTGTCGGTGATGCCCTCGGAAAGAAACCCGATCACCTCGTCGAACGACTCTCGCGTCAATCGGGAATACGGCCCGGACCCTCTGACCATCGCGAACAATTCGTCCGAGGACCATTCCCGTGCGGCCACCTCGGCGACGATCTGCTGGGCGAGCACGTCCAGTGGCGCGACGGGGACCTGGACCTCGTCGAGGCGATGGCTGCGGATGGCGCGCACCATCCCCTGGCACTCGATCAACTCGTCCCGCGACAACGCGAACAGCCGTCCCTTGGGGATCAGTCCCAGCGAGTGGCCCGAGCGGCCGATTCGCTGCAGCAGTGTGGCGATGGCCCGGGGAGAACCGATCTGGATCACCAGGTCGACGTGCCCGATGTCGATGCCCAGCTCCAGAGACGCGGTGGCGACGACCGCCTTCAGCCGGCCTTCCTTGAGTTGTTGCTCGGTGTCCAGGCGTGTCCCGGACGACAGGGAACCGTGGTGGCTGCCCACGTGGTCTTCGCCGAGGATCTCGGTCAGTTGGTGAGTGACCCGCTCGGCGAGCCTCCGGGTGTTGACGAAGACCAGCGTGCTGGTGTGCGCGTTGATCAGTTCGACGATCCGCGAGTTGATCTCGGCCCATTGCTCGTGGGAGCAGACAGCCGACAGATCGCTGGGAGGGACTTCGATCTTCAGGTCGAGCTCTCGCTGGTGACCCACGTCGATCACCGTCGGGATGCCCTCCGCCGCCCGGTCACCGACCAGGAACGACGCGGTCCGGTGGATCGGCTTCTGGGTGGCCGAGAGTCCGATCCGCTGGAGGTCGGCGGAGGTGTGGGCTTCGAGGCGTTCGACGCTCAGCGCCAGGTGGCTGCCCCGCTTGTCCCGAACCAGGGCATGGATCTCGTCGACGATCAACGTGTCCACCTCGCCGAGGGTCTGGCGAGATTTTTCGGCGGTGAGCATCAGGAACAGCGATTCGGGCGTGGTGACCAGGATCTGGGGCGGGCGACGGACCAGCTTGGTGCGTTCCCACGAGCTGGTGTCACCGGTGCGGAGTCCGACCCGCAGCTCGGGCATGTCGTAGCCCTCTTGGCGTCCCAGCTCGAGGATCTCCTCCAGGGGCAACTCGAGGTTGCGGTGCATGTCGTTGGAGAGGGCACGCAGGGGCGAGACGTAGACGACCCGGACGGTGTCGTCGAGCCCGCCGTTTTCGAGTCCCTCGCGCAGAAGCCGGTCGATGACGGCCAGGAAGGCGGTCAGGGTTTTTCCACTTCCGGTGGGGGCGGCGATCAGGGTGTGGTCCCCTGCGGCGATGGCCGGCCAGCCCTGGGCCTGCGGTTGGGTCGGAGCGTCGAACCGTGACGCGAACCACTTCTGGATCAGCGGGTGGAAGGTGGAGACCGGCATGGTTGGGGGGCATCGTAACGAAGTTGGGAGGACAACCAACCGAGTTGTGCCGGGGAGGTGCCCACCAATTTTCAACACACCGAAAAAAACTCCGGATTCCCACGAACAGTTTTCTTCCCGGGGGGGTTATCAGGTAGCTCGAAAGGGCAATTTCCGCGTCCTGCGGTGCCAACGGAATATTTCCCGCCCTTTTCGTTGTGCATCGTCAGGACCGCGGATTCTCACTCACCTCCCCCGCGGTCCATTCCGCGGGTCATCTTCTGCGGGCCGCAGATGGAGCCTCGAGATGAACCAAGCTGTTTGTCCGCCTCCGATCGACCCTGTCGAACTGGATGAGCCGGCTGCGACGCCCGAATCGATCCGACAGAGCATCCAGTCTCGCTGGCAGGATTCGCCGCGGATCGACGTCCACTACGACCGTGGCTATCCCGTGCTGGACCTGGGCACCAAGGAGATCTGGGACGGTTCGGATCTCTGCCTGCTCCGTGACACCCTGGTCGACCTGTGCCAGGGGGGAGGCCAGGACGGCCAACGGAGATCTCCCTCCGGTGGAGGGTGTCGAACGATTGGCATCGAGATGAAGTCGGTCAAGGGAATCCCGACGGGGTTCTTCGGCATGCTGCACGATCTGCACGTCGAAGAGGGGGTCGCGGTGCACCTGTTTTCGCCTCAGCCGAACGTCTGCGGCATGCTGTGGTTCCGCACGTTCTGCGAGTCGGACGAGGTTGGCGGCTTCGTGATGCTGCGTGACCCCAAGCCGAACGTCGTGCCCGGTGCGTACCACTTCTGGGCCAGCCTTCGGGGCGAGGACTTCGTCGAAACGTCCTCGACCGAGTTCACCTCTCGGGTCTGATGCGGATGGCAGGTGGCTGTTGACAGTCCCGGTCCTCAGATGACAATGAGGCCTGTGCCATTCCCTGTCCTCACCCGCCGCAGAGCCTTGCAGGTCGGGACCCTGTGTGGCCTGGGCCTGAGTCTTCCGGACCTCCTTCGCTGGGAGGCCCGGTCCGATCAGAAGGACTTCCAGAGCCGCCCCGGGCCCGCCCACAGCGTCATCAACATCTTTCTCCCCGGTGGGATCGCTCACCAGGACACGTTCGATCCCAAGCCGAATTCTCCCACCGAATACCGTGGCGGGCTGGAGGTCATCGACACCCGTCTTCCGGGTGTCCAGTTCAGCAGCCTGCTGCCTCGCACCGCCACGATCCTTGACCGTGTGACGCTGTGCCGAGCCGTCAGCCACGTCCTGGCCGACCACGATGCGGGCGTGCACCAGATGTACACCGGGTACGGTCCCAGTCCCGCGATCAGTTACCCCAGCCTGGGCAGCGTGGTGGCTCACGAGTACGGCCCCCGAAACGATCTGCCCGCCTACATCTGCGTGCCGGGCAAGCCCCACCGCTTTGCCGGAAACGGTTACCTGAGCACCGCCCACGGCCCGTTTGGCCTGGGCAGCGACCCGGCCGAGGACGGTTTTGCCGTGAAGGATCTGCGGCCACCGGCCCGTGTCAACACGGCCCGACAGTCGCGGGCCCGTTCGCTGCTGTCGCTGGTCAACGAACGGGTCGACCGCGAGGCCGAGGTCCCGCGTCTCAAGGCGATCGACTCGTTCTACCGGCAGGCCTACCGGATGATCGACTCGCCCGCGGCCCGTGCGGCCTTTGATCTCTCAAAGGAAAAGCCCGCAACCCGTGAAGCCTACGGCAGTGGGGCGGCGGGCATGAGGATGCTGCTGGCACGACGGCTGGTCGAGGCGGGCGTGAGGTTCGTGTCGCTGGAGTACGGCACCTGGGATGCCCACTTCAACATTGCTCCCTCGCTGGCCGGCCAGGTTCCCGTTTTCGACCACGCCCTGGCCGCGCTGATCACAGACCTGGACGACCGTGGGCTGCTCGAGACCACCCTGGTGACGGTCACCACCGAGTTCGGACGGACACCGCGGATCAACAAGTCGGCCGGACGCGACCACTGGGCCCGGGTCTTCAGCGTGATGCTGGCCGGGGCCGGAATCCGGCGGGGGCATGTTCACGGGTCCAGCGACCTGACCGCCTCCTCGCCCGACACGGGGGCCCTGGCTCCCCGGGACCTGCTGACGACGGTCTATCACCAGATCGGCATCGTCGCCGAAAAGGAACTGATGGCTCCGGGCGCGCGGCCGATCGAGATCGTCAAGGGGGGGCGGGTGGTCAAAGAGCTGCTGGAGGGGTCATGAGTTGCCGCGGGCGAGCCGACCGGGCGATCCGGCCGCTGGTGACGGTCGGCCTGGTGCTGGCGATGTTCTCGACGGTGTGGGCCCAGTCCGAAGCCCGCTCGGTGGTCTCGGCCTCGCCCCGCTACCTGCAGAGGGGCACCGTTGCGACGGTCCTGTTGCGTTGTGCCTGGTTGCCCTCGGCCGAGGACATCCTGTTTTATTCGCCCGGCCTGGCCTGCCAGGGGCTGACGTTGCTGGAACAGTCCCAGGGGCTGCCCCCGGACGGCCGGGAGTACCTGGCGACGATCCGGGTGTCGGCCGACTGCCGGATCGGCCAGCACCG
>DLVV01000222.1:2893-12061 GCA_003445035.1 Planctomycetaceae bacterium | reverse complement strand
GGCTGGCCGAGCGGTCGCGGGCGACGACATTCGAGGATCCCCAGGACGTGGCGCTCAACACGACCGTCTCGGGGTACATCAGCGAGGTGGGCCAACTCGACTGGTACCGCGTGATGGTGAAGAAGGGCCAGCGTCTGAACGTCGACGTCCAGGCCGTGCGGATGGCCCAGGGCCTGTTCGATGCTCATGTGACGGTTTTCGATGCCAGGGCCCGGGTGCTGGCCGAGTCGGATGACACGGGACTGGGACTGCACGATCCGATCACCGGATGGGTCGCCGGCACCTCTGGTCCCTGCATGATCGCGATCCGCGAGAGTGGTTATGGGAACGAGGGGTCGTACAAGGGGCCCCGGGGGAGGTACCTGTTGCACGTGGGCACCTTCCCGCGTCCCCTCGCCGTGATCGCCGCCGGTCGCGTCTCGGACAAAACGGTGCGGATGACCTTCCTGGGTGATCCCCGGGGGCCATTCACCCAGTTGCTGGCCGTTTCCACCGATCGCAATCGGTCGGTCTTCGGCACAACCACCGTCACCCCGATGCTCGACGGACGTTCGGCTCCGACCCCGCACCCGATCCGGGTCAACGACCTGCCAACGGTGGTCGAGGTCGAGCCCAACGACGACTGGCGGAAGTCACCGCCGTCGGAGCAGGCCGCACCGGCCGCGTTTGCCGGAGTCATCTCGAAGCCCGGCGACGTCGACACGTTTCGCTTTCGAGCCGAAAAGGGACAGCGGCTGAGGGTGCAGGTCTACGCCCGTCGACTCTATTCGCGGCTCGATTCGGTTATCAGCGTTCATCGCGTCCGCGACGGGACGAATGTCGCCGGGGGTGATGATCCGCCACGCAGGCACCGCACGTCGATGTTTGCCTACAACAGCCATCACGCCGGCTGGTTCGCCCAGGACGCCTACACGGAGATGACGGCAAACGAGGGAGGCGCGTACGTGGTCGAGGTGGCCGATCACCTCAAGAAAGGTGGTGTCGATTACCACTACCGGATCGAGGTGACCCGGATCGAGCCGAAGCTGACGCTGTTCGTTCGTCGGGATCCGCCTTACTGGCGAGGCACTCCCGGGCAGAGCGTATCGGTGCCCCGTGGCAATCGCTACGCGGTGATCGTCGAAAATCTCAGGCAGGATTGTCCCGAGGGGCCGCTGTCGGTGGCCGCCGAGGGGTTGCCGCCGGGCGTGTCGGTCGAAGCACCCGGGTTGACCGCCAGGCGGGTGCCGATGCTGTTCACCGCGGCCGGGGATGCTCGCCGCACGGCCAGCCTGGCACGGTTCCGTTCCAGTGATCCACGGGGCCGGCCGCTGGCCACGCAATTCGAGCAGACGGTTTTCTACGGACTCAATCCTCCCAACTACGCCTTTTTCGGAGTCGACTCCGAACGGCTGGCCGTGGCGGTAGCCGAGGACTACCCCGTGTATCTGAAGCTGGAGCCGCTGGAGGCTCCGCTGGTCCAGGAGGGTGAGTCGCTGCTGAAGATTCGCGCCCGCGTCGGTCCGGGACTGAGGCGAAAGGTGCGGTTGTCGATGCTCTATTTGCCCCCGGGGATCAGCGCCGAGTTGTCCGGCCCGTTGTCCGACGGCGAGACAGTGGTGGAGATGCGGCTGGAAGCCAACCGCGAGGCGCGGCCGGGTCGCTGGCCGATCGCGGTCGTCTCGCGCGAAGCCACCCAGCTTCGCGGAGGTGGCGTGTCGACACAGTTGCGGACACTCGAGGTGCTTCCCGCATTCCTGGACCTGGTTCTCGCTCGGGCCATTCTTCGGAGAGGGGAGACAGTCGAGTTGAAGGCACAACTGGAACAGAAGGTCGAGTTCCCCGGTGCGGCCCAGGCCGAGTTGCTGGGATTGCCCGAGGGGGTGACGGCCGGGCCGGTCGAGATCGACACGACGTCCGAATCGATCACCTTTCGGGTGACGGCCGGCAAGACGGCAGCCATCGGGTTGCACAAGACGCTCTTCTGCCGGGTCTCGATCCCATGGCGTCGAGCAGGTGGTCGAAAAACGACCGTCGTGCAACGGCTGGGGCACGGTGGGCAATTGAGGATTCTGGAAACAGCGGCCGGACGTCAGCAGGAGAAACGGGAGGGGCAACGGCCATGATCTCCGGTTTCGTTCACAGAAAGCGTGCCGATTGTCGGATCGCTGTTGGGATCCTGGCGGTTGCCGTCTGCGGCAGTGCCGCGATGGCCGACGACCCGGTGATTCGCGTCTACCCGTCCCGGGTGACGCTCGACGGGGCCGCCGATCGCCAGCGGGTGATCGTGCAGTCGGTCACTGCGGACGGTCGCACCCGTGATCTGACCTCCCGGGCCCGGCTGGTGGCTTCGGTGGCCGATCGGGTCCGGATCGTCGGAGGGGTTCTGCAGCCGGTGGCCGACGGAGCACTGGACCTGGTGGTGACCGTTGATGGCCGTCGGCTGGTCGTCCCGGTGACTGTTCGCCATGCCGACGCGACTTCTCCGGTGAGATTCGGTCTCGACGTGATGCCGGTTTTGACCAAGGGGGGGTGCAACAGCGGCAGTTGCCACGGGGCGTCGCGTGGACAGCGAGGATTTCGGCTGTCCGTGTTCGGGTTTGACCCGGCCGGGGACCACTTCCGGATTACCCGGGAATTTGTCGGCCGGCGGATCGACCTGGCCCGGCCGGCCGAGAGCCTGTTGCTGACGAAGCCGTCCGAGCAGGTGGTTCACGGTGGTGGCCAGCGGTTCGACGCCGACAGCGAGATGTACCGGGTGCTGTTGAAGTGGCTCGAGCAGGGGGCACCGCGGGATCCCCGGGATGTGTCCCGGGTGAAGCGGCTGGAGGTGTTCCCCTCGGAGGTCGTCCTGTCGGGCACGCGGCTCGGAGAGGACGCGGCTGCGGGAAGTTCTCACCGGCTGGTCGTCCGGGCGCATTACGACGACGGCACCGATCGTGATGTCACCGGGCTGACCGTCTTCACCAGCACGAACACCGCGTCGGCGGTCGTGTCAGCCGACGCGGTGGTCAGCGGTCAACGGCGTGGCGAGTCGTTCGTGATGGCGATGTTTGGTGAACACAACGTCGGGTTGCCGGTGATCGTGGTCCCCGGGGGGCCGGCGGCGGCGTTTCCCGATCTGCCGGCGGCCAACGCGGTCGACGAGTTGATCCATCGCAAGCTCAGGAAACTGAGAGTTGTTCCCTCGCCGATCTGTGATGACTCGACGTTCGTTCGTCGGGTCTACCTGGACACGATCGGGTTGTTGCCTCAGACGGGCGAATACGACCGGTTCATTGCCGACAAGCGTCCCGACAAGCGAAAGCGTCTGGTTGACGAGTTGCTGAAGCGACCCGAGTTCACCGATCTCTGGGTGATGAAGTGGGCCGAGTTGCTGCAGGTTCGCAACGTCAAGGGGGGGTTTTTCGGCTGGTTGCGGAAGCGATTCCTGGCCAACGTGCCGATGGACCGGATGGTCCGAGAGTTGTTGACGGCCGAGGGTGGCTTCTTTCGGGATCCGCCGGCGCAGTACTTTCGCCAGGTCGGGAAACCGAAGATCCTGGCCGAAAACGTGGCCCAGGTCTTCATGGGAACCCGTATCCAGTGTGCGCAGTGTCACAACCACCCGTTCGATCGCTGGACGATGAACGACTACTACGGTTTCGCCGCGTTCTTCGCGCAGCTGGGTTCGAAGCGGAACTGGGAGGACACGCGAGAACAGATTGTCTTCAACAAGGGGTCGGGTGAGGTCCGTCATCCGATCGATGACCGAGTGATGCCTCCGAAGTTTCTCGGTGGCGAGGTGCCCAGGCTGGGTCGACGGGATCGCCGGGCCGTGCTGGCCGACTGGCTGACGGCTGCCGGGAACCCGTGGTTCTCACGGAACCTGGCCAACATTGCCTGGGCGCAGTTCTTTGGAAGAGGGATCGTTGACCAGGTGGATGACGTGCGGTTGAGCAACCCACCGTCGAATCCCGAGTTGCTCGACTTCCTGGCCGCCCGGCTGGTGGCCGACGGTTACGATTTCCGCAAGCTGATTCGCGTCATCACGCTCTCGTTCGCGTACCAGCGAGCGACCGAGCCGACTGCCAGCAATCTCGACGATCGGCGGAACTTCTCCCATGCGTCATTCCGCAGGTTGCGGGCCGAGGTGCTGCACGACTGCCTGTGCCAGGCCACGGGCGTTCCGAGCCGCCTGGGGGGATTTCCGCTGGGCACACGTGCTGTGCAGTTGCCGGTGGCCGCGATGTCCACCGACTTTCTCGAGACGTTCGGCCGTTCAAACCGCGAGACGGTCTGCAGTTGCGAGGTCGACGTGCAGCCGAATCTTTCGCAGGCCCTGCACCTGATCAACGGCGCCACGACCTGGGGCAAGATCGAGGGGGGCGAGGTTCTGAAGCGGTTGATGACGGCCGGTGACGAACCGGCCACCGTGATCTCGGCTCTTTACGTTCGCTGCCTGTCCCGGCAACCGACGGATCGCGAGCGGACCCGGTTGCTGGCGGCTGTCGCCGCCGCCGACGATCGGAACGAAATCTACCAGGAGTTGTTCTGGGCGTTGTTGAATTCCAAGGAATTCCTGTTCAACCACTGATCCGGTTCCCTTCGGGAATCCGCAGCACACCATCTTGACCCTCCACGCAGTGTGACCAGATGCACGAGCGAACCAACACCCTGGTGGTCCTGGTCCTCCTGGTGTTGTCTCCGGTTACCCTGGCCGAAGACCCGGCCGCGACGAAACCGAAAGCCCCGCGGGTGACGTTCAGTGACCAGGTCGGGCCGTTGTTTCGTCGTCGCTGCACCGGGTGTCACGGCGGTGGACAACCCAAGGCCGACCTCGACCTGTCGCGATACGTGGCGGCGATGGCCGGAGGGTCTTCCGGCGAGGTGCTGGTCCCGGGTGATCCACTGCAGAGCCGGCTCTACCTGCTCGTGTCTCACGCCGAGGAGCCGCACATGCCGCCGAAGCGGCCGCGGTTGCCTGCGTCCGAATTGAAGCTGATCCGTCAGTGGATCGACGGCGGGCTGCTGGCGACCAGGACAAGCCGGCCAAGAACCTCCAAGCGTCCTCGCTCGCTGCTCTCGCGTGTCGGCCCGTCCCTCCGTCGTCCCGTCTTGAAGGGCGAGGGTGACCAGCCGGGAGCTCGTCCTTTCGGCTGGCCGGCCGTGGCGATACGGACCTCTGCCCGCGGCCGCACGGTGGTGGCCCTGGCGGCCAGCCCGTGGTCGTCCCTGGTGGCTGTCGGTGGGATCGGGCAGGTGCTGGTCTACGACGCGGTCAGCGGAAAACTCTCCGGAGCACTGCCGTTTCCCGAGGGTCGACCGCACCAGCTCGCCTTCAGTGCCGATGGCGAAGTGATCTGGGCCGCCGGCGGCCAGGCGGGGGTCTCGGGAGCCGTGGTGGGCTGGAAGGTGCGATCCGGGCGACGCTTGTTTGCCGTCACCGATGGCGAGGATGTCGTGCTGGGGTCGGCGCTGGATCCGTCCGGGAAGCGGTTGGCCATCGGCAGTGATCGAGAGGTCCGGATAGTCGAGACGGCCACCGGTCGGACGATCCGCCGGCTCGCGGTTCACACCGATTGGGTTGTCTCGATCGGATTCAGCCCCGACGGGCGACGACTGGTCACCGGTGATCGTGGAGGCGGCCTGGTGTTGTGGGAGACTCGCCAGTGGGACCGGGTGTCGGCACTGGTCGGTCATCGCGGCGCAGTCACCGGCGTGGCGTGGCGACCCGATGGTCGCGTGGTTGCCTCGGCCAGCCAGGACGGGACCGTTCGCCAGTGGGAGGCTGAGGGGGGACGGCCCTTGAGGAACTGGATGGCTCACGAGGGAGGCGTACTGGGAATTGCCTGCCGTGCCGACGGTCAGTTGGCGACCGTCGGCCACGATCGGGTGGCTCGGACCTGGAACCAGGCCGGTGCCGAACAGGATCGGCGAGGGCCGCTGGACGACATCGTCACCCGTGTGGCCCTGGTCGGTGTGCCGGGATGGTTGGTCGTCGGCGACTGGACCGGCGCGCTGCGATTGTGGCGGGGATCCGAGTCCAAACCACGAGCGAAATGGCATCCCGGCGTATCATCCCGGTGAGATGACCCGTCGTCGGGGCGTGCTTCCTTGGGTTCCGGAGCCAAGTCCTCCGGCGGCCTCGCTTGCGATCCGATGGACCGACTTGGATAATGGTCGTTTCGTCGGTCCGCTGTTGTCGAGTTATTGGGATCGACGGGAATCATCATCCGAAACACATTCCGGGGCCAGAAGCGACACGATGGACAGTGCCAAATTAAGCCTGGACGGGCAGGATTACGAACTTCCGGTGGTCGTTGGCTCCGAGGGGGAGCGAGGGGTCGACATCACCCGCTTTCGCGGTGAGTCGGGGGCGATCACACTCGACTCCGGTTACGGCAACACAGGTGCCTGCCAGAGTGCGATCTGTTTCATCAACGGTGAGGAGGGGATTCTCCGGTACCGTGGATATCCGATCGAACAACTGGCCGAGAATGCCACGTTCGCCGAGGTCTGCTACCTGCTGATCTACGGGGACCTGCCGACGGCCGATCAGCTGCAGGGTTTCAGCGACGGGCTGACCTCTCACAGCATGATCCACGAGGACATGAAGAAGTTCTTCGACGGTTATCCCGCCTCGGCTCACCCGATGGCCGTGCTCTCCTCGATGATCGCCTCGCTAGCCACGTACTACCCCGAGGCCTCCGGAGACGAGGATGACGACCTGAACATCATCCGGGTCCTGGCCAAATCCAAGACGATGGCCGCCTGGGCCTACAAGAAGTCGATCGGCCAGCCGCTGGTGTATCCGCTCAACCATCTCTCCTACAGCGCCAATTTCCTGAACATGATGTTCTCGGTGCCGACCGAGACCTACGAGGTGCCGAAGGTTCTCCAGGACGCTTTGAACGTGCTGTTGATTCTGCATGCCGATCACGAGCAGAACTGCAGCACGTCGACGGTGCGGATGGTGGCCAGCAGCCAGGCCAACATCTTTGCTTCGCTCTCGGCCGGTGTCTGTGCTCTCTGGGGACCGCTTCACGGTGGAGCCAACCAGAAGGTGCTCGAGATGCTCGAGATGATCCGCCAGGACGGATCCGACTACAAGAAGTACGTCGACATGGCCAAGGACAAGGACAACGAGTTCCGGATGATGGGATTCGGCCACCGGGTCTACAAGAACTTCGACCCGCGGGCGACGATTCTGCGGAAGGCCTGCGACGAGGTGCTGGACGAGCTGGGCGTCAACGATCCGCTGCTGGAGATCGCCAAGCAGCTCGAGGACGTGGCTCTCAACGACGAGTACTTCGTCGAGAGGAAGCTCTACCCCAACGTCGACTTCTATAGCGGCGTGCTCTACCGGGCGATGGGGATCCCGACCGACATGTTCACCGTGATGTTTGCCCTGGGACGTCTGCCCGGCTGGATCGCTCACCTCAAGGAACTTCGAGACGATCCCAGCAGTCGGATCAACCGTCCGCGGCAGATCTACACCGGTCCGACGGTTCGGGACTACACGCCGGTGGCCGAACGCTAGGCGGACGACCTCCACGCGTCCCCGTCTCACGGATTTTTCTGTCACACTCGAGGCGAGCGTTGCGCCGGCCTTCTCGCCGCTCGTCACCGCTGTGGGGACAGTCCCGGGAGGCGAGTGGCACTTGAGCGACGGGGGCGGATTGATTACACGGGGGGCTACGGGCGGGCGAGAAGACGTGGCGAGAGCGATGACGACCGAGGCAACGGGACCCGGAGACGGCCTGAAGGAACTGGGCGAGCACTACCGGTCGCTGGTGGACGGCGAGGTGGTGGGTTGGGACGCTGTGCGTCCGTTCCGGAAGTGCCTGGGGGTCGGAGGCCAGGGCGTCGTGTATCTCAGCGAACGCCGAGGGGTTGACGGTTTCACGATCCCGGTGGCGTTGAAGATCTTCTCACCGGACCGATTCACCACCCCGCTGGAATACTCTGCCGAGATGGCTCGGTTGGCCACGGTCGCCTCGCGGGTTGCACGGATCCAGCAGGACCACCTGGTCGACGTGCAGAACGTGGTCAGTGTCGAAGGCGTTCACGTGCTGGAGATGGAGTGGATTGACGGGTACGACCTGCGGAGGCTGTTGACTCCCGATGCCTACGGCCGTGTCCGCGAGCAGGTGACCGAGCGTCGCTGGCAGACAATCAACCAGGTGGTGATGACCGAGGGGCGGCAGCAGCCCCGGTTGCGTCCGGGGACGGCGGCGTCGGTGATCCGGGAATGCCTGTCGGCGTTGTCGGCGATGCATCGCCACGGCATCGTCCACAACGACATCAAGCCGTCCAACGTGATGCTCAAGCGCAGCGGCAACGTCAAGATCATCGATATCGGTGCGGCGTTTGAACTTGAGAACCGGCCCCCGGTGCATCCGTGCACGCCGATCTATGCCGCGCCCGAAGTACTGGAGGGACAGCCCGGGACGCCCGCCTCGGACCTGGCCAGCGTCGGCTACCTGCTGATCGAGATGCTCTCGGGCGAGCAACCGTTTGCCGGGATGAGTTTTGCCGAGATGCTGACGTCCAAGCGGTCGGTCTTTGACTGGTTGCCGGGAGCGTTGCCGGTCGAAGAGTTCGCCTTGACCGAGCCGCTGCTGCGGCTGTTGCACGGACTGGTCGATCCGGATCCGATCCAGAGGTTCCCGTCAGCCGAGGAAGCCGAGCTCGATTCCGGTGGTGTGGCCGAGTTCCAGCGAGAACTGGTGCAGGCCGGGGTGACGAGCGAATACGAGGCGGAAATCCGTCACTGGATCGACGAGGTGGAGGCGGAGTTCGAACTGCGGGATCCCTCGGACGAGGTGACTCGCGATTTCCTGCCGCCGACTCGCGTGTTTAATCCTCCGGCAGAGTGAGCCGGGGGCGGGGCGAGATCGGGTCCTCGGCCACGAGGTCAGTTCTCACTGGTCCCCCGGATTGTCGAGCTTGGCCAGGGTTTGCTTGGCCTGTTCGGCGGACCACGTCAGGGGGAACTGGTCGACGATCCCCGTGAGAAGTGCCACGGCCTCATCTTTGCGTCCGTCCGCAGCCCGTCTCCGAGCCTCCTCGAACAACGCCGTGGCGTTGATCTCGTCCGCTTCACTGGCCTCGGGCAACGGGGGTTCCTCGGTTTCCCGTTCGCCTGGGTCCGGAGGGGCCAGGACAGGTTCGAGTTCTGGTTCTGGTGTGGGCTCTGGTGTGGGC
>DLVV01000222.1:2019-2530 GCA_003445035.1 Planctomycetaceae bacterium | reverse complement strand
GGTGTGGGCTCGGGTTGAACCGTCGAGGTCGTTGCGTCCTGGGAGATCACCATATCCCGGATCACGGCAACGACGCTCAACGCCCGCTCCACGTCGATGGGGATGCCTTCGATCACATTGGGCTGGAACCTGAGAGCAATCTCGGGTCCTCCTTCGGGATGCACCATGATGAAGAACGATTTGGCCAGCACATAACCGATGACCAGTACGGTGGCCAGGACGAGTCCGATAGCCGATGCGATCACGTCTTCTGTGGAGACACTGAGAAGGATTCCCCCCAACAGAAACACCGCAGCCGCGACGAGGTTCCCGACCGGTTTCCGCACACCGGCCGACAGCGTGGCGATGTGGTTGATCGGAATCGTCTGCGAGCTTTGCCCGAACAGGCTTGCCGATTGGCAACGGAGTTCGTTTCCGGCGAGGATGAACCGTGTGATCGGGCTGAAACCGATGAGCGACAGGAAAAATGCCACGATTCCCCGACTGCGGCCTACGATTTCGACGGTTGGTG
>DLVV01000222.1:0-1628 GCA_003445035.1 Planctomycetaceae bacterium | reverse complement strand
TTGGGTACGGTTCTTGAACCGCCTCGAACGGAAAGATTGAACACCGGTATCAGTGGAATTGCTGCAATAACACAACCGGGAGACCCTGATGAAGATCAAAGGAGCCGAAATGCGTCTGACCCAAAAACTGGGACTGCTGATCCTGTTCGGCGTTTCCGTGAGTGCTCCGTTGCTCACCCAGGCGGCTCCGCCGGACAACGCCCCACCGACGGAAAACCGGGTGGAAACGAGTTTCCGCGGGCTGGCTGACGCCACGCTGCCGAAGTTCGCCTGGAGTGCCACCACGGTGGCGGAGCACAAGGCCTGGCGCAAGGCGTTTCGGGCGAGAATGCTCAAGGTCCTGGGTCGCATGCCGGACCGCGTGCCGTTGAGGGTAAAATGGATCGAAAAGCAGCGGTTCGACACGTTCACGCGGCACAAGATCTACATTCAAACCGAGAAGACCTACTGGTGCCCGGTCTACTACCTGGTACCGCACAAGCTCCGAAAGCGGGCACCGGCGATCGTCTGTCTGCATGGCCACGACGGCGTCGTTCCTTACCTGGGAGAGGGAAGAAAGTCAGGCACGCCGCGGCCGTTGCTTGCTCGCGACTTCCCCCGCTTCTTTGCCGAGCATGGCTACGTGACGGCGGTGCCGATTGTCCGCGGATGGAACGAGACGGCCGGGTACCAGGACCCGCAGGGCGGGTCGCTGAGACGCAGCTGTCAGAACGTGACCATGAACACCGTGCTGCTGGGCATGTCGCCGGCCGGCCTGCGGTGTTGGGACGCGATGCGGGTGATTGACTTTCTCGAAACCCAGGACGCGGTCGACGCGAAGCGAATTGGACTGGCCGGTCTTTCGGGAGGTGGCACGCTGTCGCTCTATCTGCCGGTTCTCGACAAGCGGGTGAAGCTGGTCATGATGGCCGGTATTTTCTCTTCCTATCGCAATTCGTTCTACGCCATGAATCACTGCATCTGCAATTGCCTGCCGGGCGTCATGCAGTACGGCGAGATGTCCGACGTGGTCGCCCTGCATGCCCCCAGGCCCGTCCTGCTCATCAACGGCACGCGGGATGAAAGCGCTCCCATTGCCGACGCTCGCCGGGGATTCGAGAAACTGAAACGCGTCTATGCTCTTCTGGGCGTACAAAAGCGAGTCGAAACGGACTTCTTCGACGGCCCCCACGAGTGGTCGAATGGCAAGACGCTGAAATTCCTGTCAAAGCATTTCGGGAAGTAGGGTCACCATTGGACCGGAGACCATTCCGTCGAGGTTGATGACCCGCCCGATGGTAGGATGTAGCAGGCCAGGTGAAGACGGCCGCCATTCGAGATGCCCACAGAACGACTCCGAATTCTGGAACTGATAGAGATGACGCGTTACGAGACGTTGTTTTTGGTGATGGCCGTTTTGGTATGCGCGGGACTGCCCGGTGCCGAAAACGTTGCACGGAGCGAGGACGTAGCCAAGAAGACAAGAGGGGGCGTGCTGTTCTACGCCGGATTTGACCAGAGCAAGGATGCCGACTACGCCGCCGGGAGTTCCAAGGCACGGTTTCACGAGGGCGGCGGAACGCTGAATGCCGACGGGCTTGGCTTTCGCGGCTCGGCGTTGCGTACCGGTGACGGGGAGGGTTACGTCG
>DLVV01000309.1 GCA_003445035.1 Planctomycetaceae bacterium | reverse complement strand
GACAGCTGTCCCGTCGATGGCACAAAAGCCCCCCTTCCAGAAGCTCGACGGGCTGGTCAACTGGGTCTACGACTACGAGCAGGGTCGAAAACTGGCCAGGCGAACCGGCAAGCCCATGTTCGTCGTCTTCCGATGCGAACGCTGAGAGGCCTGCAACGACTTTGACGGGCAGGTTGTCCGTCGTGACCCCCGGGTGGGACGGTTGTCCCGCCAGTTTGTCTGCGTCCGTATCCAGTCGATGAACGGCATCAACCTGGAGCTGTTCCAGTTCGAGTTCGATCTGACATGGATGTCGTTCTTCATGGACGCCGAACACCGAATCTACACCCGGTACGGCGGCCGGGACGACTCGTCGCCGGAATCGCACCTGAATCGCAATTCGCTGCTGGCGACCATGCGATCGGCGTTGGCCCTGCACAAGGTGCAGGACGTACTGAAAAGCCGGCTCGAACCGACCGGCCGGACCGTCCGCACGCCCGAGCAGATTCCGACCATGCGGGCGATGTTGGCCAAGCGGAAGAACAAGTGCATCCACTGCCATGACGTGAAAGTGGCTTCGCTGCGACATCTCCGCAACCAGGACAAGCTGCGGCGGCACATGGTCTTCACCTATCCGACCGCAGCCAATCTCGGCATCACCGTTGCCCCCGATCGTCAGTCGATGATCCGCGCGGTGAAGCCGGGGACACCGGCGGCCCGCGCAGGTGTCCGCCGTGGTGACACGATCATCCGTGCCGAGGATCACCGCGTGTTGACCCTGGGCGACCTGTCCCGTGTGTTGGAAAAAACAGCCGACCCGGGTCGGCTGTCGCTGGAACTGAAGCGAAACGGCCGGGCCATTCCGGTTCGGCTCGACCTGCCGGCCGGCTGGCGGAAATCAACGGATCCGTCGTGGCGGGAATCCCTGCACGTGGTCGGACCCGGCTGCGGACTCTGGGGGCGCAGGCTCAACGCCAACGAACGCCGTCGACTGAAACTCGCCCCCGGCAAGCTCGCCCTGAAGGTGACCTTCATCTGGGGGCCACACACCCGAAAGGCGGGGATCCGGGTGGGAGACATCATCGTCAGGCTGGATGGCCAGGCTCGAGACATGACCATCAAGCAGTTGAATGCTCACCCCATGCTCAACAAGGCGTGGGGTGACACGATCCCGATCGTGCTCAGACGAAAAGGTCGGGAACTGACCGTGCGAATGACATTCCCCCGGCGACCGGCCGACTAGGTCAACCTCGACGCTTTGAACGCGGCGATCCTCGTGCTGGCCGGGACAACCCGCCGACGTTTATCAGTGCGCCGATTGCACCGAGTACTTGTCCTCGATCTCACGTTTCTTCTTCAGGTAAATCGCCTGGGCCATGTCGCCGTCTTCGAGTTGCCTGTCCAGTTGTTTGAATTCCCTGTTTCTTTTGGCTTCCATCTCGGCCACGGTCGCATAGAAGTTGATCTTCTTGGCGGCATCAGCCCCGCTGATGGGATCCCAGAGGATCGAATAGGGCCACGCCGCCAGGTTGACGATGCCCAGCCCGAATTCTCCCGTGTAGAAGGAACCACCGCCGGGCAGAATTCCCAGTACCGCGGCGAGCTTGGGATCCTTCTCTTCGACAAGCAATCCCCTGGCAGACAGCGACTCGTACTCGGACTTCTGACGGCTGTTCAACGGCGTCACACAACCCAAAACGAAACACATCAGCGCGATCAACAACGGCATCATTCGACGGGTCATTGCAGATTTCCTCCTCGGTCCGGAGTTTTTCGTATCGGTGGAGAAGCAGTGTGAGTGAAGCGGCGGAACCGTAGTGAAATGGGTTTTCCGGGGCAAGACAAAATGCCCGTCGACGAATCTCCGTCGGAACTACCCAAGTTGTCCCCCTCCTGATCTGGTCCGTTCGCCACGAATCAATACAATTCGACGCTGCCTAGGTAATCGAAACTGCGGAGACGGCAATGAGCGGGCGTCGGATCCTGGTGACCGCGGCCTTGCCGTACGCCAACGGGCACATCCACATCGGTCACCTGGTCGAGTACATCCAGACCGACATCTGGGTCCGGTTTCAGAACCTGCGCGGTCACCGCTGCATTTACCTGTGTGCCGACGACACTCACGGCACCGCGATCATGATCCGCGCCCGCCAGGAGAAGCGGACCGAGGAGGAACTGATCGGCGAAATGCAGCAGGCCCACGTCCGCGACTTCGCCGGCTTCGATATCACCTTCGACAACTACGGCAGCACCAACAGTGACGAAAACCGGTCGCAGTGTGCCGAGATCTGGCAGTCGCTCCGCGACGCCGGACTGATCCACCAGAAACAGGTCACCCAGCTGTTCGACCCGGTCGAGGGCACATTCCTGGCCGACCGGTTCGTCCGCGGCACCTGTCCCAAGTGCGATGCTCCCGACCAGTACGGTGACAGCTGTGACCAGTGCCTGGCCAACTTCAGCCCCACCGACCTGATCGACCCCCGCAGCACGCTCTCGGGTGCCACACCCGAAACCCGCACCGCCGATCACCTTTTCGTCCAGATCGAGCAGCTGCACGAGTTCCTTGAAGAATGGACACAGGACGGCAAGCACCTGCAGTCGGAGGTCGCCAACTACCTCAAGGGGCATTTCCTGGGTGAACCGCTGCGGGACTGGGATGTCTCGCGACCCGAACCGTACTTCGGGTTCGAGATCCCCGACGCCCCGGGTCACTTCTGGTACGTCTGGTTTGACGCTCCGATCGGCTATATGGCCTCGACACACCAATGGTGTGCCGCCAACGGCGAGGATTTCGACACGTGGTGGCGAGACCCCGAGACCGAGGTGCACCACTTCATCGGCAAGGACATCACCTACTTCCACACGCTGTTCTGGCCGGCCATGCTCAAGACCGCCGGCTTCAACCTGCCGACGAAAGTGCACATCCACGGTTTCCTGACCGTCGATGGACGAAAGATGTCGAAGTCGGAGGGCACTTTCGTCCAGGCCTCGACCTACCTCGAACACCTGAACCCCGCCTGGCTGCGTTACTACTACGCCACCAAGCTCGGCCCGCGACTCGACGATCTCGACCTGAACCTCGACGAGTTCGTCGCCAAGGTGAACACCGACCTGGTCGGAAAGCTGGTCAACCTGGCCAGCCGCACGGCCAAGTTCGTCTCGGGGCGTCACCTGTCCGCCACCTACCCCGACGACGGGGGGTTGTTTGCCGCCTCGGCCGAGGCGGGTGAACGGATCGCCGAGGCCTACGAGGCCTGCGACTTCAACTCGGCGATGCGGGAAGTGATGGCACTGGCCGACGTGGCCAACAAGTTCGTCGAGGACGCCGCTCCGTGGGTACTGAAGAAAGATCCCGACCGCGAAGCCGAACTGGACGATGTCTGCAGCATCGCCCTGAACCTCTTCCGGCAGCTGGTCGTTTATCTCGCCCCCGTTCTGCCCCGGCTGGTTGAACAAACCGACCAGTTGCTCGGCGATCCGATCACCAACTGGGACCAGTCCCAGGCTCCACTGACCGGAACACCGGTCGCGGAATTCCAACACATGATGCAACGAGTCGACCCCAAACAGGTGCAAGCCATGATCGATGACAGCAGGGAAGCTCCCCCGATGGGAGACGCCCAGCCCGAGGAGACGCCCGAGGAGGCCACCGGCGACACGGCCGACAACAATGACACCGTTTCGGAAAACGCCTCGGAAGAATCGTCCACCGATGAAACCGGCGACGCCGAGGCCGTCGCGCCGGCGGCTGCATGCGAAGCGCACGAACAGGAACCACTGACAACCGACAACTGCACGTTCGACGATTTCATGAAGGTCGACATGCGGGTGGCACGAGTGGCCCAGGCTTCTCACGTCGAGGGCGCCGACAAGCTGCTGCAACTGGTGCTGGACCTCGGTGGCGACGTCCGCAAGACGGTCTTTGCCGGCATCAAAGGTGTCTACCAGCCCGAGGACCTGGTCGACCGGCTGGTCGTGTGCTGTGCCAACCTGGCCCCGCGAAAGATGCGGTTCGGGATCAGTGAAGGCATGGTGCTGGCCGCCGGACCCGGCGGAGAGAACATCTTCCTACTCGCCCCCGACTCGGGCGCGGTCCCCGGCCAACGGGTCCACTGATTCGTCGTCTGGATCCGTGTCACCACGGTGATTGCCGAAGAGCATGACGACCAGGGACCAGGTGGCCAGGGGGATGATCTGCGTCACCAGCCGTCCGGCCGCCCAGTCCAGGTTGTTCTCGTAGTCGGGTATCACCAGGAACGGCACGCAATAGGCGGCCAGCATCAGCATGCTGGTCACCAGGGGCCAGCCCACCGCTGGAATCCGCCAGCCGCCCCGGCTTCGGACGATGGCCACGGTCAGCAGGATGCCGACGGCGCCGAACCATGGTGCGACCGCGGCTTCCAACAGGAATCTCGTCGCGACCGTCGGCAAACGGCCCAGGCCATCGACCGCGTCTGCAAAGTGCAGCAAACGGCGATAGTCATCCGGCAGCACTCCGGCCACGACGCCCCGCGTGAAAACCACCTCGTGCGTGACCAGGACCGCACCCACAACAGCAACGGTCAGGGCAATCCACCCCAGCGACCGTCGTTCGCGGTGAGCAACCGCGGCGGCGGTTCCCACACCCGCCAGAACCACCACCGCCACCGGCCCCTCGGCCTTGGCCAACCCGGCCACCACCAGGCACAGGCCAACCAGAAACCACCAGCCACCTCCCTGTTGGTGGGCTGCCAGCCCTGCCACCACCGCTGCCAGCAGGGCCACTCCCACAACCAGTTCGGGGCACCCGTTGAATGCGGCGAGGTTGTTCTGGAACGCTCCCAGGCCGCACCAGACGGGCATCACCAGCAGCAGCATGCCCCCCAGCACCGGATCTCGGCTCTTCATCCGCCGCAGACCGCCGATCACAACTCCTCCCAGGGCCAGCCAGGTCAGGGGAAAGATCAACACCGCCGACGACTCGCTGAATCGACCGTCGTTCGGACTTTCCCACACCCCCACGCCCCCGAAAACCGCCTCGGCGGCCGGGACCAGGAGTGGATACCTGGGATGAAAGTGCACGTGATCAGGATCCTGGAACACCGACTCGCCCCACGGCCCCGGTTCGGTCTGCATCAACCTCGCCTTGTACCCCCACTGCATCCGCTGGTCGAACCCATCGATTCCCCGTACCGCCCCGATCACCACGGCCCCGCCGAACAGCACCAGCGGTAACAGACGGATCTTCCCGTTCAACACGCCCGACGGCGATTCCGCACGTTGGGCAACATCCTCAACATGGCCGCCGTGCACCCACGTCCGAAAGACGACACCCACGATCACCAATCCCAGGTTCGGCAACAACGGCAACCACGAGGGCGTGACAGGCTTGCCTTGCAGGAACAAGAACAGAGCGGCGAGCGAGGTGACCGAAAGTCCCGCCAACCACGACCATCCCCACCGCTCGCTCTGCGACGACAACCGACGATCGACTCCCAACCACACCAGCAACCCCCAACCGCCGGCGATGGTGACGACCACGGCCACCCCGACCAGCAGCCAACCCAACAGCGAGGGATACTGCAACGGACCAAACGGTGCTGTCGAACGAGCCGTGGAACCGGGCTCGCTGCCGGGAGGCCCCAGGGGCCCCAACACCGACTCGACCGTTTCCGCTTCCACCTCGACAAGCTCCTTCCCCCTCACCCCCCATCCGATCTTCCGCGTCCGCACGAACTCCTCGAGTGACCGCTTTGTCCCGCGGATGGCGGCCGCCGAATACACGGGGCGGGGGAAGATCCAGTAGGCCAGTTCCCGCTCCAGGAACTGGTCTGCGGGAACGTGCGGGGCCTGCCAGGTGTCGACCAACACAGCCTCATCGGCTGGAACGCGTTCCAGGACCTCCACGATGAGCCTGTCGAGATCTCCGACGGCGCGGACCATCCGGATCTCCGGCTTCGCCCATCCGATCACGGCCGGAACCAGGTGAGCCAGGAGNNCCAACACCGACTCGACCGTTTCCGGTTTCACCTCGACCAGTTCTTTCCCGCTCACCGCCCATCCGATCTTCCGCGTCCGGACGAACTCCTCGATTGACCGCTTTGTCCCGCGAATGGCGGCCGCCGAATACACGCGGCGGGGGAAGATCCAGTAGGCGAGTTCTCGCTCCAGAAACTGGTCTGCCGGAACGGGCG
>DLVV01000109.1:2219-6572 GCA_003445035.1 Planctomycetaceae bacterium | reverse complement strand
GACCGGTTTCCTCAAGGATCGGTTCTTGTCTCTGCGGCACTTTCCTCGCCTCGCGTGGTTCTCGATAATCGAGGTTTGCGAGAGATGGTCCTTTCGCCGTGATTTCAGATCCAGACCACGGGACACTCATGGCTTCCGAGCACGAAATCGAGATTCGGGTGCGGTACTCCGAGACCGATGCGATGGGGTTTCTGCACCACTCCAATTATTTCAACTACTACGAGATGGGGCGGACCGAACTGTTCCGGTCACAGGGAGGCGATTATCGCCAGATGGAAGCCGACGGGCGTTACTTCGTGGTGGTGTCCCTGGAGGCGAAATACCGTCACCCGGCTCGTTACGACGACGTGCTGAAGCTGGTGACAAGACTGGTGAAGGTGGGGGCCGCGAAACTGGAACACGAGTACTCGGTTTTCTGTGGGGACGAGTTGTTGGCGACGGCTCGGTCGGTGTTGGCCTGCGTCGACGGCGATGGCCAGGTGCAGAGAATCCCCGACAATGTGATGGCGGCAGTCGAGTGAACTGGCTCGGTCCGGGAGGAGCGGAACCGAAGTCGGGCCACGGTTGAAAGTTACGATGAACTGCGAAGCCCGCAGGATTTGAGGTCGCCGGGTGGTAACGTCGCCCAGGCTTCCTAACCGGCATCGTCGACAGGGTCGTCAGGGCCTGGTTGGTCGGCAGTCCCAGCGGCTTTGGCCTCTTGAATTCACTCGATCGCGGGGCGAGACTAAGAGGAGTGATGTCGGTTGTCCGACAATCTATCGAGTGGCTCGGCTGCGGACAGAAGGGGCTTGTGATGGAATCGGTACAAAACGCCACCGAGGTGTTTGACCAGGTTTACCTGGACATCCGCGCAGGGTTGCTGGTGCTGGCCGCGTCGCTGGACCGGGTTGATCGATCTGAGGGGGCCGAGGTGATTAGCGATGACGTGCGGCGAGAACGGATTCAACAGGGGCTGGAGATCCTTTCCGGGCCGGGGCTGAACCGCGCCGAACAGATCCAGGTCCTTTTCAGCGACCCCTACCGGTCGGGCTGGAATACTGCAGACGCGAACGAAACGTCCGATTCTCCCGGCGACGACGCCTGAACCTGACGGAGGCGGCCGATGTACTTCTTCGATCCGCACGTCCACATGATCTCCCGTGTGACCGACGACTACGAGCGGATGGCTCGTATGGGCTGCGTGGGTGTCAGCGAGCCCGCATTCTGGGCGGGGTTCGACCGTGGCAGCGTCGATGGTTTTCGAGACTACTTCCGCCAGTTGACCGAGTTCGAACCGACCCGGGCGGGTTGGTCGGGCGTTCAGCACTACGCCTGGCTGTGCATCAACGCGAAGGAGGCCGAGAACGTCGAACTGTCGCGTGAGGTGATCGCGATGATTCCCGAGTTCCTGGACAAGCCGGGAGTGTTGGGCATCGGCGAGATTGGGCTGAACAAGAACACGCCCAACGAGTGCACGATTTTCCGCGAGCACGTGGAACTTGCGATGCGGACCAACGAGTTGATCCTGATCCACACACCGCACCTGGACGACAAGTACAAGGGCTCGCGGATGATCATCGACATGCTGCTCGAGGATCACCGGGTCGATCCGGGGCGTGTGCTGATCGATCATGTCGAGGAACACACGGTGGGACTCGCTCGTGAGGAGGGGTTCTGGTGTGCGATGACCCTCTACCCGGTTACCAAGTGCACGCCCTCGCGTGCCGCTGACATCATCGAGATGTACGGCGACGAACGGATCATGGTCAACTCGGCCGGAGACTGGGGTCCTTCGAACCCGACGGCGGTTCCCGACTTCATCATGGAACTGAGACGTCGCGGTCAGAGCGAGTCAAAGATCAAGAAGATCGTCTATGACAATCCGATCGAGTTCTTCAGCGGCAGCGAGCGGTTCGATTTCACTCCGCCGGATGTTTTCCGCGAAAATGCTCCGACCGGCGTTGATGCCGGATAGTCCGACGAGGCTCCGCCGATGACTCGCCCGCTGGTCGTCCTCGACATCGTCGGCCTCACGCCCGCGATGATCGGCCAGCACACGCCGCACCTGGCACGGTTGGCCGGTCGGGGCTTCGCCTGTCCGCTGGGGACGGTGTTGCCGGCGGTGACCTGCTCGGTCCAGTCCACCCTGCTGACCGGGTTGCTGCCACGGGACCACGGTGCGGTGGCCAACGGGTGGTATGACCGCGACCTGGCCGAGATCCACTTCTGGCGGCAGTCGAACCGATTGGTCGGAGGCGAGCGGATCTACCAGGCCGCTGGACGGCGAGAGACAGGTTACACCACGGCCAAGCTGTTCTGGTGGTACAACATGTACGCACCGGTCGACTGGTCGGTGACCCCGCGGCCGAGTTACCCGGCCGACGGTCGCAAGGTGTTGGACAGTTACAGCCAGCCGGCCGAGCTGAAGGACCGGCTGCAGGCCGAACTGGGCGTGTTCCCCCTGATGAAATTCTGGGGGCCGACGGCCGGCATTGCCAGCACTCGCTGGATCGCAGACGCCACGATCCGGATCCTCGATTGGCATCGTCCCTCTCTGACCCTCGCCTACCTGCCGCACCTGGATTACAACCTGCAACGGCTCGGCCCGGACGATCCTGCCATCGCCAGCGATCTGATGGAGGTTGATGCGGAGGCCGGCCGTGTGATCGACGTCGCAGGGGAACTGGGCGCCGAGGTGGTGGTGCTCTCCGAATACGGGATCACGGCCGTTGACCGTCCGGTGGCCCTGAACCGGGTCCTCCGCGAGGCCGGACTGTTGTCAGTCCGTCGTGAACCGCTGGGCTGGGAATCGCTGGACGCGGGAGGCTCGCGTGCCTTTGCTGTGGCCGATCACCAGGTGGCGCATGTCTATGTCAAAGATCCGGATGATCTGCCGAGGGTACAGGAACTGCTCGAGGCCACCGAGGGCGTTGATCGGGTGCTCGACCGGGCTGCACAGGCCGAGGTTGGTCTCGACCACCGTCGCAGTGGAGAATTGGTCGCCGTTGCCGACCCGGGGGCCTGGTTCACCTACTACTTCTGGCTGGATGACAACCTGGCGCCGGATTACGCCCGCACCGTCGACATCCATCGCAAGCCGGGTTACGACCCGGTCGAGTTGTTCATCGATCCCGAGTTGTCCTGGCCGGCGGCCCGCGTGGCCGGCCGTTTGCTGAAGAAGAAACTTGGGATGCGGTATTACATGGACGTGATCGGACTCGACGGATCGATCGTCAAGGGCAGCCACGGGCGGCTACCGACGCCGGGCCGCGAGGCCGACGAGGGGCCGGTGCTCATCGGCTCGTCAACGGCGATTGCCAGAGACCGGGTCGAGATGACCGAGGTCAAGGACCTGTTGCTGGAACTGCAGTTCGGTCCGGCGTCCGGATGACGTTCCGGACGCCGTGTCGTTCCTGGTCCGGCTATTTCAGCGGCTTGACTCGCAGCTTGCGGTAGTAGATGACGCTCTTGGGGTCGTGCGCCTGCAGGGCGAAACTGCCGGAACTGATCTTGCGGCCGCCCTGAACGCCCTTGGGCTCGGTGTAGTCGAGTACCGTCTTGCCGTTGATCTTCACCACGATGTTCTGACCGCGGACGATGATGTGCTGCTCCCACCACTTGTTGTCCTTGGCCGGGGTCTCGTAGAGCTTGACGACGCCCCAGAGGCTGCCGGTTTTGACCGGGTCGCCGTGTGACACGTTGACCTGGCTCTCGTAGCCGGCACTGGGGAAACCGACCTTCTGGTACTTGGTGTGGAAGTAGATGCCCGAGTTGCTGCCGGGCGTGGTCATCACCTCAGCCTTGAATTCAAAGTTCTTGAATTCCTTGATCGTGTACAGATGGCTTCGTGGGCCGTTGGCCACGATGTTGCCGTTTTCGATCTTCCACTTGCCCTGCTTGGCGTCGCCGATCTTCCAGCCGTCGAAGTTCTTGCCGTTGAACAGCGAGATCCAGCCGTCCTTGTCCTCGGCGGATCCGGCAAACGGGGTGAGCAACAGGGCGGCAGCAACCAGCAGCAGCGTGGTGATGCGAGGCAACATGTCGGCGTCTCTCCGGTGTGCGATTCTCAAGAAGATCTCCCGGACAACCGGGACAGCCGACACTGTATCGGTCGTTCGCCGGGCGGGCAACCGGTGGCGGTGCCCGTCACTTGCCGGGCGGTTTCAGGCCCTTGATCCACGCCACCACGTCCCGAAGGTGCTGGGGGGAGAGTTCTTTCTCGAGTCCCTCGGGCATCAGCGACTTGCCGTTGGAGACAAGCATGTCGATCTGCGAACGCGGCACGATGTCCCGCTTGCCCTCGGCTCGTGTCAGCGTGACGGAATCTGCGGTTTCGGCTGACACGATTCCTGTCAACACGCGACCCTTGGT
>DLVV01000109.1:0-1901 GCA_003445035.1 Planctomycetaceae bacterium | reverse complement strand
GTGACCAGCGTGTAGGTCATGAAGTTGGGCTGGGCCTCTCGGTTGGGGTCAAGAATGTTGATCAACAGGTCACGGGGCGACTTGTTGCTGACGCTGTTGAGATCGGGGCCGAGCTTGTGACCGATGGTGCCAACCTTGTGGCAGGCCGAACAGAGTTTCTTGAAGACGGCGGCTCCGGCAGCGGCGTCACCCGCCTTGTCCAGGGCCGGGGTGTAGCGGGCGATCACCTTGGCACGGTTTGGAGTGGGTGCGCCCGCAAGCAGCTTGGCGGCTCGAACTCTCAGCGCGGGGGCCCGGTTGTTGATCAGCAATTGACGTTTCTCGACCGTCAGGTCGGCAATCAGGACGCGGCCTTCCGCGACGGCATCCAGCAGCAGTCCGGCAGAGGTGGGCCGCTGGACCAGGACGTCGACGATGTCGGACCGCAGTCGGGGACTGTGGCCCTTCCAGTTGGCCAGCAGTGCTGTCCAGGTCTTCGGGGAGGGGTGACGTGCCAACGAGGCGACCGCCGCCTGTTGCAGTGACGGAGGATCACCAGGCCCCAGTCGGCTGGCCAGGGCGGGAACAGCCACCGTGGCGGGTGCAAAACCGAGCAGTTGTGCCGAGGCGACGCGGTCGGCAGACGAAGAGGCGGATCCGGCCATGGTTGTGACGGCCTGGCGGAACACCTGGTCGGCGGAGATGCGGAGCGGTGCGGGAGTTGCCTGGTCGGCCAGGACCCCCAAAACCGATTGTCCCCGGCGGGACAGGCCGTTCCCCAGTGCGGTCAGCAATTCGGCTCGCCGTCGAGACGGGTGTTGTTGCTCAAGGACGAGTCGCAGAATCGAGATCGCTTCGCTGGGTTTCGGGTTGGCACCGGCCAGCCGGGCGAAATCGCTCAGCCACGCCGACGAACCGTTCTTGGCCAGAAAGGCCTTGTCCCGCAACAATGCCTGCAGCAACTTGTTTTCGAGACCCAGGCTCGAACTCATCACGGCGAACCTCAGGTGGTTGTCGGCGGGGGCTCGCTTGGCCAGGCGCGACAACGGCAGTTGGCGATCGGCGGTCCCGACCGTCCCGAGACTGAAGGCGACCTGGTAGCGGACACGAGGATCCGGGTCACCGGAAAGTCGTGCCAGGGCCGGGCGAAAAGCGGCACGATCCAGCCGGTCTTCGGCCAGCACGATCGCATGTTCGCGGACGCGCGGTGAGGGATCGCCGAGTGCAGCAACCAGGACCTGATCCTCGAGTGCCTCCAGGCCGTGGAGAATCCAGAGCGAGTGGGCTCGGGCCAGGGGTTCGGCGGAGCGTATGGCGGTCTTGGCCAGCAGGGGAACCGTCTTGCGGTCGTTTCGTTCCCACAACAGTCGGTGTGCCGTTTGTCTCGTCCAGCCGTTGTCGGACTCAAGAGCTTTGACGAGGTCACGTGAGCCAGCGGCAGCGAGTTTCACAGGTTTGGGCTGTTTCCACTTCGGGGGGACCAGTCGGTAGATCCGGCCGCGGTCGTCTCCGCTTTCGAGCCGCAGGTACTTCTTGATGTCCTCGGGAACCGAATAGGGGTGTTCGATCGTCTCGCGGTACATATCGAGAACGTAGAGCGCGCCGTCGGGGCCGTTGACGAAGTTGACCGGACGGAACCAGTTGTCTGTCGACGCAATGAACTCGACCTTCTGGTCGGCCCGCCGGGCAATGAATGTCGGGCCCGCGGGGGTCATGGTCTTGCGATGGATGAGGTTGCCGCCAACGTCACCTATGAACGCGTTGCCGCGAAACGCTTTCGGGTAAGCGTCGCCGTTGTAGATGGTGACACTGGTGGCGGAGGTGAAGAATCCGATGGCGAATTGTTCGGTCCGCGGAAGCCTCGCCTTGGTCCTGGGGTCCGAGACCCGTCTGCGGGTGCGAACGATCCGCCACGGTTCGGC
>DLVV01000137.1:6126-6252 GCA_003445035.1 Planctomycetaceae bacterium | reverse complement strand
TGTTTTTCTGCACGTGTTGACCGGGCACATCGAATCGGATCAGCCGTACGCCAACATCCGGCTTCTTGTGGAACCGTGGCGGAGTGCCTTGGTGGGACTGGCGGCCGCGTGCCTGGGATATGCCGG
>DLVV01000137.1:0-5774 GCA_003445035.1 Planctomycetaceae bacterium | reverse complement strand
CCCGTCAACGCCCCGGCCTGCTGACCGGATCATTCGCTGAGCCGATTTTCCGTGCCCCCCGGGTGGAATGGCTGTTCGCCCCAGCCGTGGCCGTGGCCGTGATCGCCACGGGCTATCACACGGCGACCCCGGCATTTCGAGGCGATTCCGTCCAGCTTTGGGCTCCGTATCTCTCAGCCGTCGCGATCCTGATCGTTGCCTGGTCACGTCGCAGCCGGGAACTGGCCTGGCTGGCCGTGTCCGCGTTGGGATTGGGCAACATCCACAGCGTCCGGCTGTTTCTCGGGGACGCACTCCGCGACGCGGAACTCTCAGAGATCCACCTGATGGCCCTGGGCCTGGTCGCCACCCTGCTGCAGTTGACGGTGATCCGGGAACTGTGGCGGCGAGATCGTGTTGCCGCATTCGTCAATCGGGCGAGCCTGGCATTGGCCGGACTGGTCCTGGTGCTGATCTGCTTCAACTACGTCACCGACCCCGGACTCGCCGACATACCCTGGCAACGATTCGTCATTTCCGGCGTCATGGCCTACATCGCCGGATTGTATTTTCGTGCGGCGGCACGTCGGCCAGGTCACGGCGAAGGTCCACTGTTTGGCTGGTGCGAATCCGGGTATCACTTCGGGGTCACGCTCGCGATCTGGTGCACGGTTCTGTTGATTCCGGCCCTCCGCGAACCGAAAACCGCGTTGTTTGCCCTGGCGTTCCCGGTCGGATATTTCCACGCACGGGCTGAGCTGGGATTTGCCGGCAGATCCGAATTGGCACCACGCTATCGCGACTCGGCGGCCACTTTGTCGCTGGTGATCGTCGGCCTGTGGCTCTTCCGTGTTGCCTTTCACCTGCTGATGTTTCCCGGCCAGGAATTCGATGTCACCAGTTACCACGCGAATGCCCCCCTGGTGATTCTGTTGTCGGTGGTGATGCTGCGTCTGCATGGGCTGGGCGGCACCAGTTGGCTGGCGGTTTACGGCGGGCTGTCATTGTTGATCGGCAGCTTCTTCACCCTGACATGGATCGCCCCCCTCAGGCCACTCGAACATCCCATTGCGGCCGCATGGTGTGCCATCGGCCTGTCTCACTTCTGGACCCTGGTCAGTCAACAACGATCCCCGTTACGTACGGCGGTGCAACGAATGGGTCGAATCGACGGTCCGGACTGGTTCCGGCTGCGGCGGGCGTGGGGCATGTGCCTGTTGATTGGAGTCCACGTCGCCGCCTGTTGGGGACTGGCCGAGTCCATCGGATTCGCCGGGTTTGCCGCAACCGCTTCCAGCGAACAACTGGCCGCACCGCTGCTGCTGGGTACAGCCAGTGTGCTGATCCACATGGGGATCATCCGCCAATCGGCCTGGTATTTCGGGGTGGCGATCGTCGAAATCCTGCTCGCCCTGCATGCCGGGTTCCTTGTCGAGAGCTACCTCCCCAGAGACCAGGTGGTCTGGGCGATTCTCGGCCTGTGGTTGTCCGGACTGGTGGCCTGGGAGTTCTCGTCACGTCGCATCGAGAGGCTGAAACTCGGCACCGGGGTCGCAATCCTGGCCGCGGTGACCATGACGCACATCGTGTTTCATCATCACCCCGACTCAACCGTCGGGCTCTGGTCATTCGCCGCGATGGCCGTGTTGGTGGCCTGCACTCCTCGACCGAACCGGGCCACTCAATCCAACGAAGAATCGGTTGCCGCCGCCCTGTTGCTCGTGGTCCCCACCTGGCTGGCATTCTTCAGCCAGGCCGACCTGTCCGACGTTCCACGGACGTTGGCCAGGACCTGGCCACTACTGACGATAACCGCTGCCGTGTTTGCGACCGGGAGCCTGTGCCGCTGGTTCCAGGCCAGGCTGCTGACCGGCTATGACACGTGGCCACGGACCCAGCCGCGGCTGTTCGACCAGACCCTGTCATTGGCCGGGCGGTCCGGAGCCATCATCAACACCTGGACACTCTGGTACGGCTTCGTGGCGACGGTCTTCGTCCAGCTGACTCACTACAACGCGGTGTTCGAAACTCGCGAAATCGTGCTGCTGTGCACGCTGTACGCCGTCTACGCTGCGGGCTGGTATTTCGAGGGACAGCGGCGACGTACGATCTCGACCTACATCGTTCTGCAACTGTGCGTGCTGGGCTTCTTCGCCGTGCTGCGACGGCAGTTGATCAACACGATGCCCGAAATCTGGAAAGCCGAATACGATGTCTGGGCCAGCCTGGTCGTCTCGTTCGGTCTCTGCGGCGCCAAGCAGGTGATCGATGCGCGGCCCCGTGAAATCCGTATCCCCCTGCTGGGCACGCTGTTGTCGCTGCCCCTCGTGGCACTGATCTGGGTGGTCTACAACAAACTGGGCAGTGACGTGGCCCTGCTGGTCGTCGGCCTGCACAGCCTGATGTTCACGTTCCTGGGTAAAGACGACCGCGAGTCCCCCTACAACATCGTGGCCGTCGGTGGCTTCGTGACGTTTGTCCTGGTCTTTTTCTGGTCGCAGCTGGAACTGCGGCTGTTCCACGCGTTCGTGATTCCGGTCGGCCTGGGAATCCTCGTGCTGCTACAGCTCTTCCGGGGACGGATTGAAATCGACACTCGAAACCGAATCCGGCTGGTGACATTGCTGGCCATGCTGGCCAGTGCCGGCTACTACGCGCTGGTCGATGATCGTCACCCGGTGGCCTTCAACCTCACGCTGATCATTCTCAGCCTGGTGTCAATGGGGCTGGGCAGCTTCCTGCGAATCCGGCTGTACCTGGTGCTCGGCTTTGCCACGGTACTGGTCGACGTTGTCTCGATCGTCATCAAGGTCGTCCGGGCCGCCGACCAGACCGCACAACGGGCCACGATCGGCGCCCTGCTGCTGGTGATCGGCATCGGCCTGGTTGGCGGTGCGATTTACTACAAGACTCGTCGCGACCAGGTCGACAACGTCATCGACAGTTGGAGAAAGAAACTGGGAGCCTGGGAATAAACGGCCTCCGACCTGGATTATGGACAGGGCCGCTTGAACCAGTCGCCTCCATTGGGAGACACTGTGGCAATCTGCGACCTCGCAGCAGCCATTGTTCATCCCGGAGCCCAGGCGAATGACTAGGAGAATGGTGACCGCGGTCCTCGTGCTGGTCGCGGCGTCTTCGGCAACGGCCGGAGCAGCCGACTGGCCACAGTACCGCGGCGACGCCCAGCGCAGTGGATTCACTTCCGAGAGATTGCCGTCCCCGCTGGCACTCGCATGGACGTACGAATCGGCGCATCTACCAGCCCGGGCGTGGCCGACAAATGCCCGCCTGGGTTTCGACCAGGCCTTCCAACCGGTCATTGCCGGTGACCTGCTGGTTTTTGGCAGTTCGGTCGACAACCGGGTTCACGCCTTCGACTCGTCGACCGGACAAGACCGTTGGACATTCTTCACCGACAGCCCGGTTCGTCTCGCACCGGTCATCTGGCAACAACGGGTCTACGCGGCCAGCGACGACGGATTCCTCTACTGCCTGTCAGCGAGCGACGGCCGGCTGTTGTGGAAATTTCGTGGCGGTCCGAAAAACCGGATGGTGCTGGGCAACGACCGAATGACCTCGGCCTGGCCGGCTCGTGGTGGCCCGGTGGTGCTGGACAAAGTCGTCTATTTTGCGGCCGGTGTCTGGCCCACCGACGGATTCCATCTGCATGCCCTGGATGCCGGCAGCGGCAAGCCGCTGTGGTCGAACCGGGACACCGGGTCACTTTACATGCCGCAACCCCACGCGGGAGCGTACGGCCGCAGCGGCGTCGCGGCCCAGGGGCACCTGGTTGCCTCGGGAACCAACCTGCTGGTTCCGACCGGACGAGCCGTCCCCGCGGCATTCGACCGCACCACGGGCAAGCTCCGCTATTTCCATCTCGCAGCACACAGTCGCATGGGTGGTGATCGGGTCAGCGCGGTGGGCGACTGGTTCTTCAACGTCGGCTTCCCTTTCGACGCTCGCTCGGGACTTGCCGGTGACGGGTCTCCTCAACGGATCGGCCCGATGGCCGCGTTGTCGAAAAGGGCCGACCGCATCGTGCGGTCCACCACCAAGACTGTTACCGCCTACCAACTGGTCCAACTGAACAAGAAGGATCGGAAGGGAAAACCGATCACGGTCAAGGGCCTGAAATCGCTCTGGTCCATCGATCCGCCGGCGGCCGGCCATTCGCTGATCGTCGCCGACCAGACGATCATCTCCGGTGGCCGGAACCGGGTTTGTGCCATCGACACCGATTCGAAAACCGTGACCTGGTCGCATGCCGTCGCAGGCACGGCCTGCGGGTTGGCCGTCGCCAACGGTTGCCTTTACGTGAGCACCGATCGCGGCCGGATTCACTGTTTTACCAACCGAGCCAACCGCAGGACCGTCGTTCACAAACAGTCGTCGAAATTCGTCACCCCGGACGAGAACCCGGTATATGGAAAGGCGGCCGAGGAGATTTTGGCCAAGACGGAAATCCGGTCCGGATACTGCCTGGATCTCGGCTGCGGCGAGGGCGACCTGGCCCTGGCGCTGGCTCGTCGCTCGAACCTGATGATCTACGCCGTCGACCCCGACGCCACCAACGTCCGGCGTGCTCGCCGCAGGCTGGCTGCAGCGGGCGTGTATGGCAGTCGTATCACGGTCCACCATTCCCCGTTGGGCAATACCGCCTACCCCAAGTACTTTGCCAACCTGATCGTCAGTTGCCGGGCAATCACCGAACCGGTCGAGAACGTGACCGGACCGACGTCAAAAGAGATCTCGAGACTGCAGCGCCCCTACGGAGGTGTGCTCTGTATCGGCAAACCGGGTTCGATGAAGACGCGTGTCCGTGGCGAACTGGCCGGTGCCGGAAGCTGGACTCACCAGTACGCCAGTGCAGCGAACTCGTGCTGTTCAGACGATTCCCTGGTCAAGGGGCCGCTGGCGACATTGTGGTTCCGCGACGCCGACCTGTCATTGCCACCACGACGAAGCCGCAGGCCACCGCCGTTGTTTCACCGCGGACGATTGTTCGTCCAGGGTGTGGGCCTGCGCGCTGTCGACGCCTACAACGGCCGCACAATCTGGGAGTTCAAGCCCAAAGACAGCCTGCAGCCCTACAACGCCGACAAGACCGGCAGCAACTTCTGTGTGAGTGACCAGGGACTCTATGCCCGGATCGGCGGCAAGTGCCTGCGGCTGGATGTGGTCACCGGAAAGAAGCTGGCGGAGTTTCCGATTCCCGGCGGATCCGGCAAACAACCCGCTGCCTGGGGATACATCGCCGCCACGGGTGGCCTGCTGTTCGGGTCGCAGTCAATCACCGATCACACCGTGATCAACACCTACAACCGGGCCAACGCAGGACAGGGATATCCGGAATCGAAGAACTTCTGGGCGATGGATCCGAAGACGGGTCGCGTGAAATGGACTTATACGGCCCGTCATTCGATACGCCACAACTCGATCGCAATCGGACAGGGGCGGGTCTACCTGATCGATCGGCCGCGTGCGAGAATGGATCTCTTGCGACGCGGCAAAGTGGAACGGAAAGAGGTTCATGCCCTGGGGGAACTTCTGTGCCTGGACGCCGGGACCGGCAAGATCCTGTGGAAGGCCCCGGAGATCTGGGGCACGCTGCTGGCACTCAGCAACCGCCACGACGTGTTGTTGATGAGTTTTCAGCTGACCCAGTACACGCTGCCCTCCGAACGCGGTGGCCGGATGATGGCGTTCCGGGCTTCTGATGGAACGAAGCTGTGGGACCGGAAGGCCAACTACTCGACACGCCCGCTCATCAACGACTCGACCGTGTACGC
>DLVV01000374.1:13829-33273 GCA_003445035.1 Planctomycetaceae bacterium | reverse complement strand
AACCGATCCTTGAGGAAACCGGTCGAGCGACTATTCTAGTGGCTCATTCGGCCGGCGCTGGACCGACCACGTGTCAGGTGTTCTTGCAGACGAATCTCCGTGCTTCGCATCCTGGTCGCCGATCCGCTGGCCGAGCCTGGTCTCGATGTACTCCGTCGTCATGACCAATTCGACCTCGACCTGCGGAACGGGCTCGACGGCGACGACCTGCGAGACGCCCTGTCGACAGCCGACGGGGTCATCGTTCGCAGCGGCACCGAGCTGAAATCCGAGGCGTTGGATGGCCAGCGACGGCTCCAGGTGATCGTCCGAGCCGGAGTCGGCGTCGACAACATCGACCTCGAAGCCGCCACCCGATCCGGCGTGGTGGTGATGAACACCCCGGCCGGCAACACCACCAGCACCGCCGAACACTCGATTGCCATGCTGATGGCGCTGACCCGCAACATCGCTCCCGCCGCCGACAGTCTCCGAAACGGTCAGTGGGAACGGAACCGTTTCGTGGGCACCCAGTTGGCCGGCAAGACACTGGGTGTGGTGGGGCTGGGCCGCGTCGGGCTGGCCGTCTGCCAGCGCGCCCGCGGGCTGCAGATGAGGGTGGTCGGATTCGACCCCTTCCTCTCTCCGGAACGAGCTGCGGAATACGGGATCGAGTTGCACCAGGATCTCGACGAGATGCTTCCGGTATGCGACTTTCTGACTGTCCACACCCCCCTGACCGACCAGACTCGTGGATTGATCAACGCCGATCGGCTGGCGGAGATGAAACCGGGAGTGCGAATCGTCAACTGTGCCCGTGGGGGAATCGTCGACGAAACAGCCCTGTCCGAAGCTTTGGCCAGCGGCCACATCGGCGGAGCGGCGATCGACGTGTTCGAGAACGAACCACCCGGCGATCATCCACTGCTGGCCGACCCCCGTGTGCTGGCCACCCCGCACCTGGGAGCATCCACCGAGGAGGCCCAGGAATCGGTCGCCATCGAGGCCGCCGAGATCCTGGCCGGATTTCTGATCGACGGCGAGGTCCGCCACGCGGTCAACATGGCCCCGATCTCCGCCACCGACCTGGCCGGCATCCGGGTCTATCTCGACCTGGCCCACCGCCTGGGCATGGTGCTGGCCCAGAGAAATCGGTCCAGTGGAGTACGATCGTCGAGTGTCGAATACCGTGGGGAGGTCACCGAGAAAAGCACGCGGCTGGTGACAGCCAGCTTCGCGGCCGGGCTGCTCAGCGAAGCTCTCGACGCCGAGGTCAACCTGGTCAACGCCGAGTGGCTGGCCGGGGAACGAGGGATCGAATTGACCGAGTCACGCACGTCCGAATCGGGCAACTTCACCACGCTGGTCCGCACATCGCTGACCACCGATTCCGGCACCCACGCCGCCTCGGCCACCGTCTTCGGCAACCGTTTCCTGCGGCTGGTCCAACTCGACGGCTTCCAGTTGGACGCCTATCTCGACGGCAACCTGCTGATCATCCGCCACCACGACGTGCCCGGATTGATCGGGTACATCGGCACCGTGCTGGGCCGCCACGAGGTCAACATCGCTCACCTGTCGTTGGGTCGCGAGCGAGACCAACCCGGCGGTGAGGCCCTGGCGGTGCTCAACCTGGATTCACCGCCCACCGACGAATCCCTTGACGACCTGCGAAACCACGACGAGGTGACCGCCGTGGAACTGGTCCGGTTGCCGGTCGCCGGTGCACCGCTACCATGGCTGGGCGGCCAATAGGGGCGGACCGCCGCCAGGCGGAGCCGAGAATCGGGTTGTGGCCACGTCGTGGTTGAACAACCGGACCAGTGCCGCATAATACTCGTGCGTTCCCCAAGGCTCGCGAGAAGGTGGAATACGATGGTGACCGAAGGTGCCACGGCTCTTCAGGCCCACGTCCTCACGCTCAACCGAGGTTACGTCGCCTTCCAGGTCATCACCGCCCGACGGGCCTTCTGCCTGCTCATCAAGGGATTCGCCGAGGTCATCAATGTCGAAGACGGTCACTACCGGTCGTACGACTTCCAGGACTGGCAGGACGTCAGCGAATTGAAGCTGGCATTCGGCGAACGCGGAGCGGACGAGGACTGGATCAACGCGGTCAACTTCTCGATCGAGGTGCCTCGTGTGATCCGACTGTTGCGTTACGACCGGGTTCCGCAACACGTCGTCAAGTTCAACCGTCATAACATCTTCCTGCGGGACCACAACCGCTGCCAATACTGCCGGCGTCGGTTCTCCTCGGCAGAGCTCAGCCTCGACCATGTTGTCCCTCGCAGTCGGGGGGGGCGGACAACCTGGGACAACATCGTCTCGGCCTGCCTCAAGTGCAATGTCGTCAAGGGTGGTCGAACGCCAAGAGAAGCGGGGATGGAACTTGTCAGCCGTCCACGCAAACCCACCCGCAGCCCCCTGCTGGCCGAGACTGTCAACTCGCAGAAGTACGCCACCTGGAAGACGTTTGTCGGGGAATCTGACTGGCCCGACGATGAGACACGGTCGGAAACCGAATCGATTCTCAGTGGATCTGACCCGGCCTGAGCCCCCCGATGGGCGGTATTGCATGCCCAAGAACCCACTGGTAACCTCTGGGCAGTCGGCCGTTTTCGCCAAGTTTCCCCCCGTGGCGGCTCACTCAGCCCGGCCTCGACCCAAGGACCTGCAGCCATGAGATTCCGCCATCAAGCGTCGACGGTACCGAAACGGTCCGGCTTCACCCTCATCGAACTGCTGGTGGTGATCGCCATCATCGCCGTACTCGCCGCGCTGCTGTTGCCCGCCGTACAACAGGTCCGTGAAGCCGCCCGGCGAACCGAGTGCATCAACAACATGAAGCAGATGGTGCTGGCGATCCACAACTACGCCGACTCGCATCACAGCTTCCCCTCGGGATACATCAGTACCGGAAGTTCTCAGTACATCGCGGCAAGCTTCCCCGAAGAGACCGTCGTCCGGTTGGGCAAGCCGGTCAACAACCAGAACCTGGCCGTCATCTACGGACCGCCACCGTCTCAGTACCAGGAGTGGCGATTGTCATTCGACTGGAGTTGGCAGGCGATGATCCTGCCTCAGATGGGGGCCGGCGGAACAACCGAGATCAACTTCAAAGAGCTCAAGAACAGCCAGAACAACCTGGTGAAGATGCGGCGGGACCTGTCCTCTTACGTCTGCGGCAGCGCCAGCCTGGCATCCGGCCGTCCCGGTGGCTTCGGGTACTCGACCTACCGCGCCTGCATGGGCACTCGGCCGACCAATGGCACGATGTTCCGCAACAGCCGGATCACTTTCCGCGACGTCGAGGATGACGACACCCACACCATCTTGCTGGGCGAGTCGCTGATGGGCCTCTGGGGCGACGGCTACAGTTGCTGCGCCCGCGTCGCTGACGACAACAACGACAACGTTCCCGATCGAATGGTCGGAAACCAGCCGCAGGCGTTTGACACCTGGTGGACCAACGCCGGCGTTCACTACTTCGGTTTCGGCAGTTGGCACCCCGACGTGGTCGTCTTCGGGTTCGTTGACGGCCGTGCCACGACGGTCGGCAAGAATGTCGACTTCGCGATCCTCAAGGCCATGGCCACCCGCAATGGCGGAGAACCGGTCACCCTGCCACGCTAGCGATTCAGGCCCTGCGAAACGGAAACGCCATCACCTGTTCGATTCGCTCGAGACCCAGCGTACGCATCACCAGGCGGTCGAACCCCAGTGCCACCCCGGCGCAGTCGGGCAGTCCCGACCTTTGAGCCGACTCAAGACGGCTCGTCACCGGCAAGCTTCTCCGGCCGGCCGATGCGCGTCGCTGCGACTGTTCGACCATCCGCCCTGCCAATTCGTCCGCATCGGTCAACTCCTGGTACCCGTTGCAGATCTCCAATCCGTCGATATACAGCTCCATCCTCTCGGCCACGTCCACCTCACCGCGACGAATCCGCGACAGGGCCGCCTGGCTCGACGGAAAGTCATAAAGGAACTCGGGACGGTCTTTCCCCAGTGTCGGCTCGACCCGTTCAGCCAAAAGCAGATTCAGCCAGCCGTCCCGATCGGACGCGTCCAGGCTGTCGGGAACGGAATCCAGTTCTCGACCAGCCAGTTCAACCAACTCGTCGGTCGATCGCCCCAGCACTTCGACTCCCAGACCCCTCGCAAACGCTTCGTCGTAACTCAAACGGCCAAACGGTTCGCCACTGGAGGGAAGTGCCGTCCACGGCGGGCAACGTGGGGCCACCTCGGCAACACCTCGCACCAGGTGTTCGACCAGGTCCATCTGCAACAGGTAGGTCGACCCGGGCGCGTACCACTCGACCATCGTGAACTCGGGATTGTGTTGTCCCCCGACTTCGTCACGGCGAAAGGCACGAGTCACCTGGTAGATCAACCGGGCCGAATCGGCAACCAGCCGTTTCATGGCGAACTCGGGTGAGGTCTGCAGGAACAGTTGCTCGTCATCCAGTCCCGAAACGACAAAAGGTTCGATGTGCTCATCGACACACACGTCACCGGAAAGCAACGGAGTCTCGACCTCGAGGAACCCCGCCCGGTCGAAATCGCGGCGGAGCCTCGTCAGCATTCCGGCCCTCGCCTCAAGCACCTCCCACGATGCGGACGGCCGCCAATCGTCGATTGGGGAACTCACAGTTCGGCCCGAATCGCCCGTGCGAGCCGGGCCATCCCCTCGGCGAGCCGATCGGAATCCTCGACACCGAAGCTCAGCCGCAACCGGTTCCGAGGCCGGACTCCGTCGACACCGATGTAACAGAGGTCACCGGGAACATACATCACCTGTTCCTGCTCGACGGCTCGATTGAACAACGAGCCCCCGAATCCCGCGTCCACATGTTCAGGCACGGTCATCCAGATGTAGAGTCCACCACCAGGAACCAGCCAGTCAACACCGTCAATATCTCCGAGGTATTCTGTGGCCGCACTGGCCAACACGTCCCGCTTGGCGGCGTAGGTCCCGCGCAGGCCCTCGACATGACCGGCAAAAAGCCCGTCCTCAAGAACCGTGGCCAGCAGGTGCTGGTTGAAACTGGCCGACCCGAAGTCCTGATTGCCCTTCAGATCGCGGACGGGTCCGACCAGATCGGAAGGCAGCACGCCGAACCCGACCCGGAGTCCAGGCGAGAAACACTTCGAGAAGGTCTGGACCAGCGCCACCGTCTGACCGTCCTCGTCGAAACCCCAGGCACTCGGCCGCGGCGACCCATCAAAATACAGTTCCCGGTAGGCCGCGTCCTCGACTACCAGCATCCGTTGGCGATCCGAAAAACCCGCCGCGATCTCCACCAACCTCTGCCGCCGTTCGACAGCCAGGCTGACGCTGCGAGGATTGTCGAAATCACTGACGATGTAGATCATCTTCACCCGCTCGAGCAACCCGTCACCATCAAGTGACTCCAGGGTCTGTTCCAGCGAGTCGATCCGCATTCCGTCTTCGTCGGCGTCAACAGCCACCGCCCGGGCGCCCAGGCCTGTCACCGTTCCGAGCATCACGTAATACGTCGGGTCAGCGATCAGGCAGATGTCGCCGGGATCCAGCACGGCCTCACACAACAGGGCCAGCATCTGCTGTGAACCGGTCGAGAGCATCAACTGGTCACGGTCGATCCCCAGTTCGCCGACGGTCGTCTCCTCGAGCCCTGCCAGGTATTCCAGCAACAGGTCACGAAGCCGATGAGACCCTTCGGTCGTCCCGTACTGCAAGCCGGTGCGAGCCATCGAGTCGTCGCCCAGCATCCGCTCGGCCGCCTGGCGTGTCACCTCGACCGGCAGTGTCTTCGGATCAACCAGTCCGGCAGCCAACGAAATGCACTCGGGGTGATCGACAGCCTGCTTCATCATGAAGCCGACAACGTTGTCGGCCGCCCAGTCTCGCCGTTGGCTGAAGACCGGAGCGGGAGTCGAAGTCCCTGGCGTCTGCATCGTCATCGAAAAAACCACTGGAAGCCGGCGAGAGACACAAACAGGCCACCACGTCGGTCAGTCGCGACGCAGCGTCTTCCGTGCGTATTTTATCCCATCGACCAAAACATCGATGTCAGACGAGTCGTTGTAGGGTGCAAAGCTGGCCCTGGTGGTCGCGACCACGCCCAATCGACTGTGCAACAGCATCGTACAATGGTGCCCGGCACGGACCGCGACCCCCTTCCGCTTCAGCAATTCGGCCATGTCGTGCGGATGAACCCGCTGGTCGCTGAAGCTCACGATCGCCCCCTTGTGCTCGACAGACGGACCGTGAATCAGCAGATCGGGAATCTCCGAGAGTCGCTGTTGCGCCTCGGCCAACAGGGCCTGTTCGATCCTCCCAATCTCGTCGAAACCGACATCATTGACGTAGTCGACTGCCGTCCCCAGCGCGATCGCCTGGGCCACCGGCAGCGTGCCGGCCTCAAACTTGGCCGGCAATTCGGCCCAGGTCGACTCGGTCATTCCGACCTCACTGATCATGTTCCCACCACACAGGAACGGATCCATCTGTTCCAGCCACTCGCGTCGGCCGTAGAGCACACCGACACCGGACGGCCCGTAGAGCTTGTGGCCCGAGAACGCGAGGAAATCGACCTGGGGATTCGACACGTCTACAGCGGCGTGCGGCACGCTTTGGGCACCGTCGACCAGCACCACCGCCCCCACGGCCCGAGCCGCCTCGGTCAAACGTTCAATCGGATTGATCGTGCCCAGCACGTTGGACATGCCGGTGACCGCAACCAGCCGGGTCTGCGAACCGATACACTCGTCGAGGCAATCCAGATCCAACCTGCCATCTTCGGTCAGCGGGAGGTGTCGCAGCGTCGCCCCGGTCTGACGAGTCACCTGCTGCCAGGGAACCAGGTTGGCGTGGTGCTCCATCTCATTGACCAGCACCTCATCGCCCTCGGACAATTGGGACCTTCCCCAGGCCTGGGCCACCAGGTTGATGGACATCGTCGTCCCGGAAGTGAAGATCACCTCTTCGGGCCGCTCGGCCCCGATCATGCGAGCGATCCGCTCGCGGGCCCCTTCGACCGCTTCGTCGATCTTGACACCAAACTGGTAGACGCCACGGTGCGCATTCGCATAGTAGGTCTCGTAGCACTCACTGAGCGCATCGATCACCACTCGAGGTTTCTGGGCACTCGAGGCGCTGTCGAGATAGACCAGCGGCGTACCGTCGGCCAGCGGCTGGCCCAGGATCGGGAAGTCGTTGCGGATAGTCTCCACGACCGTCAGTCCTCTTATCTCGGCATCGGGGTCAGGACGAGGTGCCGGCGGTGTCGTCGTCCGAATAAACCAGTGTCTTGAGCGCCTTGAAGCCCAGTAATCCGCACCGTTGCCGGGTGGCGGTCAACCGAACCCGCAGCAGATCGAGCATCTCGGAGGCACCGAACCCTTCGATCTCCTCCATCGTCTTCCCCTCGATATGCTCGCAAAGAATCGAGGCGGCCGCCTGGCTGATCGCGCACCCTTCCCCGTCGAAATAGGCTTGCTGGATTCGTCGTTCCGAATCGACCTGCAGCTGCAACTCCACCCGGTCGCCGCACAGCGGGTTCCGTTCGGTGTGGGTGCAACTGGGCGACTCGAGTTGGCCGCGGTGATACGGCGACTCGAAGTGGTCCAGGATCAGCTCGTCGTACAGCTCGTCGCTCACCGACGTCTCCCGTACCAATTCGCGCCGAAGACCTCCCTGTCCGTGCGACAACGTCTCCTGACGGCCTCCATTCTAGGAGGCCTCCGAAGCGACGCCAAGGGGCAGGTCGTGAACGCCCGTATCCAGGATCCCTCAGAGGATCTCGAGGTCGGGCAGTTGATTCCCCGAGGTGACCTGACGTGCCACCTCGATCGCCACCTTTTGACTGATCGCCACCAACTGGTCCCGCACCGGGCTTTCGTCGGCGACCAACGTACTGATCCGCCCATCGTCGCCCCGGATTCTCACCTCCGGATCGGCCGGCAATTCTCCCAGCATCGGAATCCCCAATTCCTCGGCCTTGGCCCGGGCACCGCCACGACCGAAGATATCGCCCGACATGTTCTCGACCATTCCCAGTATGGGGATCTTGACCTGGTTGAACATCGAGACCGCCTTGACCGCATCAAGCAGTGCCACCTGCTGGGGCGTGCAGACGATGACGGCCCCGGACAGGGAGAGCAGTTGCGAGAGGGTCAGGGCCACATCTCCGGTCCCCGGCGGCATGTCGATGACCAGGTAGTCGAGGTCTCCCCAGTCGGTGGCCTGCAGGAACTGTGTCAGCGTGCGGTGCAACAACGGCCCCCGCCAGATAACCGCCTGGTCCTCTTCGATGTGGAATCCCATCGACATCAGCCGCATCCCGTCGACTTCCAACGGCTGAATTCGCTGCACTGGCTGGCCATCGGGCCCGGGCTGTTCGATGACCGACGGTTCGCCTTTGGCTCCCAGCAGGTGAGGAACACTGGGTCCGTAGACATCGGCGTCCATCAAGCCCACTCGGGCCCCGGAGTCTTTCAAGGCGAATGCCAACCCTGCGGCGACAGTGCTCTTGCCCACCCCCCCCTTGCCGCTGCCGACACAGATCACATTGGCGATTCTCAGCCCGATCGTTCCTCCCGAATTGGAACCGCGAACCGTTCGTTCGAGGGTCAACTGGACGTCGGCACCGGCCGCATCACGGACCAGTTCCTCGAATCTCTCCGGCTGCGGATACGCCGTTGTCGGCAGTTCGATGGTCACCCGAGAGGTTCCGTCGCTCGACTCGACCGACCGTACCATCCGCAGGTCACCAAGCGATCGCCCCAGTTCGGGATCAACAATCGACTCGATCTTTGTTCTCAGTTCCATGTCATTCATCGTCAACCTGCACCTTGTCACCAGCCACCGCCGGTATCACCATGCCACCTGTTTCAACACACGCCGACAAGTCGCCATCAACCGTGACGGATTGACCGGTTCGAACAACACGGCGGTGGCACCGAGTTCTCGCAGCGGCCATTCCAGTCCCGCGGTTTCCGGCGGGCCGATCACCACGATCGGCCAGTTCCGATCCCATCGCTCCAACAGTCTCAACACTTCCGCCTGTCCCATTTCGAGGTCGGCCACCAGCATCCCGTTCCGATTCGCATTCGACAGTTCGAAGACATCCGCCACGCTCGCGGCCGACTCAATCGCACCAACCCGGCCAGACCCGGAAGTTCGCGACCACTCGACCTCGAGTTCGCCACGGAACCGAGTGGATCGCTCGAGAACGATGATCGTCGACACGTCGAGATCCCCAAGGTCGGTAACCACCCCGGTAAGAGACCGATTCTAGAGACGCCACACGTGGCGGGCAATGAGGTGCGAATCTTGCCGTCGTCGCGGCGTGTCAGTAGGCTGCATCCCACCGCGATGATCGCGGAATCTCGGCCCGGCTTTCGCCACCGAGCCTCCGTCTCTGAGTTGAACGAAATGGACTTTCCAGATGACAGAACAGAATGAAGCGTTGGTCAACATCCTGATGGGCAGCAAGTCGGACTGGAGCACCATGCAGCACACTCGCGACATGCTCGACCAGTTCGGCATCGGCAATGAATGCCGTGTGCTCTCGGCACACCGAACTCCCGAAGAAACCTCCGAGTATGTCGGTGGAGCCGAAGACCGTGGTGTGGAAGTGATCATCGCAGCAGCCGGCGGAGCCGCTCACCTGGCCGGTGTCTGTGCCGCACACACCGTGCTGCCGGTTTTGGGTGTGCCGATGACCGGCTGGGCCACCGATGGACTCGACGCCCTGCTGGCCACGGTCCAGATGCCCAGGGGAATCCCGGTTGGGACCCTGGCCATCGGCAAGGCTGGAGCCGTCAACGCGGCACTGCTGGCAATCGCCATCCTGGCCGGCAGCCGCCCGGAACTCCGTCAGCAAATCAAGGACTATCGCCGAGAACAGGCTGACGCCATCCTCGGTGAAACGCTCGAGTAAGCCCCACCGGCCTCAGCCCTCATCAGAACGGATCTCGAAGATGACGCGGCTCGAACCGGCGACCACAAGTGAATGAATCCGGGCCAGACAGGTCCTCGCCCCGTGTGGGGTCGGCCGTGGCCATTGCCGCTGCGGTGGTCTGCCTGGTGGGGGTGGGGGTCCGCCTGAGCATCCGGGACTCCATCGACGCCACGGGGGTCGTTTACTACGCCACGCCGTGGCCGGTGTTGGCGGCGCTGGTGATGTTGGTGGCCGGAGGCCTACGGCTGCGGAATCACTCGCGATGGACGCGGCCGGTGGCCACCGTCGGCCTGATCTCGCTGGCCTCCTGGCTGTTCCTGTCGTACTCGACATCCTCGACACCAAGGCTCGCACCTTCCGCCCTGACCTGCCTGTCCTGGAACACCGACCACGGCCGCGCCGGCTGGAGCCGGATCGCCCAGACCATTCGCAGCGAACCCGCCGATTTGGTCTGCCTGGTCGAAGCCGGACCAACCGAACCCGCACACGAACGGTTCTGGCAGGCCGCTTTTCCCGATCACGCCACCGGAAACCTCGGCAGTGGAATACTGGTATTGGTCCGCGACGGCACCATCCGGCAGGTTGGCTCGGGATCAATTGACGGCAACGCCCGGTTTCGACAGTTCGACGTCAGCTGTCGAGGCGAACGGCTGACGGTGGTGGTTGTCGATGTCCGTAGCACCCCCTGGATCTCGAGGCGGTCGGCTCTCGAAAAACTCGTCCGGTTGATCAAGCCACTCGGTGATCGGCCTGTGCTCATCACCGGAGATTTCAATACGCCGTCGGATTCGGCCTGCTTCGACACGTGGAGGACTCCGCTGAAGAATGCCTGGGAGGCTGCCGGCAACGGGTTTCGGCCCACATGGCCCGTCCCGCTGCCCATGCTCGACCTCGACCAGTGCTGGGGTAACCGACATGTGGACTTCGTTCACTGCCGAGGCGGCTGGAGCTCGTGGTCAGATCACCGACCACTGATCACCACGTTCACGGTCAATCGTCCGCAATGATCTCCAGGTCCCAACTGCAGTCGATGCAACCTCTGACCGACTGGTAAGCCGGACACTTATCGGCGTAGGACTCGAGGGCCCGGTCAACCGTGTCACGGTCGACCCCCGCCCCACCAGCCTCCACCGCCAGCCGGTAGTGCAACCGGATCGCGGTGATCCGCAATACGTCGTCCACCTCAGCAACATCGCCCTCCACCGAAGCCGTCAACCTCTCGGACGTTGCAATTGACCGCGCATCCAGCGCGGCAGCCAGGGTACCGGTCAGTCACCCGGCCACACCGGCAATCATATGATCCAGCGTCGCCGGAAACTCGGGCCCCGAGAACTCGCGGCCATACTTTTCGGCATAGAAACTCCGGATCCCTCCGTGGATCCCGAAATCGAGCAAGCCGTCGAAACCCTCGATCCGGGCCGTCCGATGTGGTCCCTGCCGCTTGGTGATCTCGATCCTGCTGGTGTGCACGACACTCATAGCTGGTCCCTGCGATGGGTTGTTGACGATGGCTTGAAGCTCTCGCATTGTCGAAACACCGAGCCGGCTGTCAAACCGCCGCCCACCACTCCGTCAGTAACTTCCAGCGAGACCGGCCCGTTGACGACACCCTCACGAGCCATCCACAATGCGTGGATGAACCGGATGAGTTCTCGCCGACGAGACCAGCAATGAACCCAACGCAGGCAGCAGCCAAATACCACCTGGTCGATTTTGCCGAGATCCCCGGCACCGAGTGTCCCTGCGGAACGGCCCGGCGTGCGTTCGCCGACATCGAGTCCTATCCGGGGACGATCCACGTCACCGAAATCTCGGCCGATGCCAAGCTCCACTACCACAAGCGGCTGACCGAGACGTATTACTTCCTCGAGTGTGACGACGATGCCCAGATGCAATTGGACGACGAGTTGATTCCGGTGCGGCCGGGCCAGTGCGTCATGATTCCACCCGGCACACGGCACAGGGCGGTCGGAAAGATGAAGGTGCTGATCGTGGTCCTGCCGAAGTTCGACCCGGAAGACGAGTGGCTGGACTAGACCAGTCCGCGACGTTTTCTGACGAACCACTCCAGCGACACCAGCCCGACAAACAGTCCCAGCACGTACCAGTTGTCCCACAGGTCGATGACGTTGGCCTGCGTCACCCCGGTCGCTGCGGGTTCGGCCGCCAGTTGTTCGACCGCTTCACCGAATTCCTCGGGAGGGAACCGGGCACCGCCGCTGAGCTGGGCGATCTGCTCGAGCAGCCCGGGATCGGCAGCGGGATCGTCGAGTTCCAGGTCACGAACGTTGACGAGGAACCTTGCGCGAGCCGGCAATCCAACCGACTGCCCTCCCCGGCTGGCGGTCACCTCGACCCAGTAATCCCCCGCCTCGCCCGTCTCGGCGAACTGCGACGAGAACGCCTCGACATCCTTGCGAGGCCTCAACGCCACTTTTCTCTGGCCTGGCGCCAACACGCTGACCTGGAACTGGGCGTCATCGATCGGCTTCCCCTGCTCATCTCGTGCTCCAAACCGCACCGGCACCTCCGCCGCCGCGTTGAACGTTCGCGGCTCGACCTGGACCCAGACCGGCTGATCGGTGTCGTCCTCCTTGCGAGCCAGCCAGAAGATCATCTGCTGCCAGAACCTCTGGTGCACCTCGCGATGGCCGAACTGGAACCAGAAGAACGTCGAATCGCCTGCGAAGGCGATCAAACGGCCGCTCCCGGTGTCGGTGGCAACCAGCAGCGCGTTCCCGTCCGGATCTCTCGCGAGCACATCCACGAACTCGTTTTTTGGACGCAGCCGGTTGGCCTTCTCCAGCGGGGGCAGAGCCTCCCAGCGAGCCCGGTTCACCTCACCCGAATCAGCAATCCGCATGATGTAGTGAGCCAGCCCCGAATCGGTGGGGATCACGCGGATGTCTTTCATCAGGTGCAGGTCGGTTTCGATCGGGCCATCTCCCTGCACCTCCGCGGCATTCATCGCCACCGGAACCAGCTCCGCCAGTGGAGTCGCCGAATATCCGCCAGCTCCGAAAGCCTGGAAACCGCCCAGCATCAGCAATCCGGCCCCATCACGAATCCGCGCTGCCAGGCGGGACAGGTGCTCGCGTCCCAGCACGCTGGCCGGGACATCCCCGAGGATGTAGATGTCGTGACGCCCGGGAGCAAACAGCTCGGCATCAAGCTTCCCCCGTCCGGCCCGTCGGCCCGGACGCACGATGTGAGATTCGAGCTGGATCTTCTCTGATGCTCTCAACAACTGCACGCTGCGGAGTTCGGGTCGGGGACGATCGATATAGGCCACCCGGATCCCACCGCGACGCACGCTGATCAACGATCGGCGGCGGTTGTTGGCCTGTCGAACCTCGCCGTCGAGCGGTTCGGCCTCAACCGCGATCTTGAATTCCCCCGGCCGGGTCGGCACGAACGACAGCTCGACCAGGCGAACATCCTCATTCTGCGTTGTGGACATGCGACGGATGGGCGACGTGCGGCCGGTGGCCGGCGGCTGCACCATCAGGCCCGACTGGCCAATGGCCTTTCCGGTCCGGTCCTCAACCAGCAGGCGGACGCGGACATCTCGCCCGGCTGCCCCGATCAGCCTCACCCTCGCCCGGACAATCACCGCCTTGTTCTCAAACACCACGCGGTCCACCAACAGGTCGTCCACCGAGACATCCAGCGAGTTGTCGCCGGCTCCGGAGGCACCGAAGGGCACGGTAAACACACGAAGCCCCTGGTCACCGAGCATCCGGGCCACGCGGCGGGGGTCCAGGTCAAACGGGGACACCGCCCGCTGGGCTCCGTCGCCCATCAGGATCACCCCGCTGATCTGCTGGTTCCGAGCCTCCTCGAGCACTTTCTCGAGCACTGTGCCCATCGCCGTCTGGTCCCCCTGCGTCTCCGAGGAAGGTGCCTGGTCCCGGTCGAGATCCAACGGCACAAGGTCCCGGTCGAAATCAAAGAACCTCACCTCGGTGTTCTCCCCGATCTCTTCGAGCTGTGTCCGAAAGGCCGCGACCGTCTCCACCAATGCCGCCCGCCGTGTCTTCCCTCCGGCCGCATCGGGAATCTCCATGCTGCGGGTGCGATCCATCACCACCGCAAACACTCGAGGACGACTGTCGGGTTCGATCACCTGCAGGCTCGGTCGCAACATCGTGAACGCCAGAACCCCGGCGACGGCCAGCCGAAGCCAAAGCAGCAACCGGCCGGTCCCGGGAGAAACCGCCCGCAGGCGGCGAGGGTACGTCCAGATGATCAGCACGACGACCGCGATCAGAACCGCGACGACCAATCCCCAGTGCCAGGCGGGTGCCATGTCGAAACGAATCACGAGCCGCCCCCCACGCTCTCGGCCGTCGCCGTCGTTCCGTGGTCGGCCTCGTAGAAACGGTTGGCAACCAGGTGTTCACAGCAGAAGACAATCAGCAACAGCAGCAGCACCATCGGGAACACCTCGCGGCCGATCCGCATGTCCCCGACACGTCGCTGGAGTTCTTCGAGATCCCCAGCCAACTGGTAACGGTCGAGACCGATCAGCGCGTCGAGATCTTCCGCGGTCATTCGGACAAGGTCGCGTTCGGCGGCATCGAGATTCAGGCTGAAACCGGCCCGCCATGCCTGCGCATCGCCACGGCCCCGGACCTCGTAATGGCCCAGGGCCTCCGAGACATCCACCGACAGAACCTGGCCCGTCTGCGATTGCCCCGGCCGCTGGCTGCCGTCAGGAGCCACGACAGAAAACTCGGTGACCGGACGCGGCGGGAACAACTGGACGGACAGCGATGTGTTGGCCTCGTAGGTGTAGGATTCGCCCGAGCGTTGCGCCAGATATCCGACCAGTTGATCGACCAGTACGACGAACCAGTCCGAGCGAGCGAGATCGTTCCAGTTCCAGCGGAGATCCAGCGCCGAGGCCAGCATCAACGTGCGACCCCGGCCGAGGCTCCGTTCGAGCAGTGCCGGATCTCGCGCGTCTCCGGTGAAGCGTGCCACCACCTGGCCACCAGGACCGGGTTGCAACCTCCAGTAAAGCCGGATGTCACGGAGCACGAGATCCCCTGCTCCGCCGAGATCGGCAAACAGCTTCAACGCCGGATGCGTGGCATTTCGGAGATCGAGAAATTCAGGAGGAGTGAACTTGCGGGAGACGTCCAGCGTGGCCGGCAGCACGGCCTGGGCCGACTCGCTGTTGTAAGCGGTTGGCTTGACACCGCGATCCTGTTGCCAATGCACCGACGATCCCAGTACCACGCCCAGTCCGCCGCCCGCCTCGACGAAACGCTCGAGTCCTCTCCAGGACTCGTCGCTGATTCCAGGGACATTCAGCAGGATCACGGTCCGAAAATCGGCCAGTTTCATGTCGCTAAGACGGTTGGGGGGCACGTGCTCACAGAGAAACCTCGCACGACCTCGCTCAACCTCCTGCCTGGGAGCCAGGGCTTCGACCAGGTAGGTGGCCTCCGACGCCGTCGGGGCCACCACCAGGACACGCGGAGGTGACGCAACGGCGACAGTGAAGTACCCCACGTCGTCAGAGGCCAGGGGATCGCTGGATCGCAACCGCAATTCGCCCTGAACGAACGGCCCCGTCAGCCCGTCAGCGACGAGGCTGACCGTTGCCGCCGCTTCTCCAACCAGCTTGACCTCGGCCGATCCCCGAGGGATCCGCTTGCCAGCGGCGCTGATCACGAACAGGTCCACGGTCCGAGCCACGTCGCCCTCGACACCGGTCCCGTCAACCGCCGCTGTGATCGTCACCGCGCCGCCATCGGCGATGGTCTGCCGCGAAAGATCCAGCGAGGCAATGCCCGTATTGGTGGGATGGTCGACACCGGTGTCGACCACGTAGACACCGCCCAGCCACGGACACTTCTCAACCGCTGCGCTAAGCCGATCAGCATCGGCCGCCCCTCGTGACCAGGCTCCACGGGCCAGGTCGGTCAACACGTAGATCTCCCGGACAAAAGGATCCTCGCCACCAGTTCGACGAGACGCACGTTCACGATCGGATTCGAGCAGCGACAGGCTGCTCTCGATGCACCCGTTGAGAGTGCGGCTGACCGGATGCAACTCCAGTTGTTCGATGCGACGTCGCAGAGCCACCGGGCTCGACTGGAATATCACGAACCGTCCGGCCGTCGCAGGAGGATCGCGACCCTCATCACCACCACCCGCCGGCACAGCACCCCGAGTCGATTCGATCGAGGTGTCAATCACCGCGACACGACTGCCCGAGGGCAGTCGATCGAGATGGTCACGAGCGATCTGCTGGGCCACCTCCAACCGGGTCCTGCTCTGGTGTCGATATTCCATGCTCTGGCTGGTGTCGAAAACAAACACGGCGGCGACCGGGGCGTTGCGTGCCGCTCCCACCGACGGATTGGTCACTTCGGCGGCCACGCGGGGCCCGTACCACCCCCCGGCCCACAGTGCCAGCAACAACGCGGCCACCACACCCATTCCGCCACGCAATAGCGTCCGACGAGTCGAGAACACGTGACCGGGCCAGTCACGGTGACGCCAGCGGCTCGTCGTCAACCAGTAGATCACCAGTGGCAACAGAAATGCCGCCAACAGCCCCAGCCCCTCGCCAGGCCACTGAGGCCAGTAATTCGCTGCCGGCAACTTCGGCCGGGACACCGCCAGCACCAGCAGGGCGATCAGGGCCATCCGCAGCAGCAGCAGCCAGATGTGTCGAAGCCGCAACCGGCGACGGTTGTGGCGTCGCCTCGCCTGGAGCAGTCGCAGAGCGGGAAACAGGTGTGGCTTGGGACGGGCCCGCAGCAACATGTGCAGGACGACCGGCACCGCGGCCAGGCCGAGTCCATAGATGATGGCGGGGTTGATCAGTTGCATCGGGTGACGACACCAATCGACGGGTCCGACGACATTCTAACTGCTGAAACCAGATTGCGAATGGCCGAACCGAGAATCGATCTCATTCGTTGCCCGCGATCAATTCCAGCACCTCGTCCCTTATCTCGGCGTTGACACTCAATCCGTTGCCACCGTCAACCACGGGTCGGCCGTCCAGCGTGAGGAAGTGACCACCGGCTTCCTGCACGATCGGCAACAGTGCCGCCGCATCCCAGATGTTCATCACCGGATCGACCATCACGTCGGCTCGGCCGGTGGCCACCAACAGATGCCCATAACAGTCACTCCAGCCGCGGGCCAGGGACGAACGGCCACAGAGGCGGTCGAACACGTCCTGACGACCCAACGTCCTCCAACGCGTGATCGTGGTCGTGCAAAACAGGGCCTGGTCGAGCCGTTGAACACTCGAGACACGGGCCGGACGAGGATCACCGCCCCCCTGCTGCCACCATGCCCCCAGCCCCATCCCACCATAGGCCACTTCGTCGAGGGCTGGCATCCGGCAGACACCGGCCACCATCTGTCCGTCGAGTTCCAGGCCGATCAGCGTGCCAAACAATGGCACGTGATGTATGAACGACTTGGTGCCGTCGATCGGATCGAGGATCCAGCGAAACCCGTTCGTACCAGGAGTTTCCTCGAATTCCTCTCCCAGCACTCCGTCCTCAGGCCACTGCTCTGACACCCGCTGGCGAATCAACTGCTCGGCCTCCCGGTCGGCAGCGGTCACCGGAGAATCGTCTCGTTTGCGTTCAATGACCAGGTCCGTGTCGTGGTAGTGCCGCATGATCAACTCACCAGCCTCGGCCGCCACCGCCACGGCAAAATCGAGTCTGCCGGAGAGATCGTGGATCGCATCACTCATGTCAGATCCTCCTCGAGCCGGTACAGGTGCTCGCCGGCACTCCGTACCAGTAACACACCCTCGTCCTCCCGATCGGCAAAAGACTCGATATCAATCGTTGCCGGATCGCGCCATCCCAGATTGATACGTCGGCAGGTCTCCTCGGACAACCCCGTAGCCAGCGTCACGTTGATCCGGGGCCGTTCCACCCCGTCGACCATGCTTCCACCGCCACGGACGTGGGTCGAATGCGCCAGGACACCACGAGGAATATCGGCAAACCGGTCGGGCTGGTTCGTGAAATAGTCCCGCACGTGGTAACCCACCTGCTCGATCAACCGCCCGTGAGTGACCGAGATCTCCGTCAGGTGTGGAGCATAGATGATCAACTCACCCCCGTCGGCGACAACCGGTTCAAGCTTGTACATGCACTTTCCGGCCACCCACAACTCGTCGTACATCGCCGGGGCACACGAGAGCACGGTGTCGAATGGCCGAGGCTTCCGGAGAATGTGAATCCGGTTGGAAAGGTCCGCCGCACCCGCCCAGGCGTCCTCCGGAGTCCCGTAAAACAGGTCCAGGACCCCACCGTCACCGCCAACGACGAAGGCCACGCAGCGGCGATCGACGGGGATCATCGCCGCGGCTCGGTCAACCACCTCGCGAACCGGAGTCCGGCTGACCCCGATTATCCTGGCGTTGGTGATCAGGGCCCCGAGCCAGTGGAAGAAGTTGAGGATCTCGGCTCCGGCGATGCCGGGAAAGAAGTACTTGTTGCCGCCCGAGAAACCGACGACCTCGTGAGGGAACACCGGGCCCAGGACCAGCAGCAGGTCGTAGTCGTCGATTCGCGAATTGATTTCAACGGCGACATCCTCGGAGAGCAGTCCATCGGAAATCTCCTCGGTGTCGGCGGCGGTGAGCGTTCCAATTCTCTTCAGGCGGCCGGGGTGATCCCACTCGTGGTTGAACAGACCAATCGACTCACCTCCCTCGATACGATCGATTCCGAGCATCGCGGCGATCGCGGTGGCTTCCATCGCCGGATGGGTTCCCAGCGCAACGATCACATCGACGGCGGCTGCGACGGGTCCGATCTGTCGATGGAGGGCTCCGAAGAGCAACGGCAACGGGGCGGTACGTGTCGAATCCGGCACGACCACCAGCACCCGACGACCAGAAAACTCTTCGACGGGCAATCGCGAAGCAAACCACTCCTCTACCGAACCGGGTTCCAACGACTCGGTCATCGCCGAAGACGTTCCCGTCATGGCGTCCCCACGGCGGCCGGATTGCCTCCGACCGCGAAGCTGATGACAACGAACACGATGTACAACAGCACCAGTGGCAGACCCATCGGTCGTTCGAACGTGTTCTTTCGCACCGCGCGGAAGATGAACAAGCGGAACAGGACCAGGATCGCCAGCATCGCCGGCAAGTGCACGTAGAGGAACACCTCGGGAATCCGTGCCGCGCTGTCGACGATCGGTAACGGGGACGCAATCGCCGACGCCCCGATCACAAACAGGACGTTGAGCACGTCGGCACCGATGACGTTGCCGACCAGCAACTCGGGATGGCCACGGCGGATCGCGGTCATGCCGACAACCAATTCGGGCAAGGATGTCCCGAAAGCCACCAACGTCGCCGAAATCACCACCTGCGGCACCGAGAGCCTGAGAGCCACCACGGTGACCGACTCGATCAGCACATGGCTGCTGACAACCACCACGGTTGCTCCGACCAGCAGTATGAACAGAACCACCGGGACGGCCTTCACGTCGGCGGATTCGTCGGCGGA
>DLVV01000374.1:0-13521 GCA_003445035.1 Planctomycetaceae bacterium | reverse complement strand
CGTCGGCGGATTCGTCGGCGGACTCGGGCGACACCGTCTCCATCGCGCCCCCCTGAAAGCTCCATCGGACCGACACGACCAGGTAAAGGGCCAACAAGGCCAGGAACATCCCCCCGGCCCACTTCGGAATCTGGGCCGAATCGCCATTGGCCAGCCACATCGCGTAGCAGAGCCCGGCCAACAGTACGGCCGAACCGAATTGCACCCACCCCTGCCGAGCCAGCAGAAATCGGTTGACCGGGAGACGGACCATCAGGCAACCGATCCCGAAGATCAGCCCGGTGTCGGCAATGATCGACCCCACGGCATTGCCCAGGGCCAGGCCACTCTTGCCCTCCCAGGCCGCCATCACGCTGACAGCACACTCCGGAGCGGTTGTTCCCAGGCTGACAATCGTCGCGCCCACGATGATTTCCGGCACGCCCAGCCGCCGGGCCAACCCGCTGGCCGACTCGACCAGCCAGTCCGCCCCGGTCATCAGGGTGAACATCGAAAGGATCACCAGGCCCAGCAGGCCCCATTCGGGCAAATCCTGGAACCATCCACTGGGAATCAGGAATTCCACGGCCTCTCACCACTGTCTCGAGTCGTTCGGACCGGCCATCCTAACGCTCGCCCCGACTCGTCGGAAGGCTCGCAAACCTCAATCGATCAACATGCCCCGGTCAATCCGGTTGTAACGGTCCTACCGACGGATGGTCGGATGGCATGGCTTGCAACCGCAAAAAACGCGGGTTTTGACGGGTGTAGCGTCCGATAGAACCCTCTGGGGAAAAACCGGACCTGCCCAAGGAACTCGGCAAGTGCAACGGGAAATGAACGTCTTGGCGCTGGTGAAGAACTCGGAACGCTACGTCTTCCTCTACGACGACGACAGCACCGAGGCCGTCCTGCAGAAACTTGGGCAATACGCTGCCGACAAGGATCTGAGTTTCAGTTGGTACGACGCCGCAGTGCTCAGCCAGAAGGTCCGGAGGTTGAAGGAGGAGGCCGTCACCGAAAAGTCGGCGGTTTCCTCGACTTCTTCGCATCCGGCCCCCGCCGCATCACACCCGGCCCCGGAATCGGTGCCGGAATCGGTGCCGTTGCCAGGGCTGAGGTTCCGCGGCATTGGTCGGATGCCCTGACAAATCGAGGCTCTCGCATGCAGGCAGCCATCGACGGCTTTCTGCGTTACCTGCGGATCGAACGCAATGCGTCTCCGCTGACGCTGAAGTCCTACGGCGAAGATCTGTCGATGCTGGTCGAGCACTTTCGGTCGAGCGAGGGCCGGCTGCCGGACCCGTCGGATGTCTCGATCGGACAGCTGCGGGCTTACGTGGCCAGCCTGCACGAACGCGGTTACGCCCGCAGCACGGTGGCCCGGCGGCTGGCCAGCCTGCGGAGTTTCTTCGAGTACTGTCGCCGGGAACACCTGTCCGAGTCGAACCCCGCTCGCGCGCTACGAACCCCCCGCCAGGGGCGACGACTGCCGCACTTTCTGACCACCGACCAGGTGGCCGCGCTGCTCGAGGCGCCCGCGGCCGACAAACCCGCCGGCCTAAGAGATCGCGCCATCCTCGAAACTCTCTACTCGGCCGGCTTGCGGGTCAGTGAACTGGTCGCCCTGGATATCGGTGACTGGGATCGGGACAGCAACATCCTGAGAATTCGCGGCAAGGGTCGGAAGGAACGAATCGCCCCGGTCGGTCGCTTCGCAGCCCGGGCACTGGGAGAATGGATCGGGGTCCGGACCGCGGCCACCGATCTCGGCCCGCGGGACCGTGACGCCATGTTCCTGAACCGTTTCGGCCGCCGGCTGACCTCCCGCAGTGTCGGCCGGTTGCTCCAAAAGCACATTGCCACCGCCGGCCTCGATCAACTCACATCGCCCCACACCCTCCGCCACAGCTTCGCCAGCCACATGCTCGACGGCGGAGCCGATCTCCGCAGCGTCCAGGAACTTCTCGGTCACAAGAGCCTGACCACCACCCAGATCTACACCCACGTCAGCACACGGCGGCTGCGGGAAACCTACGAGCGAGCGCACCCGCACGCGCAACGCAGCAATCAACCACACCCATGAACCAGGCGGTTCCGGCAACGCGGCCGAGTCTCAGCCGGCGGCCTCGCGTTTCCATCCCCGCTCGACAAACAGCGGGACATGCTCGGGCGAGACAAACAACCGGTCCTCGGAATTGGGAACCCGGTAGTAATTCTCCGGTCTCAGCAACACGCCGTCATCAGCGGTCAGATCGATGACCCACCGCGACGGACGTTGCCGTCGCGAAAGAAACCGCAGCTCGAAGGGTTCCAGTTGCAGGGGATCGGTCGCGTGGAAAATGCCATGGTGAGCGGCCCGTGAAGCAGCGACATCGCGGCGGACGCGACCGAGTGACTTCGAGAGCAGGATCTGCCGCTTCATCCCCTTCGGATCGGGAACCGCCTTGAGGATCGAATCCTCCTTCCGCCAGGGATTGACGTTGGGCCAGATGAAATACGGGCTGGCCTGGCCGAGTTTCAGAAGCCGCTCGTTGTAGCTGAGCGGCCTGGGTGCCGGCTTGTTGCGGTTGGGCTGGTTGCGGTTGATGAAACACAGGAACCGGCCGTAAATGTCCATGATTTCGTAACCGAAGACCATGAACATCTGGAACGACTCGTCGGTCTTCTGCATCACCTTCATGTCCGAGATGATTTCCCGTTCGAGCGCCACCTCGGCCGCCCGCGCGTGTCGGTGATGATTCTCGGCGGCGTTCTCACGCAACCGCCCCTTGAGCGACTCGACCAGTTCCGCCGGCAGCTCCTCGGTGAATTTCGGCCAGGTCTTCGCGAACGGGTCGGCCAGGAACGGCTTCCACCGGTCGTCCTCGATCCCCACGAACTGGGTCGTGCCCGGAAACCGGAAACTCACCTCCGCGGTGTCGATTCCCAGCAGCCGCACCCCGATATCGCCAACGGCACTGACGATCAACGTGTCCCCGTCGTGGGCCTGTTCGGCAACCGTCCCCTGGCGACGCATTCTCTGTCCCAACCGAGCGATCCCGCTGGTCAGGTTGGTCCGGTCGTTGACTCGAATCGCCCTCGCCATCTGGTTGTCTCCCTGTCCCGACTGCCATTCCCGAGGCGATCGGCTTTACGCCCGTCCGCCCGAGGCGAAAGAATAGCACGGCGACCGCCGCCTCAGGTACCCTTTCCATCCGTCCGGACGGGCCTTAGATTAGCCGTTGCGGGGGCAATCAGGCGAGCAACGAGGCATCCGATGATCGTCAGTTGGGAGTGGCTCGGCCAATACGTCGCGCTCGAAATGCCGCTCGAAGATCTGACAACTCGGCTGACGATGTCCGGTCTGAACCTGGAAGGAACCGACACGGTCGACAGCGATACGGCTATCGACCTGGAGGTCACCAGCAATCGTCCCGACTGCCTGGGCCATCTGGGTGTCGCCCGGGAAGTGTCGGTGCTTTACGACCTCCCGCTGAAATCACCCGACCCCCAACCACCCCGCATCACACCGCAGGTCTCGGAAGTTGCTTCGGTCGAGATCACCTGCCCGGAACTGTGTCCGCGTTACACCGCCCGTCTCATCCGCGGCGTCACCGTCGGCCCCAGCCCCGATTGGCTCGTCCGGCGGCTCGCCACTCTCGGCATCGTCTCGATCAACAACATCGTCGACATCACCAACTACGTGCTGATGGAGACCGGCCAACCGCTGCATGCCTTCGATTTCGACAAATTGGCCGACGGCCGGATCGTCGTCCGACAGGCGACAGCCGGCGAACAGCTCGAAGCGATCAATCACACCACCTACAAGCTGGCTCCCGGCATGTGTGTGATCGCCGACGCTGAAAAACCTGTCGCGTTGGCCGGTGTGATGGGGGGGGTCGAAACCGAGATCACCGAAACGACCACCACCGTGTTGGTCGAAACCGCCGAGTTTTCCCCGCTCTCGATCCGCAACACGGCCCGCAGCCTCTCCCTGTTCAGTGACTCGTCGTTTCGCTTCGAGCGAGGTATCGACCCGCATGGACTCGACAACACCAGTCGTCGTTGCTGCGAGTTGATCCTCGAACTCGCCGGTGGCGAACTGCTCGACGGGGTGGTCTGGACCGGCGAACCCCCTTCGGCCGAACCGACGACCGTCCCGATCCGATTCGCCCAGGTCCCCCGCGTGCTCGGCATCGACGTCCCGCCCGCCGAGGTCATTGCCATCCTCGAGCAACTCGGACTCAGCCAGGTCGCCGGCTCTGACGACACCACCGCCACATTCGCCGTACCTGGATGGCGGCGGGACCTGTCCCGGGAAATCGACCTGATCGAGGAGGTCGCCCGGATCTGGGGCTACGACCGGATCCCCGAAGACAACCGCGTCCCGCTCACACTGTCCCAGCCCACCCACCGGGACCTCGTCTCCGGGACTCTCCGTGACCTGCTGTGTGCTGCGGGTTTTCACGAGGCGATGACCCTCTCGTTCATCACTCCGGAACTGTTTGGCCTGTTCCGTCCCGAACCCGATCGCGATCCCCTGTCGGTGGAGCACTCGTCACGGCGTCAGGAGAACCTGCTGCGACAGAGCCTGGTTCCCAGCCTGCTGCAGTCACGCCGCGAAAATGAACGACATGGAACATTCGGTGTCGACCTGTTCGAGATCGCCAACGTGTATCTGGAAGCCCATCCCGGAGCCGAGGGATCTGAGCCCACTCGGGTGACGGCCGTCACCGGACGATCGTTTGGGGAACTCAAGGGCGTCTGCGAGGCGGTGGTCACCCACCTGGCTCCGCACGCGAAGTTGGCCGCCGAGCCACAGGACCTGCCGGGATTCGTGGAAGGGCGAGGAGCCCGGCTGCTTCTGGATGGCACCGCCTGCGGCTGGCTCGGCGAATTGACCCGCGAGGCCACCGACCCCCTTGACCTTCGCGACGCGGTGACGATCGTCGAACTCGATCTGGCCACCGTTGAGAACGCCGTGGAAACAACCCGACGGTTCGAGGAGTTGCCACGGTTCCCGGCGATCGAACGTGATCTCAACTTCGTACTCGACGAACACATCTGCTGGGACGATCTCGAATCGATCGTGCGAGACAACGCCGGTCCGCTGCTGGACAGCGTCTCCTTCGGCGGCCAGTACCGCGGGCAGCAGATTCCCGCTGACAAGAAATCCTATGTCGTCACGATCGGATACCGCTCGGACGAACGCACGCTGACCAACGAGGAAATTGAGGAGGCCCAGGCTCGCGTTGTCGCCTCGTGCGAAACCGGCCTGGGCGCCAGCCTGAGGTGAATCCCGACACCGGCCGAACTGCTGGCGAGCCGCCCTTGCGTTTCGGCGACCTGCCCCTGCAGACGCGTTTTCTGCTCTCCCCACTGGCCGGCTTCACCAACCTGCCATTCCGCAGAATGATTCGTCGAGTGGGAGGAATCGGGCTGTGCACGACTGACCTGGTCAATGCCCGTAGCCTTCTGGCCGGCCGACACAAGGCCCTCGAACTGGTACAAACCAGCTCCGACGATGCGCCGCTGTCGGTTCAGATCTTCGGCAGTGAACCCGACTTCGTCGCCGACGCTGCGGCGCTGCTGGAAGAGAACTTTCAGCTGGACTCCATCGACATCAACATGGGCTGCCCGGTCGCCAGGGTCGCCGGGTACGGCGCCGGAGCCGGGTTGATGCAGCAGGCCGACGAAACGGTCGAATTGGTCCGGACCGTCGTCGACGCGGTGTCACTGCCGGTGACCATCAAGATGCGACTGGGCTGGGACGATACGTCTCTGACGGCCCCCTGGTTTGCCCGGGCCTTCGAGGAAGTGGGAGTGGCCGCGATCGCGATCCACGGGCGGACCCGCGAACAGGGTTTCAGTGGCAGCGTCGATCTGGACGGCATTCGCCAGGTCGTCGAATCGGTTCAGTCCATTCCCGTGATCGGCAACGGCGACATCCTGGCCGTCAAGGACGCGGTGACGATGTTCCAGACCACCGGTTGCGACGGTGTCTCGATCGGCCGCGGCGCGTTGGCCAACCCGTGGATCTTCCGCCAACTGGTTCAATGGGAACAAACCGGGCACTGGGATCCACCCGGCAGCTTTGATGACCGGATGGCTCTGCTGCTGGAGCAATTCGAGTACCTGGTCGAACAAAAGGGCGAACCGAAGGCCATCGTGAGCTTCCGCAAGATGATCCACTGGTACCTGAAATCCATGCGGGTGCGTCCTGCCCTGCGGCACACCTTTCAGCAGGTAAAAACCCGCAAGGGCTTTGACGAGGCCATCGAAAGGGTGCGGGCCGAGAATCACCGGAGACACGACACCGGGGACATCCGGGTGCCGGTCCCGTCCGGACCCAACGCCCACTGGTAACCGATTGGCTCGTCAGGCCGTCGACTCCGACTCCGACTCGGCTTGCCCCGGCTCGACCCGCAGTCGCCGGACACGTCGCTTGTCAGCCGATTCGATGCTGAATCGCCATCGGCCCCATTCCAGTGTCTCACCCGAAACGGGAATCCTCCCCAGGCGAGTGATCACGAATCCGCCCAGCGTGTCGTAGTCCTCGTCCTCGGGCAGTCCGTAACCGAAGCGTTCGTTGAGGTCGTCGATGTGAGCCCTGGCATCGACCTCGATCATGGTCGGCCCGATCGTCTTTACCAGGTCACCACCTCCCACGTCGTACTCGTCCTCGATCTCCCCGACGATTTCCTCGAGGATGTCCTCCAGAGTGACCAGCCCGGCGACTCCGCCGTATTCGTCGAGCACGACGGCCAGGTGGACCTGTTCGCGTTTGAGCGTTTCCAGCAACGTGTCGATGCCGGTCGTCTCGGGCACGTAGAACGGTTCGCGGACGATCTCGCGAAGTCCTCCCGGAGCCGATGCGGTGTCAACCTTCAGGTGGCCGAGCAGATCCTTCGCGTAGAGGATGCCAACGATGTCGTCGGTGGTTTCTCCAACCACCGGCACGCGGGTGTGGCCGGCTTCGAGCAACTGTCGACGCGCGTCCTCCAACGACGCGTCCGCCCTCAGGCAGATCATGTCCGTCCGAGGTGTCATCACTTCGGCCACGTCCTCGTCTCGCAGTTCCATCACGCGATGGATCATCGCGCGGGCGGATGTCTCGATGTAACCTCCTCGCTGCCCCTCATCGACCACGCTGCGAATCTCGTCGCTCAGGTCGGCGAGGTCACCGGAGACCGGTTCGGGTCGGCCGGCGATCCGGTGACAGAGGCGATCCAGCTGTTCGACGATCGTCGACACCGGCGCCAGGACCAGTGTCACCAGGCAGAGGGCACGCCAGCTACGGACCAGGAACTGCTCCCCCCACACCCGCCCGACAGCCCACGGCAGAACCACCGAAGCCATCAACAGGGCCGACACCGACGCGACGACCACTCCCACCCGCGACCAGCCTCCCCCCACGGCAGCTACCCGCCACCACCAGAAGACGCACACTTCGCCAGCCACAACCAGGCTCAACGCGTACAGGCAGTTGACCGCCAGTTGCACCCGTTCCCTTCGGGCCAGAATGACCCCGAATAACTCGGGCCGACCCCGTTCACGGCAGATCGCTTCCAGGCGACTGCGAGAAAACGCCCGCAAGCTGCTGGCGGCCAGGGACACCAGCGTCACCAGGGCCAGCAGGCCACACCCCGTCAGTAGCAAAGTGAGTTGTTCGTTCACGCGTCGACCCTCGCCGTCACCTCTAGCAACTCCAGCAACTCGGCCTCACGGCGACGCATCTGGCCCCTCTGAAGATCGTCGAGATCGTCATAACCACACAGGTGCAAGAGTCCATGGACCAGGTACAGGATCACCTCCTCGGACGGCGGACTCCCCAGCTCACCGGCCACCCGCACCGCCATGTCTCCTCCGATAACCACCTCGCCACAGATCCTTCGTCCTGACCCTCGACGCGCATCGATCGGTCCCGCCCAGGCCTCGAGGCTGTCCCCTTCCAGCGGAAAGGTGAGCACGTCGGTCGGCCCTTCGATCTGCAGGAAATCCGCATGCAGTCTCGACATCTCGGCATCGTCGACAACCGCCACGCTGATCTCGGCGTGTGCGACCCCCTCGTCCCGCAGCACACACCCGGAAACCTCCGCCAGTCGCTGGGTACCGGCGGCTGAGTCCTCGGTGCGATCGACCACGTCGATCTTCCATCCGGCTTCAGCCGGGATGCCATCACTGGGTTCGAGTCCATCGTTCACGCTGAAACCGTCCGCTGCTCGGGGTATGTCACTCGGCCGTGGAAAATTCCGATCATCGATTTTGTCAGGGACTCTTCGATCACGCGGAGATCACTGAGTGTCAGGCCACTCTCCTCGAACTGACCGTCAAGCAGTCGGCGGAGCGTTACGCGATGCACGAGACCTTCGAGACTTCTCGGGGTCGGCTCGGCCAACGTCCGACTGGCGCTCTCGACCGCATCGGCCAACATCATCACTCCACTCTCCCGGGTCCTGGGGCGAGGCCCGGGGTACCGAAAGGACGACTCGACCGGATCGGTGGGATAGTCCGGTTCGTCCCCCGCCTGCCGCCGTGCCTCCTCGTAGAAATACTCGACCAGTGTCGTCCCGTGGTGCTGCTCGATGAAGTCGATCAACGCCTGCGGCAGATTGTGCTGGCGGGCCAGTTCGACACCGTCCTTAACGTGCCCAATGATGATCAGCGTGCTCATCGCCGGAGCCAACTGCTCGTGTCGCCCCGAAGTCTCGGCAGTGGTGTTCTCAATGAAATATTCGGGCTTGAGCATCTTGCCAATGTCGTGGAAATAGGCGGCCACCCGCACCAGCAACCCGTTGGCACCAATTCGATCGGCAGCCGCCTCGCCGATCGTCCCGACAACAATCGAGTGGTTGTACGTTCCCGGGGCCCGTTGGACGAGTTCCTGCAGCAACGGGTGGGAGGCGTCACCCATTTCCAGAAGGCTGATGTCGGTGACCACTCCGAACAACGACTCGATGAACGGCAGGCTGCCGGCGACCAGGTACCCGGCCACCAGGCACCACAAGAACCCTCTCAGCAAAGGCCACAGCCCGGCGGTGTCGAACAACACCCCGGCCGGTTCCGATGACGTGATCGCCAGGGTCCCCCAGTCAACCAGTATGAAGACGACTCCCGACCAGAATCCCACCGTGATCAATGTTGATCGCGAGGAGACACGTGTGAGCGGCAGGATGGCACTGACCGAAACCGACAGCAGGACGACGAAGTGCCCGATCTCGACGACGGTCGAGATCGTCAGCAACAAGGAGAGTGTCAGCGCGGTCAGGATGGCCACAACCTGGTCCCAGGCGATGGCGAAAATCACCACTGTCACGAGCAGGGGAATGATCTCGGCACGCCAGGGATCAGCCGAGAGTAACCGACCGACAGCGACGGTCAGGACCACGGCCACCAGATAGACACCCAGACGTCCGGCATGGCCCACCAGCGCGGGCCGGGACCGGACCAGCCAGATGCCGTTGAGTGTCAGCAGCACGACCAGCAACACGACCACCGTGACACCTCGAACCAGGAGATCGGTGGCCGAGAATTGTCGATCGGCATGGATCTGCTCAATCCGCACCAGCGTTCCCGCATCGATCGTCTCACCCGGTTCGACCAGCCTGCCGGTCGCGGCAGCCGCCGGATCACCAAGCCCTTCCGCCGGTCGGTCGCCGATCCTCCAGGTCTGAGGCGGCTTCCACCCCTCGACGACGATCAGCATCGCCACGACGGCCACCAGGCACATCAGCAACCGCAGCTGAACATTCCGGTTGCCCAGGGTCCTCCGCATCCAGCCGCCCAGCGACGTCGTGTCACCGATCTCGGCGGCACGTGGAGTGCGGGTTGCCCGCGACGATTTTTGCCCAAACCACGACATCCTCAAGCCCTTAGCTGATCCTGTTCAGATCAACGTCCGTTCGATGGTGTCTTTGTGTAGGCCTTGACGATTTCGCTGACCAGCCGATGTCTCACGATGTCGCGCCCCCGCAGTCGGACCACGTCAACCCCATCGATCGACGTCAGTCGTTTGATCGCATCCGGCAAGCCACCGGCAAGGTGGTCGGGAAGATCGACCTGGGTGATGTCACCGGTCACGACGATCTTCGACCCCTGTCCCATCCTCGTCAAAAACATCTGCATCTGGGTCCGCGTCGCGTTCTGAGCCTCGTCGAGAATGATGAAGGTCTCGTTGAGAGTGCGGCCTCGCATGAACGCCAGCGGCACGATCTCGACCACGTCGTGTTCGATGTACCGCTTGACCTGGTCGTAACTGAGAATGTCGGCCAGCGCGTCCAGCAGAGGCCGGAGATACGGGTTGACCTTGGCGGTCACGTCACCGGGCAGGAAACCCAGCTTCTCGCCCGCCTCGACCGCCGGACGAACCAGCACGATCTTTCGGACCAGTTCAGATCTCAACGCCGACAACGCCATGGCCACGGCCAGGTAGGTCTTGCCACTGCCGGCCGGCCCGGTGCAAAAGACCAGGTCGTTGCGACGGATCGCGTCGACATAGGCCTCCTGTCCGGGTGTCTTGGGGCGGACATCCTTGGCCGATTCGAACAGTTCGATCCGAGACCTCCGGTCGCTGTCCCCATCCCGCTCGCTCGCCGAAAAGTCGGGCAACGAAACCGGCCGATCCACCTGACCGAGTGCTCTCAGCACGTCGTCGGCTCGTAACTCCCCGGATTCGCCGATCACCTCCCGCAGCCGACGAATCACCGCGACACCCTGGTCGACCGACTCGCGGTCACCCTGGATTTTCAGCGCGTCGTCGCGAATGACAACATCGACCCCGACCGAATCCCGCACGCGGCGCAGGTGCTCGTCTCGGGCCCCCAGGAGCGTTCTTATCTCCTCGGGATCATCGAACGGAATGGACGCTTCGGACATGCCAACGGCCCGTCAAGCAGGGCCGTAATCCGGTGCGGGATGGTCAGGCCGGGGCCACGGGCCCCGACACGCCTGAATTCTAACCCGGGCACAACCCCGGAGGAAACCCCTGCTAAGAACTGTTGACCCCATCTCCGACCACGCCCCATCCATGACGTTCCGCATTTGCCGAATCTGAGGGACTTTCTCAAGAGAGGACCTCTAGGGAGTCGAAGAGACGAACTGGGTGTTCCGGCTGAAACGGCTGGCACGGTTCCCGCACCAGGAGACAATTCACCCGCTGTCTCCCGCCTTTCCTGCACAAAACCCCGGTCCCGCCATGTACCAGACATTCTTCGACCTGGCTCGCGCCCCATTTCCCGCATCCCCCGATCCCGCATCCCTGGTCATTTACGGCGAACTGGGCGGACAGTTGGGCGAACTGGCCGGTTGCCTCACTTCCGGACAGGGCATCGCCGTGCTCACCGGCCCCCCGGGGTCGGGCAAAACCCTCTGCACCCTGGCGATGACGCGTGATCTGACCAGTTCACTGGTGGGAATCTGTCTGAGGACCGGACAGTTCAACCAGCCTCGAGAACTGCTCAAGGCCATCCTCCACGGACTCGGACACCCCTTTCGCCAACAAGATGATCAGGACCTCCGACTAGCCGTCGCAGATGCGATTCAGGGACTGCCGTCAACCAAAACCGGTGTGCTGCTGGCCGTCGACGAAGCCCACCGCCTGGGGATGCCGGTGCTCGAAGAACTCCGCGGACTGACCAACCTCGACGCGAATGGCCAGCCCCTGGTCCGCCTGCTGTTGTCCGGGCAGTGCGAACTCGAAGAAAAACTCGCCGACCCTCAGCTGGACGGACTTTATCAGCGGGTCCGCGGGCAGGCCAGATTGCAGCCGTTGACGCGTGGGGAGTCCCAGGACTACCTGAAATCACGGATCCGTTTTGCCGGGGGAAACCCCGGATCGGTGATCACTGACGAAGCGGTCGAATTGTTGGCGATCGTGTGCGACGGGTCACCCCGTTGCCTCAACCACCTGGCCGACGCCAGTCTGCAACGCGGAGCCTGGTCGGCCACTCGCCCGATCACCCGAGCCGAGGTGCTTGATGCCCTCACCGAATCTCGCCAACTGCCTTTGCGGTTTATTGAACCGGCCCGATCCGGCGTCGACAGCACCCCGGCTCCAATCGTCACCGGCCCCATCGAAATGATCCAGACCGACGATGGATTCTGTTCCGTCGAGGTCGGCGCCGGTGACGACGCGGTCCCGGCAACCGATGGTGCCATCGGCGATCCAGCTGCCAACTCGATGGACGAGAGCGACGACGGACATCACAAACCAACGGATGACAAATCCGTCGACGTCACGGCGTTCGACGTCGTGCTTCCAGAGGCCAACTCGCCCCACGGCGAACACGACCAGCCTCGGCCTCACATGGGGCTCTTCTCCCGTCTGCGTCGAGCCACCAGCCGCTCGACCGACGAGACCACGGCCGACTAGCCGGCTGCTTTGTCGTCGTGACGATGACTTCCTGGGAAACCCGATCTGCCGGTGCGCGCCCCGCCGGTTCGGCGCCACCACGCCGGCCCATGGAACAAATCAAAAAAAATAAAATGGACGGGTGTGATCTCTTGAAGCAATCTCCCGGAACGATACTCTTCGCTTAAACGGCAGGCTGCTCGGCCGATGGCTGCTGCCACCGGCCAGAACCGAATGGAATTGAAGAACTGGAATGACTCTAATCTCGGCAGGTTTTTGGCAGCTCTCCTTTTCAACCACTCGTCGAGCACGCTGGCAAGGTCCAGGAGTGCGTCGAGTTGCTTCCTCTGCTGGCCGAGGCGATGGTCACCGCCCATGGCTAGACTCTGACCTTCAATTGGTAGACTGCGGCAGATGTCTGAACTGACGACTGGTTTGACTCCGGGAAGTTAACCAAGAGGAGTGGGTGTGAGCCAAGAACTTCTGTGGAACATGATCTTCGGCCTGATTGGCGGCCTGGGCATTTTCCTGCTCGGCATGAAATACATGTCCGATGGGATGCAGGCCGTGGCCGGTGCTGGCTTGCGACGCATGATTAGCATGGCCACCAACAACCGCGTCCTGGCTGCCATTGTGGGCCTGGCTGTAACCTGCCTGGTCCAGTCCAGCTCGATCACCACGGTCATGGTGGTTGGGTTCGTAAACAGTGGGTTGATGACGTTGATGCAGGCGATCGGTGTGATCATGGGTTCCAATATCGGGACGACGATCACCGGCTGGATTCTCGTACTCAAGATTGGCAAATACGGACTGCCGATCCTTGGCCTGGCAGCATTTGCTTACTTGTTCTCCAGGGGCGATCGTGTGCGTTATATCTCAATGGCCATCATGGGCATTGGGATGGTGTTCTTCGGGCTGGAGTTGATGAAGGATGCCTGTGCGTACATCAAGGATTTGCCCGCTTTTGAAAACTGGTTTGGTCGCTTTAGCGCCGACACGGTTTTCGGCATGATTCAGTGCATGCTGGCCGGATGCGTCCTGACCGTCATGGTCCAGTCTTCCTCTGCCACGCTGGGAATCACGATCGCGCTGGCGCTCACCGGCGTCATTAATTATCCAACTGCCGCCGCACTGGTTCTGGGTGAGAACATTGGCACGACGATTACTGCGTTGCTCGCATCCATCGGAGCGAACACCAATGCACGCCGCGC
>DLVV01000321.1:13540-16714 GCA_003445035.1 Planctomycetaceae bacterium | reverse complement strand
GGATCAAACCTTCGAGCTGATCTTTGACTGGATCGAGCAGACGTAGGCGTCAGTTTGCGACATCAACCGGCCAGCAATCCCTTGACGATCTTGCCCGGCTGTCCATCGAGCAGTGACTGATCGCGGCCGTTCCTGAGATAGACCAGGTCGTCGGGATGGATGCCGAAGAGGTGCAGCAGCGTGGCGTGGTAGTCGAAGTGGTTGACCACCTTTTCGACCGCGTGGTGACCGAATTCGTCGGTTTCACCGTACGTCCCACCCGCGCGGAAACCCCCACCGGCCACCCACATGCTGAAGCCGTAGGTGTTGTGATCGCGTCCCACCTGCCTCGGCCCGGCGTCGTTCTGGATCACGGGCAGACGGCCCATCTCGCCACCCCAGTGCACGACCGTGGAATCGAGCAATCCCCTCTGTTTCAGGTCAGCGACCAGCGCGGCCGCCGGACGGTCAACCTTCAGGCACGAGGCGGGCAGGCTCTGACGAATCGAGCCGTGGTGATCCCAGTACTGGTTCTTGGTGAATAGCTGTACGAACCGCACGCCCCGTTCGACCAGTCGTCGGGCGATCAGGCAACGCGTACCGAATTCGACGGTCGCCTTGTCGTCCAGCCCGTACATTGCGTGCGTCGTCTTCGACTCGCGGCTGATGTCCAGTGCCTCGCGGGCAGCGGTCTGCATGCGAGCCGCCAGCCGGAAATTGGCGATCCTCGCCTCGAGTTCCAGTTCCCCCTTTCGGCTTGCGATGTGACGCTGGTTCAGCCGGGTCAACAGGTCGAGATAATTCAACTGCACCTTTCCGCGAAAACTTTCCGGCGGTTCCAGGTTCAGGATCCTCGGTTCGCGCGGTCGCACCACCGTTCCCTGGAACAGGGACGGCAGCCAGCCGTTTGACCAGTTGAGCACACCCTCGACCGGCAGGCCGCGGGGGTCGGTCATCGCGACATAGGCGGGCAACTCGTCGGTGTCGGCACCCAGTCCGAAAGTCAGCCAACTGCCCAGTGCCGGCCGGCCCCGCTGGGTCCGACCGGTGTTCATCGCATGGATCGACTGGCCGTGGTTGTTCACCCCGGTGTGCATCGAGCGGATGACCAGGATGTCGTCGACGACATCCGACAGGCCCGGCAGCAGTTCCGAGAGCGGTGTGCCGCATTCTCCGTACCGGCGGAACTTCCACGGGCTGCCCAGCACGCGGGAACTCGCCTGGGCCGCGTTGTCGTACTTGATCGTGCCGGGAAACTGCTTTCCGTCGAGACGGTTCAGTTCGGGCTTGGGGTCCATCAGGTCGACCTGGCTGGGGCCGCCCTGCATGAACATCGAGATCATCGCCGTCGCCTGGGGAGTCTTGCGAGGATGCTTGGGCAACAGGTCGAACGACTGCCGTGCCAGCTCGGGTTTCACCGGAGCCGCCTGCAGACCGTCTCGCTGCATGGCCCACGACATCGCCAGCGGCGCCAGGCTCATCGCTCCCTGGGCCAGGAAATGACGGCGTGCGGATCGTATGGCATCCGTGTCGGTTTTCATTCCGGGTGTCCTCGCGTTGTTGCGGCCGCACCGGCGACCGCCAGGTCGTTCAATCCACGTACAGGAAGCGGTTGGCGCTGAGCAATGCCTGGCAGAGGCTTGCCAAGGCACGTTGCGGGGGCGTTGCCTTATCGTTCTTCGTGGCCACCTTGCCAAAGGCCTCGGACTGCCGTTCGACAAACGACAGCAGATCGCCGATCACTTCGGGGTCGGGATCGACACCGTAAGCCAACCGCCACGCCCGCAGCACCTGCGACCGTCGATCCGGTCCCGCCTCGGTCACGACCCGACTGGCCAGTCGTTCGGAATACTCGATCACGAAATCACTGTTCATCAGCATCAGCGACTGCGGGGCCACATTGGACGAGGGTCTCTTGGAACAGTTGGGCGTCATCACCGGGACGTCGAATGTCTCCAGCACACCCAGGGGCCGTGTGCGGCGAACCTGCACGTACAGGCTCCGACGAAACTGCTCGCCTTCCAGGTCAATCGTCTTGGTCGGCTTCCGTTCGCCATCCAGGTTCTCCTTGCCCAGCACGATCTGCCCGACGGCGTCTTCCATCACCGAGACCGGCTGGCCGAACATCCCCGAGTTCATCGACCCCGAGATGGCCAGGATCGCATCACGGAGGGCTTCGGATTCCAGCCGGCGAATCGACATGCGGCCCACCAGCAGGTTGTCCGGGTCGATACGATCCAGCTCGAGCGTTCGGCTCGACGACTGGCGAAAGGCCCACGAGTCGAGGATCAGCCGGTGCAACCGCTTGATCTGCCATCCGCTGCGAACGAATTCGTCGGCCAGCCAGTCGAGCAATCCGGGGTGAGTGGGCCGTTCGCCCAGCACGCCGAAATCGCCGGGGGAGGAAACCAGCCCGCGGCCGAAATGGTGCATCCAGATCCGATTGACGATCACGCGTGCCACCAGCGGATGACGTCCGCTGACAAGGTGACGAGCGTAGGCCAGTCGCCGCCCTGTCGTCGGCACCGCCTTGTCGTTGACCGGCAACTTCACCGGTACGTGCAGGTTCACGACCGACAGTTCACCCGGCTCGACCTTCTGCTGGGGCTGCTGGTGGTCACCTCGATAAAAGACAAACGTCGCCGGCACCTTGCCGGGCACCTCGGTCAATGCCCTCAGGAAACCCTCGTTCGGAATCCGGGCCCGGATCTCCTCCGCCCGGGCCGCGAACGTCTTCAGGTCGGCGGCGGCCTTTTCGGATCGTAACCGGATGGCGGTCTTGCGGTCGGCCTCGAGTTCAGCGGCGGCCTTGGGATTCAGTTTCGCCAGGCTGGCTGCCGTGACCTTCACACCGGGATTCGCCTTCCGGGTTTCTGCCAGGAACCTCTTTTCCTTCTGCTTCCGCTCGGCGTCCAGCTTTCCGGCCCGTACGTCGCGACGGCGGTCATAGAGGTACAACGACCCGGCACTGATGTTGGCCACGCTGGGATACTTTTTCAGCAGCGTCTTCTGCTCGTCGCTGCGCTTGCCCGACGCCAACCTGTAGGCCGTCTGCAGCGGCTTGCGGACCCCCTCGGGAACCAGCAACAGCTCTTCCTCGAGGGTCCTGGTGATATAGAACTCGGTTTTCTTCTTCTTCTCCTGGTCGACTTTGACCGCCTCAGCCTCGATCCGCTTCTTCTCCGCCCTGTCGGA
>DLVV01000321.1:0-13195 GCA_003445035.1 Planctomycetaceae bacterium | reverse complement strand
AACTTGCGGCCGTCGGGTGTCCGCCAGCTCTTCGGATCAAGAGCCGGTTCAAAGATCGCCCGGATGCGGTAATAATCCGCCTGGCTGATCGGATCGTAGCGGTGGTCGTGACACCGGGCACAACCGACCGTCAGACCCAGCAGTGACGTGGAGACAATGCGGATCGTGTCGGCGACGACCTCGTTGCGGGCCACCACGGCAACGACCCCGCCGGACCCGGTGCCATCAGGAGCCATTCTCAGGAAACCGGTCGCTGCCAACGCCTCGATCTGCTCGGGACTCAACGTTTGACCCGGCGGCGGCACCAGTTCGTCGCCGGCCAATTGCTGCACGACGAACTTATCGAACGGCTGATCTTCGTTGAACGAGCGAATCACGAAATCCCGAAAGCGAAACGCCGACGGGCGAATGCGATCATCGTCGCTGTAGCCTTCCGAATCGGCATAGCCGGCCGCATCAAGCCAGTGGCGGCCCCAGCGCTCGCCATACCGTGGCGACGCCATCAGCCGCTGCACCAGCCGCTGCCACGCCCCCGGTTCCTGGTCCTCGACAAACCGTCGCACCTGTTCGGGCGTCGGCGGCAGGCCGACCAGGTCGAACGTCACCCGTCGGACCAGTACGGCCCGGGTGGCCGGATCGGACATCGCCAATCCCCGTTCCTCGAGCCGTTTCAGCAGAAACGCGTCTATCGGCGTGCGTAGCTGGTGAGAATTGCCGACCACAGGGACCGCAGGACGTCGCACGGGCTGGAACGACCAGAAGCTCCTGTCCTCCTCAGAGAGGTAATTGCCTCCCTCGATCGTCTCCGGTTCGGGCCGAGCCGTGACGGCCCCGGCGGCAATCCACTTCCGGATCACTTCGATCTCCTCGGACGTCAGACGCTTCTCGCCCGGTGGCATCTCGCCCAGGGAAATCCGATCCAACAGGTACGACTCGTCGGGCTGTCCCGCGACAATCGCCGCACCGGATTCTCCACCGCGAACGAGCCATCGTCGCAGCCGGAGATCGAGCTTCCCCTTGGCCACGCTGGACTCGCCGTGGCAGAGAAAGCAGTGAGTCTTGAGGATGGGGCGGACGTGCTTCTCGAACGTCACCGGTTCAGCAGCCGAGACGATCGAACCACCGACAACACCGATCGCCAACGCGACGGTCATCATCTTGCGTCGTCCCAACATGCTGCTCTGCCTTGTCATTTCCGGCCTCTCTCCGCACGGTCCCGAGAGATTCTCTCGGCTGTCCAATCAATTCTCCTGACCGGTGGGAAGGACATCAATGCGAGACCACCCAACGGCCGGGTCACTTGAATGTTGTTTATCGACCTCGCATCCTGATTCCAACTCGCTCCACCCCGGGACTGTCCACCATGTCGCACCTGATCCGCCTGCGAGTCGGCGACCTCGAGTTCGAGGCCCAGTTGAACGAATCCGAGACCGCCCAGGCCATCTACGACGCGTTGCCCATCGAGGGCCTGGGAAACCGGTGGGGCGAGGAGTACTACTTCCGGATCGACGTGCAACAGACCGAAGCCGATGACGCCCGATCCGAAATGGCCGTCGGAGAACTGGCCTACTGGCCACCCGGCACGGCGTTCTGCATCTTCTTCGGACCGACCCCGGCCTCCTTCGGCAACGAACCCCGGGCGGCCAGTCCGGTCAACCCGATCGGTCACATCAACGAGGACTGCTCGGAATTGTCTGAACTGGACGGCAGCGAGCCAATCGTGATCGAGGCGATGTGACGATCAGGACTTCGCCGGCCAGGCGTCCGGCACGCGCCAGCGAACGATCTCGCCGGTGTCCTGCCGGTTGTGGTTGGGCGGCGGAGCACCGCGGCCGGGATCGACCGGCCCGTCACCGGGATTGTCGATCCGGTGCGTGTAGTAACCGGTGACCATCGTGCCGTCATGCAGTTGCACGCTGCGGGGATGGCCGCAGTAACCCGACCAGCTGTGCCACGAGAGAATGATCGGCTGATCCAGGGCCCAGGTCTTGCCGTTGTCATGGCTGCCGACGGCCTGGGTGCCGTAGGGGAACTGCCGGTTGCCATACAGCAGGATCATCCGTCCGTCGGCCAGCTTCATCGGGTAGGCCCCGGCCGCCTGCAGCACTCCCAGGCCGGTGGGAACCGGATCGGTCCAGGTCCGTCCCGCGTCGTCGGAATGGAACTGGAAGGCCGCGTCACCGGCCTCCGAACCCAGCGGGGCGTTCTTGCCACCCGGCACCTGGTCGGCAAACGACTTCACCCGTCGGATCTGGGCAGCACTCGAACGGGTCACGCCGTAGATCCGCTTCTGCTCGGGCAGGTACTCGTAGCTGATCTCATCCGAATCGGTCCGGGTCGGAACCTGTGTCGGGTCGCCCCAGGTCCTGCCTCGATTGGTCGACCGGATCAGGTACGCATTCCACTTGTAGCCTCCGACGACACGATAGAGGTGCATGGCCAGGGTGCCGTCGTCGAGTTCGACAGGGCCGTGACATTCGCCCAGGCCCAGGCGACCGGTGCCGGGAACGATGTTCTTGGGGAACGCCCACGTCGACCAGGTCTTGCCGGCATCGGTCGACCGACTGATTCCTCCGGGGTGTCCCAGGATCAGCGTGCCGTCCTTCAGGCAACGGAATCCGCCGGTGCGACCCGGCATCTCGAGCACAACAGGTTTGCCGAATGTCCGGCCGTTGTCCCGGGAGTACTGCAATGTGCAGCGGGACTGCTTGTGCACCGGCGGCTCGATGAAACCGGCGACGATGACCGTCCCGTCGTCGAGCTGAGCGGCCTGGGGCTTGCCGGCCATCTCGAGTTTCACACGGACGGCCGGTTGCTGCTGTACGACCATCACCTCGTTCATGTCGACACTGTCGAACCCGTTCCTCAGTCCCTTGGGCTTGGCATAGGGAACCGCGTTCTTCTTGTCGCGAGCCATCCCGGCGGCGGTCAGCGGCTTTCCCTTCGACGGTGCCGCCTCGGCCGGCGGCACCGAACCCACGGCCAATGTCCCCATGATCCCCAGGGCCGATCCGGTAAACGTACGTCGGTGCATGTTCGGTTTCTCCCGTTGCGCTTCGTCGGTCATCGCCCGATGACATATCCGTGCGGATCCACCTCGTCGCGGAGGACACGCAATTCCTGTTCACTGGGCGGCTCGGTCCCGATCAATTCGGACGCCGCTCCGATTTCGAAGCCGGTCTGCTGCTGGACCTCATCAAGCGTCACGCCCGGATGCAGGCTGAGCACTTCCATCCGGCGTGTCTGATCATGGTAGCCCAGGATCGCCAGGTCGGTGATCACACGATACGGACCGGTTCCCGGCATCAATCCGGCCGCCTCGCGAGCTCCCGGCCCGTCGAGGTAACCGGGAGTGGTCATGAAATCGAGCTGTTCGACGAACCGACGGGGATCGTGGTTGGTCACCACCAGGGTCCGCCAGCACAGGCTCGCCAGGTCGTTGGCCCCACCACTGCCGGGAAACCGCACCCGCGGGTTGGCGTAGTCGTCACCGATCATCGTCGAGTTGAGATTCCCGTAGGGATCAATCTGGGCCCCGCCCAAAAACGTGTAGTCCATCAACCCCCGCTGGCAGGTCTCCATCACCTCGCACATGCTGGTCGCCATCAGCCCGCGGTAGAACGTCCGCGAGTCTCCAACGCTGATCGGCATCGCGGGCAACTGCGGCGCCACCCCACCGGCCTCGAAGAACACCGTCAGGTCCGGGGCGTGCAGTCGCTGGGCCAGCATCGCCGCCGAGCAGGGCACTCCCGTCCCCACGGCCACCGTGCGGCCATTCTCGAGCAACCGCGACGCGCAGGTCACCATCAGCTCCATCGCGTTGTAGTCGGTTGGCGAGTCGGACATGGCGTACGGGGATCGTGGATTGGGAGAACTAGGATGTTTCCATGAACTCGAGTCGACGGAGTTCCTCGAGCCGATCAAGGCCACCGGCCCGGCGGACGTATTCCTGGTGATCGGAGACCTCGAAGATGTGGTAATCCAGGAACCGGCGGTACTCGTCCAGGTCCTCTTCGACTGCCAGCCACTGCCCGATGTGTTCCTCATCCGAGTAGTACTCGTAGGGCATGTTGCCGGGATAGCTTCCCAGCGGCACCTCGCAGACGGCATCGACACAGTAATAAGGAATGGCTGTTCGAGTCGGGTTGGAGCGAATCTCGTCGTTGCTGATCACTCTCTCGCAGGTGATGATCAATCGCTTGGCCGATCGGGCCACGTCGAGGTCGGCCACGCTGATCCCCTCGATCCGGCAATTGCCGAACGGGTCGGATTCGTGGACATGGATCACGGCGAGGTCGGGATAGAGTGCCGGCACGGCGACCATCGGTTCTTCGGTGAACGGGCAGACAATCTTCCTCGCAGCGCTGTGTTTCATCGTGTCGGTGCCAAGCACCGAGTGAGCCGGCAGAAAGGGCACACCCATCGCGGCGGCCCGGAACCGCAAGGCCAGCGTGTAGTTGCTCCACTCGGTGAATTCGACCTCGCCCGATTCCATCACCCGGCGGGCCTGCCGAGACAATCCGCGGGCCTCCAGTCCCACCACGTAGGCGTTGTCGACCCGGGCCAGCACCTGGCCGCGTCCCATCAGGTTGCCGGCGCACATGACCTGGAAGTCGTGCGTCGAGGTGTGCCCGGCAAAGCCGAGGTCCTGCTTGTTCTGCCGGATGACCTCGTGGACCACCGCGGTCGGAATTCGATCTCCGCCGAAACCCCCGATGGCCAGGTAATCCCCGTCACCGAGCAGTCGGTCGACCGCATCTGAGACCGTCGTCACCTTCTCGGTCATCGCGCGGGACTTCTGACGAAAGTCGGCCCGGGCGGCGATCGACGACGGATCGGTGAAGAGCTTGCCGGAACCCTGTTCGAGCGTGTCCATCGGGATGATTTTCAGGAGGAGTCGATCTGGAGTCGGTCAACGTAGCACGAGCGGGGTCGAGATTCCCAGCCTCACCGCTTGCGGTATTGGGGTGGCCTGGGCACCGGGCGCGGATCCTTCTTGATCTTCTCCAGCAGATGCTTGACGGCGGCATCCAACTGGGCGTCACCACCACGAAACGTCGCGTGGGGCAGGTTGTCGACAACCACGTCCGGATCCACGCCGTGCCCCTCGATCAACCACTCTCTTTCGGGGCCGTAGACACCCGTCTGGGCTGCCGAGGCGTAACCACGATCGACCAGCCGGTTGTTGATGCTCAACCAGATCTCTCCGCCCCAGGTCCGCGTGCCGATCACGCGTCCCATCCCCAGCCTGCGGAACCCCTCGGTGAACGCCTCGCCGTCCGAAGCCGTCTTCTCGTTGCACAACACGACCAGGTGCCCCCGGAAGGCGTACTGCATGTTCCAGAACGGCTTACCGACACGTGGCTTCCAGTAGAACCACGCCTTGCGGAGCAGCTTTTCGAGAATCCAGCTGTCGATGTTGCCACCACGGTTGTGGCGGACATCGATGACCAGCCCCTGCCGTTGGAAGACCGGGTAGTAGTGCCGTGCCCACTCGGCGATGTTCGTACGTCCCATCGCACGCAGGTGCACGTAACCGACCTTGCCCTTCCCCGATTTCTCGACCGCCAGTCGACGGGTGTATTCCCATTGGTCGTAGCGGAGATCGGCGGCCCGGCTGGAGGAGACCGGTTCGACGATGACGCGGCGAGGGGCCTTGGCTCGCAGATCGCGTATCGAACACAGCACCTTTCGACCCGACTTGTTCCTCAGCAGCACGTTGATGTGATCCACCGAAAGCGTGGGAACACCGTCGATCGACTCGATCACCGCCCCCGCCTCCACCTCGACACCCGGCCTGGACAACGGCGAGACCTGGTCGGGAAGATCCGGATCGGTCCGGTAAACGTGTTCGACAACGTAGCCGCCCCGGTCGGCATCCCGCCGGAGCACCGCACCCAGTTGGCCAATCGATACGCCGTCATCGGCGTCGCGGTGATCGCCTCCGCGGACATAGATGTGCAGGGCTTCGAGTTCTCCGACCATCTGGGAGATCAGGTCGTTGAGCTCGGCACGGTCGGTCACCCGATCCACCAGCGGCAAGTGCCGTTCGAGCACTTCCTTCCAGTCGACGCCGTGCAGGTTGGGGTCGTAGAAGTAATCTCGCTCCATCCGCCACGCATCGACGAACATCTGCCGCCACTCGGTCGTCGGATCGACGGCCAGCCGCCAGCCCGAGAGACTGACGCGTGACTTGGTCAGTGACTTCGGCGCGGATCCCGATGCCTCGAAAACGTGCAGGTTGTCGTCCTTGTGCACCAGGACCTTTTTGCGATTGCCTGACACGCGGAACGACTTGATGTCGGACAACACCGTGACCGGCTTGGCTTCCGCGTCACGACGAATGGCCTTCAGGGTCATCGTGCGTTTCTTCGTCGTGGATCTCGAAACGAAGTACAACTGCTTGTCGGCGGCCGACAGGGTCGTGTAGTTGCCGGCGGGGACCGGGACCAGGGAGATCCGGGCGGCGATGCCATCAAGATCAATCCGCACCGGCTTCTTGTCCGTTTTCTGCGTCTTGCTCTTGGCTCCGTCGGCGGTCGCCGGCCGATCCTCTCCCAGGTCCTCTTTCGGCTGGAACGGAGACCGCTGTTTCTTGACGAGCGAAAGTTCGAAGATCTGCGTGGTGCGATCAAAGAACGGCTCGGGCTGCCGGGGTCCCCAGGGGCTGGTGACCAGCGACTCGAAGTTCCGGTCCGAGAGGAAATACAGGAAGCGTCCGTCCGAACTCCAGGTGGGAGAGTAACTGTCGTACCGATCCGAGGTGACCGGCGTACCGGCCTTCTTCTTGACATCGTGGAGATGGATACGGTCGTTGCTGTTCTCGGCAGCAACGACGTAGGCCAACCATCTGCTGTCCGGCGACCAGGACAGCCACGAGAAATTGTAGTTCTCGGACCTGGCGATCCTCCGGGACTTTCCCCCGGCCACATCCAACAGCCACAACTCGTAGTTCTTGTCGCGGTAGGCCACGAACTTGCCATCAGGACTGGGAACCGGGAAGTAACGGAAGACCTTGCCATCGGCGGAGAGTTTCTTCGCCGGATCGATCCCGTTGGCCGGCAAGCGATAGAATTCGAATTCGCCGGTCGCATCCGAGAGAGCCACCAGCGACTTGCCGTCGGCCGAGAAGCGAGCACCGCGGTACCGGGTGCCGGGATTGCGGGTCAGGTGAATCCGTCGACCGGGCTTGGTCGGCAGGATGAAGACGTTGCCGCGAGTGGTCACCGCGACCCGGTCGCCATCGGGCGAGAGGTCCAGGGCGGTGAGGTATTCGATGGGTTTCTCGATCCACTTTTCCCGCGTCTGGTCAAAGTCCGACGGCAGCGTGATCCCGATTTTCCGGTCGGTCTCTTCGCCGATGTCGTAGACCCTGAGATCGGCTCCCCACTGGTAGACGATGCGGCCCTCCGAGAGTGCCGGCCGAAGCACGTCGAAGCCGCGGTGTCGGGTCAGTTGCTGCGGCTTGGCCGCACCGTTGGTATCCATCACCCACAGGTTCATCGTGCCGTCGCGGTCCGAAGCAAAGTACAGACGTCCATTCCAGGCCATCGGATCACGGCTGGTCCCGGTGTAATTGGACGTCAGGGGAACCGCCTCTGACGTCTTCGGCCTGAAACGCCAGAGCGTCTCGGCCGTGCCGCCCTTGTATCGCTTGGTGCTGCTGCCCTGCTTGGAGAGCCGGGTGAAGAACAGCGTCCGGCCGTCAGCCCCCCATGCCGCCTGGCTGGCCTGTTCGAGCGGGACTCGCTCGATGGCCAGGGTTTCGGGATGAACTAGCACCATCTGGGTATTGGGCAACGTCGAGTAGTGCCGGGTGGCGTAGGCGACACGCCCATCAGGTGCCCAGCCGACGACCCGTGACGATTCGCCATCGAAGGTCAATCGTCGGGGTCGGCCGCCGGCCAGCGGCATCACGTAGATCTCGCGGGCTCCCTCGTAGGCAGCGGAAAAAGCGACCAGCCTGCCATCGGAAGAGATCCGCGGGTAGGTCTCCTGGGCCAGGTGCGTGGTCAATCGCGCGGCACGTCCACCGGCCAGTGACACGGTCCACAGGTCGCCCTCGGCGGTGAAGACCACCGTCTGGTCGTGGACCGACGGATGACGGAAGTAGCCTCGCGACCCGGCCGCTTCCAGGGAGTCCGCCGACAGGCCTGCCACGATCAACCACACCAGGGCAATTCGCAATGTCATGTTTCTTGTCTTTCTTGGATGTCGGAAGATCGGAGTCGTTGGTGTCATGTCAGCCAAAGATCGGCAACCGCCACGCCGGCGACACCGACCAGGATGTTGGTCACCGCCACCCAGACGGGTTTTCGTGCGTGCCGCATCGCCGTACGGTTGTCGACCTCGTCGCCCCGCGCGAGCGACCCGGCCGTGGATTTCTTCACCGTGGCGGCCACGTCGACCAGGCCGAGAACCGCGACCACGATCATCAGCGACCTGGCCGCCCACGGCTGATCATCGATCATCACGCAGATCCAGCCCCCCAGCACCGCGGCCAGGAACCCCAGGACCAGCGAGAGCAGGTTCCACGACGTCGTGACGTCGTAACAGCCCGGCTGAAACGCACCACGTGGCCACAACTTGTAGGCCACGCTGAAGGCGATCATCACGAATACGGTGATCACGACATAGGCGACAACGACGGCGGCGAGGGTGGGCTGCAGGGTCATGGAAACGACCTTTCTCGCCACGCGCTACGAAAGCGTCTCGCGGACCTTCAGCAGCAGCTTCTTGGTCGCATGCACACCGGCCACCTCGGGGAGCTTCCCGCCCTCGTACTCGATGCCGACGTAGTCGCTGTACCCGGCGGCGACAACGATCTTCATCATCTTCACGAAATCGGTCCGGGTCTCGTTGCCCTGCTTGTCGAAGTCGTGCGACTTGGCACTGACCGACTTGGCAAACGGCATCAGTTCCCGAACGCCGAGATAGCGATCGTAGCTGCCGAAGTTGCCGAAGTCCGGCAGCGTGCCGCAGTTCTTCAGCTTGACGCGTTTCATGACCGCCGAAAGCCACTTGCCGTTGGAGGAGAGTCCGCCGTGGTTCTCGACGATCACGTTCATCTTGATCGTGGCGGCGAACTCGCTGAGCATCCTCAGGCCGTCGGCGGCCAGTTTCAACTGCTCCTGGTAACTGCCCTTGGAGCGGGCGTTGACGCGGATCGAGTGGCACCCCAGTTTCCTGGCGGCCTCGACCCACTTCTTGTGCCGCTCGACAGAATTCTTCCGCTTGGCCGCATCGGGATCACCCAGGTTTCCTTCGCCGTCGATCAGGATCACCGTTGCTCCGACACCGACATCATCGGCCCGCTTGCGCATCTGGCCGATGTAGGCCTTGTCCTTGGCCTTGCCGAAGAACGGCCGGTTCCAGTACTCGACGGCAGCGATGCCGAACTCCTTCTTGGTGAAGGAGGTGAAGTCCATGTTGTCGAGCTTGCCGCCACCGATCAGGCGGTGCAACGAGTACTGGGTGAGCGAGATCTTGTAGAGCGGCTTCTTCTTTTTCTCCTTGTCGGCTGCCGACAACAGGCCGGGGACAGCCAGGGTGGCGGCGGCCAGAGAGGAACCGGCGAGAAAGTCACGTCGATCGATCGGGTGCGTCATGGGTCGTATCCTCAGGCAGGGTGTGTCGGTGTTGATGGCCGCTCATTCTAACGAGATTCGACCCGGTTGCGTGACCCTGCCAACGCCAACTTGCCGCAGCTTCTCCGGGTGTGGTAGCCTCGTGTTGGAGGCGATCTCACCGGAGCCGGTTATGCTTTCTTTCGGCAGCTTCAAGACACGCGACTGCCAGGGCCTCACCCGGCGTTCGTTTCTCAAGGCCTCGGCTGCGTTGCCGTTCGCCGCGGGCCTGGCGGGACTCGACCCGCAGGTGCTGGCCGCCGAGGCCCCCAAGGCCAAGTCGGTGATGCTGGTCTGGCTGATCGGAGGCCCCAGCCACCTGGACCTGTTCGACCCCAAGCCGAAGGCCCCGGACCTGTACCGCGGCCCCTTCGCCGCCATCAACACCCGCACGCCCGGCCTGCGAGTCACCGAACTGCTGCCGCGTCTGGCCAATCTCAGCAACAAGTTCTCGGTCGTCCGCACCAACATCAACTACAACGGCGGCCACCGTGAGGCCGGGTCGATCGGGATGACCGGTTACTCGGCGACCGACGGCGGCGAGGGCGGAGGCGGAGGCCCCCCGGGCTACCAGCCGCACTTCGGCTCGATCCTGGCCCGTCACCGGGCCCGCCACCGGCTCGAAGCCGATTCGATCGACCTCCCCGGCTTCATCTCGCTGGCCCGCGGTCCGATCGGCGACGGGGTCGGTCCCAACTTCGGTTACGGCGGCGGCACCTGGGGCAAGGGCCACGACCCGTTCATGTTCAACTGTGCCGAGAACGGCAAGGTGTCGATCCCCGAGTTGAACCTGCTCGAGGGCCTGACCAAGAACCGCCTGGCCAGTCGACGAGACGTGCTGGCCAAGCTGGACGCGCTGCGTCGCCGGGCCGACCAGCGGGACTTCGCCAAGTGGAACGCGGTCTACAAGCGGGCCTACAACCTGATCTCGTCGATCGATGCCAACCGGGTGTTCGATCTCTCGCAGGAAAAACCCGCCACCCGCGACGCCTACGGCCACACGTCATTGGGACAGAGTGCCCTGCTGGGCCGACGGCTGGTTGAGGCGGGCGTGCCGTTCGTCCAGGTCAACTGGAGCCAGTTCGTTGAAGTCCTGTTCCCCAACAGGGACTACGGCTGGGACACCCACTCGGACAACTTCGGCCTGATGGCCGACTGGCACGGCCCGCTGCTCGATCGCACGCTCAGCGCCCTGCTCGAGGACCTCGACCAGCGAGGGCTGCTGGAAACGACACTGGTCTGCTGCATGGGCGAGTTCGGCCGCACGCCGCGGATCAACAACATCGGGTCCCGCGACCACTGGCCCCACTGCTACTTCTCGGTCTGGGCCGGTGGCGGCATCCAGCCGGGACGGGTGATCGGTGAAAGCGACCCGAACGGAGAGCACCCGGCGACCGACCCGGTCACCCCGGCGATGGTCGGCACCACGATCCTGGAACTTGCCGGAGCCACCTCCGCCACCCGCGCCGAACTGCAGGTGCTGCAGGACGGCGGCCACGTGATCGACGGGCTGGTGTGACCGATGACCGATTTCGGTTCTCTTCGCACGGCACTGATTGTTACCGGCCTCGGCCTGCTGGCCCTGGCGCCGCAGCCGACCTGGGCGGCCAAGCCGCAGCGGGTGACCCGAGACGGACAGCTGAAATTCTCACCCGTCTTCATCGACGGTGGACGCAAGCTGGTCTTTTCGGCTCACAACCAGCCCAAGCGGGTCTCGATCATCCAGCTCGACCTGGCCACCGGCAAGCAGTCGCTCCATTACCCGATCGGTTCGGACTCGCAGTTCGACATCGCCTTTTCGCGTGATCGCAAGGTCGAGTGTTTCGCCCGGTCTGGTGGGCCCCGGCAACTGTCACTGGTGATCCGCAACCGGGTGACCAACAAGGACGTCGTCTTCGATCCGCCCGGTGCCCAGCGCAGTACCGTCCGCACCCCGCGATTCACGCCGGACGGAAAACGGATCGTGATGACGATGAACGCCCCCGGCGGCCAGCAGATCGTCTCGCTGAACCTCAAGGGCAAGGACGTCCGCAATCTGACCGCCTCCAACGGCATCAACGGCTGGCCGGACATCTCGCCCGATGGCAAGACGATCGTCTTCAGCTCGAGCCGCAACGGGGCGCTGGACCTGTGGCTGATGGATGCCGACGGAGACAACCAGCGACCGCTGATCCAATCGGCTCGCCGCGATATCTACCCATCCTGGTCACCCGACGGTCGGCGGATCGCCTTCACCAGCGCCCGGGACGGAAACCAGGAGGTCTACATCGTCGACCGTGACGGCAGCAACCTGCGGAGGGTGACCGAGCACCCCGAGCGGGACAGTTTTCCGGTCTGGCATCCCGGCGGACGCCGACTGCTGACGATTTCCGAACGCCGAGGGCGATTCGACTTCTACCTCTGGGACGTGACGCCGACGGCACCGTAGCCGGTTCAGGCGCCGGGTACCGGGTAGCCCTGCTGCTGGTCGACCAGGTTCTGCAGTGGCTCACCCGCCTTGTACCGCCGGAGGTTCTCGCAGAAGAACTGGACGACGCTCCGTGAGCGGTCGTTCGACCAGCCGGCGATGTGCGGAGTGATGACCAGCCGCGGCGTGTCCCACAGCGGGTCATCCTCGGGCAGTGGCTCGATCTTGGTGACGTCCAGCCCCGCACCGGCGATGCGGCCCTCGTTGAGACACTCGATCAGCGCCGGTTCATCGATGATCCCGCCGCGAGCGATGTTGACGATGATCCCGGTCGGCTTCATCCGTGCCAGTTGTTCGGCTCCGATCAGGCCCTGCGTCTCGGAAGTGGCCGGACAGGCGATCATCACCACGTCGGCCTCGCCGCACAGGTCGTTGAGCCGATCCAGCGGCCACAGCTCGTCGACCTCGTCAGGTTTTTCCGGCGCGTGCTTGTCCACGGCGATCACCCGCATGCCGAATGCTGCTGCGATCCTGGCGTAACGACGACCGATGCCGCCCAGCCCGACCACGCCGGCCGTGCGGCCATTGAGATCGTAGGGCGTGAACTGGTCCCAGACGTGTTTCTGCTGGCACTCGCCAAAGTGCTTGAGATACCTCGAGACGGCCAGTGTCAGGGCCCATGCGGTTTCCACCACCGGTGCGGCGTGCAGCCCGCTGGCATTGGTCACCTGCAGGCCCATTGCGCGGACCTCGGGGGTCAGCATCATGTCGAGTCCCGCGGAGGTGGTCTGCATCCACTTGAGATTCTTTGCAGCGGCAAAGACTTCCGGTGAGTGGTAGCCAAAGAAGACCTCGGCGTCGGCCAGCTCGGCCACCAGTTCCTCGTCACTCTGCGGACAAACGACCGTGTCGTCACCGGCGGCCTCAAGAATCCAGTTGTCGTGCTCTTCTTCGAATCCGAGCATGTCGGAGATAACGATTTTCATTGGGGTCGATCTCGGTAGGAAGTGTGTTAATCAACATTTGGTGACCAGCTGGTCCTAGGCCAGCAGGTCGTGGATGACATTGCCGTGAACATCGGTCAAGCGGAACTGTCGGCCCTGGTACTTGAACGTCAGGCGTTCGTGATCGATGCCCATCAGGTGCAGGATGGTGGCGTGCA
>DLVV01000181.1:777-19071 GCA_003445035.1 Planctomycetaceae bacterium | reverse complement strand
GACAACACCTACAACATCAACGGTGTGGACCTGGGCGGCAGCGGTGTTGGCACGACCGAGGCGGCCGGGACCGTCACGATCGACGACGGTCAGGGCGACAGCACCTGGAACATCCAGGGCAACGAACTGTCGGCCGCCTCCGATCATGTCTTCAACGGCGGTGCGGGGGATGACGATTTCACGATCTTTCTGACCGATGGGGGAGAGGTCTCGGCCGACTCGCTGGAGATCAACGGCCAGGCCCAGGACACCGACCGCGATCGCGTGATCCTGGACGTGACCGCCGACACCGGTTCGGCTCGCGGTGTCACGATGACCTATGCCGACGCGACAAAGGCCAGTGGGGACCTGGACGTGGGCGGGCTGACCGCGGCGGCCGCGGCTGAGCAGTTCATCGATCTCAACTCGGTCGAACAGGTCAACTACCGAGGCGATACGGGCAACAACGACGATGCGGTCACCGTGCTGGGAACGGCCGGTGGCGATGATGTGCTGTCGGTGACGCCGATCACCGCCGATGAGGCCAACGTGTTCATCGACGGCACACCGTTCCTGAAGCACGATCCGCCGACCGAGTCGGCCCTGACCAACAACCCCGGCGTGGCCGGAGGTGGAGTGGGGCCGGACATCAGCATCGACAGCATCGCCCAGGCCGGTGGACTGGTGGTCAATGGCAACTCCGACCAGGACCGACTGGTGGTCAACGCACCAACCGAGAGCAATGCCACGGTCGGCGATACCGCGGCCACGGCCGGTTTTGGTGGAAACGTCTACGGCAGCAGTACGACGGTACGAGCCGACGGGCAGGCTTTTGATGACATCACCGTGACCGATGCGGCGGTGGGCATCACGCTCAAGGGTGACGGATCGGCCACCGACACCCTGGTGCAGGTCAATTTCGATTCGACGACCTATGGGCTGACCGATCCGGCGGATGCCGAATTGACGGTCAACGCCGGTGAAGACGCCGGTGTGCGTGCCAACCCGGCGACCGGATTCGTGGGTGTGGCCGATGACATCAGCGTGACGCTTTCCCGCACGTTCCACATCCAGGTCAACGCGGGTGAGCCGCCGTTGCCCGTGGACACACCGGCCAACGCCTCGGCCGAGGATCTGATCGGTGACCGGCTGAATGTCGACGTCCTGAACGCCGACGGCAACATCAACATCTACAGCGATCTCGAGGAGACGCCCAACGTCTCGATTTCCTCGACCGACAGCATCGGCACCACCGAGCCGGTGACCTACCACAGCGTGGAGACCACGATCCTCGCTCCCGGTGATCTGTCGCAGCAGGTCAACGTGATCGGCGACAACAACGACTTTTCCGGTGCTGACCAGGACGACGAGATTCTCGTCGTCGGCGGTGACATCGATTCGCTGCTAACCGTGTCCCAGAGTGACGCGGATGGGGCCAACGAGTTCAACCTGTTACTGAATGGGTCGAACCCGATCCAGGTTTACAACACCCAGTTCCTGAACATCTCGGCTCGCGAGGGTGACGACGACATCACGATCGAACCCTACGCCAACGACCTGACCGGAAACTGGAACATCGACCCGGTGGTCGACGGTGGTGCCGGTGACGATGACCTGATCTACGGCAGCGGCGAACGCGATGCGGTCAACCAGCCGAGCATGCAGTTTGTTGACGACGCTCCCGACGGTGCGGTTTCAGGGGTCAGCGAGGACATCACGATTGCTCCCAGCGGAACGGCCGCCGGGCAGGTCCGCTCGCTCAACGCCTCCGACGGCACCAACGTGTCCACGATCGACTTCAGCAACACCGAGGACATCACGGTCTTCCTGAATGATGGTTCGGCCGGCGACGATGATGCCCTGACGATCCTGGGCACCCCGGACGCCGACACCTTCGTGGTCAACCTGGCCAACAACGGTGACGACAGTGGCCCGCTGGTGGACATCAGTGGGACGTTGCAGGTCGAGACGTTCAGTGCCAGCACGGCCGATGCGAGACCATCGGCCGGCGATCTCTCTCCGAGCCAGGCCCCTCTGGAAGATCTCACCATCCTCACCGGCGCCGGCGACGACACGATCCAGGTCGTTGGTCGTACCGACGGTGCGACGACGCTGACGATCGATGCCGGTGACCCCGACGCCAGCGACACGCTCGCGCTGGACATCACCACCGGCAACGATTCCTACACGATCAGCCGCGGCGACCACGCCCGCGAGGGATCGGTGGTCGTGAGCCTGGATGGTGCCGTGGCCACACAGGTGAATTTCGATGGGATCGAGAACATCTCGGTCGACCAGTTGGGCCTGCACGCCAGCAGTGGTGACGGCGGAACCGACCTCGTCACGCTCAACGGGACTGGTGGCGACGACGCGATCTCCGTTTCGTCGATCACGCCCGACGACCTGTCGGCGACTGTCGGCAATGGACCGACGATCACCCTCGACGAACTCGGTGACGGCACCACGGTGACCGTTTCGGCTGCCGGTGGTGACGACAGCCTGAGCCTGTCGACGACCAATGCCGACGACACGATCGACTACACGGCCAACAGTGCGACCTCGGCCAGCCTGGACGTCAGCGACGGGACCGAGACGATCAGTTTCAATATTGGCGGCAGCGAATCGCTGAGCATCGACACGTCCGGCGAGACTTCCACGGACGTGCTCAATGTCACCAACGCCGATGCGGCGGTCACCTCCACCGGTGGAGGATCCGGAGTGGTTGACCCGGTGGACGCCGCGGGGGCGGGACTCCTGTCCCTGGGCTTCTCGAATGTCGAATCGGCCGTGGTCACCGGGACCACCGGTGTGGTCCAGGGCACCTCCGGCGATGATGCCATCAGTCTCTCGGCCACGGGACAACTGACCGTTACCGACCTGTTTGGCAACGGGGACAGCACGTTTGATGTCTCGGGTTACCAGGCCCTGGTCATCAATGCCCTGGGCGGCAACGACGACGTGAGCATCACCGCCAGCAGTTCGTTTGCCAGCGGGCTCAGCGTGCTCGGCGGCGACTCCGACAACGACGGCGACACCGTGAACATCTCGGCCGCCGGGAACAACGTCAGTGTCGCTCTTTCGTCCAACACGGTTTCGGGCGTGACGGCTGGAGACATCACCCTGGACAGCGTCGAGGCCCTGGCTCTCGATGCGACCGGAAATCTCTCGGTCGACGGCACCGCCGGTCACGACACGCTGCAGTTCCAGGCCTCCTCGGCGGCCAACGGCAGTGTCACCCTGGTGGGTGGGAACACGGGTGTCAGCTACACCAACCTCGGTGGCAACCTGACCGTCGATGGCGGCACCGCCGGTGTCGACGTGCTGGTCGTGCAGGGTTCTGAGGGAGATGACACGGTCACCTCGGCGTCCACGACCGAAGTCACGCTCAACGGAACCGTCACGATTGGAGCCGCTATCGATCGGCTCGACATCCAGACCGGCGGTGGAAACGACAGCATCACGATCAGCGACGCGATCGTTCTTCCCAAGGCCATCGACGCCGGTGACGGTGACGACACGATCGATCTCTCGGGTGCCGGTGCAGCCGATCCGACGATCATCGGAGGCCTGGGCGATGACACGATCACCGGCAGTGCCGGTGTGGACATCATCCTGGCCGGTGCCGGGAACGACAGCATCGCCGCCGGGGCCGGGGCTGACGTGGTTTATGCCGGTGAGGGCAACGACGACATCACCGGTGGTACCGATGACGACGTGATCCACGGTGGGGACGGATCGGACACGATTCACTGGGCGACCGGTGACGGTGCCGACACGGTCGAAGGCGATGACGGCAGCGACGTGCTCGATTACTCGGACGCCGCGGCGACCATCTCGGTCGATCTCTCCGATATTCGCGCGGCGGTCGGAAGCGTGGATGCCGCGGGCATCGATCGCATCGACGTGACCGGCAACATCATCAACATTGTCGGCTCCAACAACGACGACGCGATCGCGATTGTCGACGACGGCGTGGGAACGGCCGTGACCGGCCTGAGCGTGCCCCTGGACATCACCGGGGCGACCCAGATCGGTATCGACAGCGGGACGGGCAGCGACGCGCTGACGGTGACCGGCAACAGCGTGACGGTCGATACGGCCGGTGCCACCATCACCGGGGCAACGCCGTCGACAGTGAACTACTCGAACCTCGAAGCCGTTTCGGTGCTGGCCAGTGCCGGCACGGCCCTGACGGTCAGCGGTTCGGGGGCCTACACGGTTTCCCCGGGAGCCGCGGCCGACGAGGGAACGATCCTGACCGACAACGTCACGGTGTCCTTCGACGGGTTCGGTTCGGGCACGACATTGAATGTCGATGCCGATCTGACGCTCAACGGCAGCGACAGCGACGATGCGATCAGCGTGGCTGCCGGCGGTACGGTGTCGGTGGCAGGTCGGGCCGACGTGGCCACCAGCAGTGCCGGCGACGACCTGGTGCTGGTTTCCGGTAACGGAGATGACGCGGTGACGATTGCGGCCGGACACGCCTGGGCAACGATCGACGTACAGGGGGGCAACCCGTCGGCTTCGGATACGGCGACGCTGACCGGGGACGCTACGGCGGTCACCGTCACGCTGTCCCACAGTGCGTCGGTCAGCGGTGGCGGACTGGGCACGGTGAGCCTGTCGGGAATCGAAACCGCGACGGTCAACAACGGGGCCGGCGACCTGACGGTCGACGGGTCCGGTGGTGCCGACGATTTCACCGTGCGTCCGACCGGTGCGGACACCGCGACGACGACCGTGGCCGGAATCCATCCGGTCCTCAACAGCAACAACAGCGGTGCGTTGACGATCAACGACGGTACTGCTGCCGACGGCGACAGCCTGGCGGTGACCTACGACGACGGGGACCAGGTCGTCTCGATCGACGACAATTCAGTCGACTCGGCCGCATTGAAGGACGTCGGTTACACGGCAGCCAACATCGCGACCCTGGCCGTGTCGACCAAGGGCGGTGCGGATTCGGTGACGGTGACCGACGGCACCACGACACCGGTGACGGTCGATGGTGGCGGGTCGCAGAATGACACGCTGACGATGCAGGGCAGCGGTGCTACGGCCAACACGTACGTCGTGCAGCCCGGGACGTCGGTGGTGATGAATTCGACGACGGCCGACTTCACCGGCGTCGAACGGCTGGTGCTGGATTCCAACAGCCAGTCGGGGTCGGTGAGCGTGACGGCCGATGGAGCCGGCAACCAACTGAGCTACGTTGGTGACGCGGCCGCGACCGGATCAGCAACGATTTCGATCGACGGGGCCCTGGCGGCCAGCCTGTCGAACTTCGCGTCAGCCAGTTCCGTGACACTGGATCCCGGCGACGGCGACGACACCGTTTCGGTGGCGCCCAATGCCGCCAGTGACCTGGCAACGGTGACCGTCCTGGCCTCCAGTGGCAGCGATGCCCTGACGGTCGAAGGCGATTCGGGTGCCGATGCCCTGGTCTACACGCCGGGCGCAGCCGATGCGGACGGTGACGTGGTGATTGACGGTGTCACGACGACGTTCGGCAGTGTTGAGAGCATCACGCTTTCCGGCCAGGGCGGTAGTGACGCGATCACGGTCAACGCGACGGCCGGTGACGACACGATCACCTACGTGCCCGGACTCAACGACGATGCCCAGGTGCAGGTCAACAGCAACACTTCGGTGGCAATCGATTCGATCGAAGCTCGCACGATCGACAGTGGTGCCGGCACCGACAGCCTGGCCGTCTCGGCGACCGACTTCAGCGATTCGATTGCCATTGCCGGGGCCGCCGGCAGCAACACGATCGTGGTCAACGGTGCGGCCGTGACGTTCGATCATGACGCGACTGCCGCGGACACCCTGGCCTTGGGCAGCGGCCATGGAAACGACTCGCTCTCCATTACGCCCACCGCCGGACTCGTGATCGTGGCCGATGCCGGTGACGGAAATGATGACGTCGCTGTCAACGGGACCGCGGGGGCCGACAGTATCACCGTGGCCTTGAACAGCCAGACGATCAACGGCCTGGGTGGCCAACTGACGTTGGCGGCTGCCGAGTCGCTTTCACTGTCCGGTGCCGGTGGCACGGATGACGTGACGGTCACCGAATCGGGACTGTCCAGCGAACTGGGTGTGGTCAGTCTTTCGGCGGCAGCCGGATCTTCGCTGACCGTCGTGGGCACCTCGGGTGACGAGACGTTCAGCGTCTCGCCGACTGCGGCCGGAGCCGGATCGTACTCCGAGGCTGGTGCAGGTCCGGATGTCGACTACAGCGGATTCGACAACGCGTCCACGTTCGACGGAAACGGCGGTTTTGACGTGATCGTGGTCAACGGCAACGACGCCGCCGACACGGTGACGTCCACCGCGAATTCGGTCACCATCAAGGGCGGGGCCGTCACGCTGGCTGATCTCGATCGACTGGAGTTGAACACCGGTGGCGGCGATGACAACGTCGACCTCGATCTGCAGGACGCGTCTCTCCAAAAGGTGGTCAACGCCGGTGCCGGCAACGACATCGTGGATGCCTCCGGGGCCATTGATGCCACGATCAACGGTGGCGACGGTGACGACAACCTGGTCGGCAGTCCCGTGGCTGACCTGATCAATGGCCAGGGTGGTGACGACACGATCGGTGGCGGTGACGGAGACGACATCCTGTTTGGCGGGTCGGGCAACGACGTGCTCAGTGGCGATGATGGGGCCGACCAGTTGTCCGGACAGGTCGGCAACGATGACCTCAGCGGAAACGCCGGGGTGGACAGCCTCTTTGGCGGTGACGGCTCCGACGAGATCAACTGGATCAGTGGCGACGGAAACGACGTGGTCCAGGGGGGCGACGGTGCCGACGTGCTCGATGTTGATTACACCGCCGGTGCCGACACGATCGCGATCAATTCCGTTCCGGCCTCGGGAACCGATTTCCTGAGAGTCCAGGTGGGAGACGGCACCGACCAGGTGGATGTGGCCGGGGTCGAGGACCTGGATGTTGACCTGGCCGGTGGTGCCGACGACATCACGATCAACGATCTCTCGAGTACCGAGATGAGCCTGATTCAGGTCGACCTGGGAGCTGCCGATGGTGCAGCCGACGCGGCCCACCTGACCGGTGCCGACGGCCAGAACTACAGCCTCTCGGCGTCCCTGGATGCGGTCACCGGTGAAGTCCATGTCGACGGCCTGGCCTCGGACGTCCAGCTTGACAGTGCCGAAGCCGGGGACACGCTGGAACTGACCGGCGGAGACCGTGCCGACAGCCTGACGGCTTCGAGCGATCTGTCGGGCGTGATCACCGTCGAGCTTCGTGGTGCCGGTGGTGACGACGTACTGACCGGTGGCGATGACCTGGAAGGTGGGGCCGGTGACGACGTTCTGCAGGCAGCCTACGTCTCGGCCAATGTCTCGGGTGACGATGGCGAGGACACGATCGTCGTTGGCAGCGGCAACATCACGATCGACGGAGGAGCCGGTTCGGACGTTGTCGTGATCGACGGCACGTCCTCGGCCGATGTGATCGACGTGGCCCAGACCGCTGATGACACGCTGACGCACTCAACCGATGGTGTCTTCGGCGTCGGTGCGACGAGCGAGACCGATACGATTTCCAATGTCGAGGCGGTTCGGATTGAAGCCGGGGCCGGTAAAGATGTCATCCGCGTCACGCAGGCCGATGGGCTGACGCCGAGCCAGAGCGTTCGGGTCGAGGTCGATGGTGGTGCTCCGGATGCCTCCGACCGTTTGGCTGTCGTCGATGACGGCAACGGCAACACGGTGATCCATCGCATCGATGTTGATGGATCGTCGGGATCGGTCAATGTCGGCAGCTTCTCGTCGGTCGATTACGACGGTGTGGAGCAGTTGAGCATCACCCCGCTTGACGACATCACCGGAACGACCGGCACCACGGACAACCTGGGTCGGTTGGTGGTCTTCAAGAACGACGGGTTCGAAAGCAACGACTCGCTGCCCAACGCCACGTTCCTCGGATCGGGTGCGAACCTGAATGTCGATCCCACGATCGATCCCGCCGGTTTCTCGGCGTTCGGAATTCCGGGTGACGAGGACTGGTACCAGTTCACTCCGTCCGAGACGGGCACACTGGATATCCAGGTGTCCTTCGAGGAAGTGGGCACCCTGGGCAACACCAACGACGGACTGCCGGGTGACGGCAACCTGGACATCGCGGTTTTCGATTCCAACGGGGACCCGGTTGCCACCAGCACGTCCACTGATGACAACGAGCGGATCACCGTGCCGGTTGTCGAGGACGAGGTGTACTACCTGCAGGTGGCCTCGGCGACGGGTGCCGATGCGATCAACGTCTACAGCCTGACGGCGATCAACGATCCGGCACCGGTGCCGTTCGTGGTGGACCTGCAGGCGGGATCGGATACCGGTCGCAGCGACACCGACGACATCACGTTTTCGACCACGCCGGTGCTGGATATCTATCTCGATGACGACCGGTTGGAAGAGTACCTGAACCTGGACCTGGTGCCCGATGCGGACTTCGACATCGACGTCTACAACAACGGCGTGTTGCTGGGCGAGGCGGACTTCATTGGTGGGGCGGGCGTCGCCGGCAACAGTCGCTGGGAGTTCACACTGTCGGGTGGTGACCTGCAGGAAGGGCACAACAACTTCCTGACCGCTGCGGTGAGAATTCGGGATGCGGCCAGCCCGCAGGTCGAGGGTCGCGGGGCGTTTTCCACGCCGCTGCAACTCACGCTGGACACGATCGCTCCGAGCGTGGCGATCACCGGCCTGGACGATGACGGAAGCGATTCCGGGGTCAACAGTTACCAACCGACGCTCTCGGATGACATCACCTCCGACGTTGCGGCGCGTTTCACCGGAACGACGTCCGAGGCGAATGCGATTGTCCGTCTGTTCGCCGACGGCACTGCCAACACGACGATCGACACCACGGGCGAATTCGCCGTGACCGCGTCCGGTCCCCTGGATGGTGATGAGGCCTTCGCGGACTCGCAGTGGACGACCTCCTACGTTCGCGGTCTCAATGACGCGACGTCGGCGAGCGGATTTGCCTATGACGGTCTGCGTGAGATTCTGGCGACGGCCGAGGACATCGCGGGCAACGTGGGGGCCCTGGACAGCACGACGATCTTCGTCGACACACAGGGACCACAGGTGACCGGTGTGCAGTTCAACAGCACCGCCAGCACCTACAACGTGTTCAATCCCCAGCCGGCTGTTGACGGCCCGACTCCGTCTGTCAGCTCGATCGTGGTCAGCGTCGAGGACCTGGCCGTTCGGGCCGGCGGGTTCACGCACTCGGCCCTGGAGCAGGGCGTGGCGGATGACCCGGGCCAGTACACGCTGGTGGGTGACAACGTGGGCGAGATTCCGATCGCGTCAGTCACCGTCTCACAGAGTTCTGCCAACGGTGCGGTGGCCGCGTCGACGATCACACTGGGCCTGGACACGTTCCTGGCCGACGATCGTTACACGCTGACGGTTTCGGACGTGTTGGCCGACCCGGCCGGCAATGCCCTCGACGGAGAAAGTAACGCGACGGGGCCACAGGCCACGCCGTCCTTCACGACCGGCGACGGGCAGCCCGGCGGTGATTTTGCAGCCCGGTTCACCGTGGACAGCCGCCCCGAACTGGGCGTGGTGGGCCAGTCGGGCGTGGCTATCGATGCCAACGATAACCTGGAGCACGATCCCAACAGTGGAGACGCGGTGCACCGCGACCTGAACTTCGCGGTGGGACTGCAGACCGACGCGGTGTTCGCCGGCCAGTTCACCAACGGCGGAGCTGCCGACGGATTCGATCGCCTGGGGACCTACGGCAAGGCGGGCGGACTCTACCGCTGGCAGCTGGACCTGGACAACGATGGGGCGATCGGTGCCGGAGACCTGGACCAGTTCAGCAGTGTGCAGGTGAACGGCCTGCCGGTTGCCGGTGACTTCGACGGAGTTGCCGGAGATGAGATCGGGTTGTTCGATGGAACGACCTGGTACCTGGACACGACTGGTGACCTGATCCTGGAAACGACGTTGGCCAGCGATTTTTCGGGCTTGCCGATCGTCGGAGACTTCGACGGCGACGGGAACGACGACCTGGCCGTGTTCAGTGCGTCGCTGGACCTGTTCAGCTTCGACCTGGATCTCGACGGTGTCACCGATGCAACGATCAGCTTCGGTTTCCCGGGTGTCAACGAGCGGCCGATCGCCGGTGACTACAACCTGGATGGAATCGACGACATCGGGTTGACGACTCCCAACCAGAGTGGCAACCAGCCCGGAGAAAGTCTCGAGTTCTACCTGCTGCAGAGCGACGGTTCGGGCGCGGCCGGGAATGTCGATTCGCTGGATCACGCGTTTTCACCGTTCCCACTGGGCAACGATCGGTTCGGCCAGTTCGGCAACAACCTGTCGGTGCCGGTGTTCGGCAACTTCGATCCGCCGGTGGCTCCCCCCGTGGCATCCTCGGCCAGCAGCGAGTTTGATCCCAGCAGTGGCACCTTGACGGTCACAGCCTCGGCGGGAAGCTCGGTGGTGATCCAGTCGAGCGGCTCGCTGGTGCAGGTGCTGGTCGATGGGCAACTCGACAGCGGCCTGGGCACGGTGTTGACCTCGAACGTCACTTCGATGGTCGTCACCGGCAGTGACAGTTCGGACACGATCGACCTTGCCGGAGTGACATCGGCAACCTACGACCGGCTCGATGACGTGTTGGTCCAGGCCGGTGCCGGCGACGACGTGATCACCGGCACGATGCTGGATGACCGGATCTGGGCCGGAGCCGGCGACGACGTGGTCGACGCCGGTGCCGGTGATGACTGGATCAACGGCCAGAGGGGCAACGACCGGGTGGCCGGTGGTGCCGGGCGGGACCGGTTCCTCGGTGGAGGCGGGAACGACGAGTTCGACGGCGGAGACGCCGACGACTTCGCCCAGGGCAACTCGGGTGATGACATTCTGCGTGGCGGAGATGGTAACGATCGGCTGAACGGGTCAGGCGGTCACGACCAGTTGATGGGCCAGGCCGGCGACGACCGGTTGCTGGCCGGTGCGGGTCGAGACACCCTGGCAGGCGATGCGGGGGATGACTTCCTGAACGGCCAGGGCGGTGCGGACATCCTGGAAGGCGGCGACGGCCGGGACCGCATCAAGGGCGGCATCGGCAACGACCGGCTGTTTGGTGGCGCCGATGACGACCGGTTGATGGGCGAAGCCGGAAACGACGTGCTCGAGGGAGGAGCCGGGAACGACCGGTTGCGGGGCCAGTTGGGCGATGACCTGCTCAGCGGGAACCTCGGCGACGACGTGCTCAACGGTGGCGACGGGTTTGACCGTCTGTCGGAGACGTTCGATACCGATTTCCTGTTGACCGACACGACGCTTTTGGGCGTGGGTGCTGATTCCCTGATCGGCATCGACGGAGCCACGTTGATCGGCGGATCGGGGAACAACCTGATCGATGCCCGGTCATTCAGCGGAGAGGCCATACTGGTGGGCCGGGCCGGTGACGATGTGCTTTACGGGGGTTCCGGCCGTGACCAGCTCTTTGGTGGAGCGGGCAACGACCTGGCCGTCGGAGGTGCCGGCTACGACATCATCAAGGGGCAGGGCGGCACCGACTCGCTGGCCGGTGGTGAGGGCCCGGACCAGATCGTCGGTGAGTCCAGCGAGATCGACGAGGAGTTCGCCGTGCTGGACGACTGGGCCGACCTGATGGGCTAGGCGGGATCTGCGAGGGCCGCCACGGCCTGGTCGACATGATCAGGCTGGCTGAAGCCGATGATGGCCGAGGTCACCGACGGGTGGTCCAGGACAAAGCGGACGGCCGCCTGCTGGAGGCCCTGGCCGGGGGGCAGCGCGGCCGCCAGTTCGGCGGCACGCCGGGAGTCCCTCTCGTAGAGATCCATCGGGAAGAAACGGGTCGTGTGCGTGTGGGCCGCCGGTGGCAGGCCCAGCAGTGCGCCACCGGCGTAGACACGGATGGCGAATACGCCGACGTCGGCAGCCGTACAGTCGTCGATGATCTGACCGTGATCGGTTTCGGTCCAGTTGTCGTCCGGAGACGAACCGGCCGTCGGATTCAGCAGGTGGTAGGGCACCTGGAGGGTGGAGAAGTGGTTCGAGGCGATCAATGTCCTCAGGGCCGAGGGGTCTCCCAGCCCGGTCAGACCAAGATGGTCGACGACACCGTCTTCACGAAGTTCCCGCATGGCTTGGAGGATTCCCCCCGGGCCGAGAACGTCCTCGGGAGTCAATGACGTGGGCAGATCGCCTCGGGAGTTGGTCACCGAGTTGTGCAGTTGCAGCAGTGAGACGCGGTCGACACCCAGTCGTGACAGGCTTCCTTCAACCGACTGCCGGACGATGTCGCGAACCGGCTGTTCGGCGAGTTGTTCTGGCATCAGCCGGACCTTGGTGGCCAGGTGAAACGCGTCGACGGCATCCAGGGCCTGGAGCGCACCCCCGAGGCTCTTTTCGGATTGGCCGTGACCATAGGTCGCGGCAGTGTCGATCCAGTTGATGCCGTGATCGAGAGCCCGCTTGAGCACCTGCTGTTGCCGTTGGGGATCAGAGGCGGTCATCAGTTCCGGAATCGGTCCGGCCCCGAGAGACAGGACCGAGACGTTCAGGCCGGTGCGACCAAGAGGGAGTCGGGGGATCATGGTGGAAAATCCTCGCATTGAGGTCTCAACGGGATCGATGGTATGCTGCGCGTCGACGACGAAAGGGACAAGGGAGAGTTCCGTGGAAACGCCAGGGCGGGCGGTGGGAGTGATCCCGGCGAGGTTGCAGTCGACGCGATTGCCCCGCAAGTTGTTGTTGGCCGACACCGGGCGGGTGCTGCTGGAGTACGCCTGGCAGGCGGCGTGTCGGGCGAAATCTCTCGAGGAGGTGATCGTTGCGACCGACAGCGAAGAGATCGCCGCTGCGGTGCGACAATTCGGTGGTCGGGCGGAGTTGACCGGAGAGCATTCCAGCGGAACGGACCGGGTCGCGGAAGTGGTGGGCCGGTGTTGTGAGGACGCCGAGATCGTGGTCAACGTCCAGGGGGACGAGCCGGAGCTGGAGCCCGACCAGATCGATCTTTTGGTCGCATCCTTGCGAAACGAACCCGGGCTGCAGATGTCCACACTGGCCTGCCCGATCCGGGATCGCCGGACGCTCGATGATCCCTCGTGCGTCAAGGTCGTCACCGGCACCGATGGGCGGGCACTGTATTTCAGTCGGCATCCGATTCCGTGCGTACGAGATGAGGATCCCGAACCGTTGTTGGCCGGTGATTCGCCCTGGTTGCTGCACGTGGGATTGTATGCCTACCGCCGCGACTACCTGCTCGAGTTGACCCGGTTGCCTCCCTCGCCACTGGAACAACTTGAACGCCTCGAACAACTTCGGCCGTTGCAGCACGGCGCGGCGATCGGTGTGAGTGTGGCTGAGCATTCGGCAGTTGGAATCGACACCCCGGATGATTATGCTCGGTTCGTCGTTCGAGCCGGGGGTTGTCCGGAGGGACGGGCGGCGTGATGAGTGGCAGGAGGCATCAGGCACGGATGTCGGATGGCTGCCAAGATCCAGATGGCTCCAGGACAGGATGAACACGGGGCATGGCAAAGCACATTTTCGTGACCGGGGGCGTGGTCAGTTCGCTCGGCAAGGGGCTGACCTCCGCATCGATCGGGCTGCTGCTCGAGCAGCGTGGCTTGAACGTGCGGATGCAGAAACTCGATCCCTACATCAACGTCGATCCGGGGACGATGAGTCCCTACCAGCACGGCGAGGTGTACGTTCTCGACGACGGGGCCGAGACCGATCTGGACCTGGGTCACTACGAGCGGTTCACCAGCAGCCCGCTCTCGCGAGACTCCAACTACACCACTGGCCAGATCTACCAGAGCGTGATCGCCAAGGAGCGGCGGGGCGAGTTTCTCGGCAAGACCGTCCAGGTGGTGCCTCACATCACCAACGAGATCAAGGACGCCGTCTTCAGTCTGGCCACGTCCGATGTCGACGTGGTGATCACCGAGTTGGGAGGGACCGTCGGAGACATCGAGGGCATGCCGTTCCTCGAGGCGATTCGCCAGTTTCCCCAGGATGTCGGCAAGGAGAACTGCCTGTTCATCCACCTGACACTGGCCCCGTATCTGAAGGCCGCGGGGGAACTCAAGACGAAGCCGACCCAGCAGAGCGTCGGCCAGTTGAGGCAGATCGGCATTCACCCCGATATCCTGATCGTGCGGACCGAACGACCACTCGGCCAGGAGAACATCGACAAGATCGCGCTGTTCTGCAATGTCGAGAAGTCGGAAGTGATCGAGGAGATCGACAAGGAATTTTCGATCTACGAGGTGCCGTTGGGACTCGTCGAACACCGGTTGGACCAGTTGATCGTCGACAAGCTCCAGCTGCCAGCCGGCACGTTGGAGATGAGCGACTGGCGGGCGATGTTGCAGAAAATGCGGACTCCCGAGCACGAGGTCACGATCGGCGTGGTTGGGAAATACATCGAGCACATGGACGCCTACAAGTCGATCTACGAGGCCCTGGGTCACGCGGGCACCGCGAACCAGGCGAAGGTGTTGATCAAGCGGATCGAGGCCGAGGAGCTGGAGCGTCAGGATCCCGAAGTGCTGCTGAGCGGACTGGACGGCATCCTGGTTCCCGGAGGTTTCGGCCAACGGGGGGTCGAGGGCAAGGTGCAGGCGATCCGGTTCGCCCGTGAAAATGACTTGCCGTATTTCGGCATTTGCCTGGGCATGCAGTGTGCCGTGATCGAGTTTGCCCGCAACGTGCTTGGGCTCAAGGGGGCTCACAGCACCGAGTTCGTTGCCGACACCGAGCACCCGGTGATCTGCATGCTCGAGGAGCAGAAGAAGATCACCTTCAAGGGGGGCACGATGCGACTGGGTGCCCAGCCGTGCACGCTGCAGTCGAATTCGGTGGTGGCCGAATGCTACAAGGAGACCGAGGTCGATGAGCGTCATCGGCATCGTTACGAGTTCAATCCCGAGTACCGCAATCCATTTTCCGCGGCGGGCATGTCGGCCACCGGCACCAGTCCGGATGGGAACCTGGTCGAGATTGTTGAAGTGCCCGAACACCCGTGGTTCGTCGCTGTCCAGTTCCATCCCGAGTTCAAGTCGAAGCCCCTGGCCCCGCACCCGCTATTCACCGGCTTTGTCGAGGCGGCACGGACGCGTCACCAGGAACGCATGGCGGTGCGGCTGTAGTCCGCCTCGGACAAATCGGGGACAGACGACCATGGCGTGTGGGTTCCTGGTACTGGACAAGCCGGCCGGGATGACTTCCAGGCGGGCTGTCGATCACGTGAAACGGCTGGTTCGGCCGGACAAGACCGGTCACGCCGGGACGCTGGATCCGCTGGCCACAGGTGTCCTGGTGGTCGCTGTCGGGCGTGCGACACGTCTTATGGCTTGTGTGCAGGCGGGTCCGAAGACCTACCGGGCGACGTTTTTGCTGGGACGCCGCAGCGAGACCGACGACACGGAGATCTCGGTGGAAGTGCTTGAGGCGACTCCGGACCTGGCCGATTCGGATATCGCCACTGCCCTGGAAGAGTTTGTCGGGGAAATCCAGCAGGTTCCACCGGCCTACTCGGCCGTCAAGGTCGCCGGTCGCCGTGCCTATCAACTGGCCCGTTCGGGACAGGATGTGGAATTGACGGCTCGGACGGTCCGGGTCGATTCGATTCGAATTCTCGGCTGGTCCTCTCCGGAACTCGACGTCGAGATCGTCTGCGGCAGCGGCACCTACATCCGGTCGATCGGTCGTGACCTGGGCAGTCGCCTGGGCTGTGGCGCGGTGATGAGCGGGCTGGTGCGGACGCGTGTCGGTCCGTTCCTGCTCGACGAAGCGACCCCGGTGGAATCGCTCGATCCGGAAATCGTGTTCGGGCAGATGGTGTCGCCGTTGGTGGCCGTTGCGGATCTGCCGCGGCAGATTGCCACGCCCGCCCAACTCGAGGAGATCTTCCACGGACGACGGGTGGCCTGGTCGGGGGCGATTCCCGAGGACGGTGCCCGGGTGGTGCTGGTCGATTCGGAGAGTCAACTCGCGGCGATCGGAGACTACGTGACCGACACCGCTCAGTTCGCGCCCCGGCACGTCTTCCTGGACGACTCGTCCTTACCGGAGAAGTGACGTGGATCGCGTCACTTGCCTCCGGCCTGCGGAGTGTCATCTGGTCGGGGTGGGGTGAGCGAAACCGCCGTCGGCCGGGTGGCTGGTCGGGTGCGTTCCCGGAAGAGCACCAACCCGTGCAACGCGTGGTAGAGCGGGCCGCACTGGACGGTCTTGTCCGAATGCCGGACCAGATCCTCGGCCATTGCCGCGACGCCGCGACGGAGCCATGCCGATTTGAGTTGATCGTCGGTGGCAGCCTGGATCAGCCATTCCAGGGTGTGTCCGGAGGTCTCGATCCGTTCCTGGAACTGGTGACTCTGGTGCGGACCCAGGAAGTAGCTGGCCGAGAACGTGCCGTCGCCGTTCTGGTAGATCTTGGCTTCCTCGATATGGCGGCGGATTTTCTGGTCGGCTTCCAGCCACGCGCCCCGAACCTGGCCCTTGTGGGCTCGACGATAGACGTTGCGGGCGTAGGTCATGGCGTAGAGGCCGTGAGTGCCTCCACAGGACGCGTTGTCGGTGTCTTCTGACGTCTGGATCTTCAAAAGCCGTTCGATGCTCCATGGCTCGCTGGACGCGTTGAGCCATTCGGTTTCCGGTGGCAGGTAATGCGAGAGTGCCCAGAGGGTCCAGGTGATCTCTTCGCGGTCGTTGACTGTCGCCTGGGCGTGCTTGACGAGGTCGTTGATCGAAACGTCCGACTTGTCGGGACTGCCGGCAATGGCGAAGCGATGTTCACCGGGCAGACGGGACATTGTCAGAATCGCCAGGAACTGGTTCGGATGACCTTCGAACTCATACGGCTGCGTGTACGGCTGTGCCTGCCCGCCATGGGCGGTCTGTCGGAACAGTGGCGTGTTTCGGTAACTGGCCCCCTGGGTCATCCAGTCGAGTGCCCGGACGCGGTCTCCGGGCTTGCCGCCGGGCCGGTTGATTCGGAACTCCTGTCTGAGCGCCAGGACCCCGTGAAAAATCTGCCATGGGGAGTGATGTTCGATCGTCAGGAATCGTCGGCTCGAGACATCAATCGCCCGGTCCACCTGCGTGACAAGTGGGTCGGCAGCCGCGGCTGTGACGGCCGGAGCCGCTGTCTCCTGTGCGGACAGTGACGGGCCGCTGATGAGACCGCAGGCGACGGCAAGCAGGAGTGCGTGACGGGACGAACTCATTTGAGGGCCGGTCCGATGACGTCGGTGACAATGGGGGGATGTTGGCGCACGGGTGCCGTGGGATCCATTACGTCCTTGGAGATGATTCGGACGAGTCGTCCCCGGCTCTGTATCACCAGCTGATCCGGTGTTTCGACTTGGCCGAGCTGGTCGGGCTGGATCCGGACCAGCCAGACAATCGGCACATGGTCCGCAATCCGGACAACCGTCAAACCCGTCAGAGTTCCACCCTCGAGACCGATTTCGGTCTCCGGCGATCTGTTCGCAAACGAAAATGCGGATTGCAAGAATCGGGGAACTCCACAACAATCGGATCCGATGTGGTCGAAGTCACGGCCCGGCGATTGTTCCGTTTCGGGATTCACCGGATGATCCGAACCGCGCTCAAAAACCCCTACCTGGTAATTGTTCACGTGCTGATCGTGGCCGTGATCGGCACCGTCAGCCTGGCCAGGATTCCCGCTGACCTGCTGCCGACGTTCACCACCTCGGCAGCCCAGATCGTCTGCTTCTACCCCGGAATGCCTCCGGAGGTGATGGAGCAGGACATCATGAGTCGGTTGCAGCGGTGGACGGGGCAGAGCTCGGGGATCGAGCACCAGGAGGCCAAGGCGATGCAGGGAGTCTGTATCGTCAAGGACTTCTTCCATCCGAACATCAGCCAGTCCGAGGCATTGAGCCAGGTGAGCATGTACGCGATGAGTGACATGTTCTACCTGCCTCCGGGGACGATCCCGCCGATGGTGATGCCGTTCGACCCGACCGCCAGCGTGCCGTTGTGCCTGGTGTCGGTGTCGAATCCCGACATGACCGATTCCGAACTCTACGACGTGGCCTACAAGAACCTCCGCAACAACCTCCAGTCGATTTCGGGTGTCATTGCCCCGGCCGTCAACGGCGGGTCACTGCGACGGATTCTCTGCTACGTCGAGCCCGAAAAACTGCGGGCTCACGGTTTGACCATTCGCGATGTTCACGCGGCGCTCAGGCGGCAGAACGTCCTGATCCCGGCCGGCAGTGCCAAGATCAAGGACAAGGAATT
>DLVV01000181.1:0-459 GCA_003445035.1 Planctomycetaceae bacterium | reverse complement strand
TACATCTACACCAACGCGATCCCCGATCGCGTTGCCCAGCTCAACACGGCCCCGATCACCGTCGGCACGCAGGGTGAGCCGATTCTCTTCAGCGACGTCGGACAGGTGAAGGACACGCGTCAGATCCAGACCAACATCGTACGTGTCAACGGTCGCACACTGGTCTACGTGCCCGTCTACCGGCAACCGGGTGCCAACACGATCGAGATCGTCGACCGCATCCACGACAAGCTGGACGAAATCAAGGCTCGGCTGCAGGACGAAAAGCGGAACGATCCGGTGATGGGGCCCAAGATGGCCACGCTCGACCTGAACGTGGTCATGGACCAGTCGGTGAAGGTCCGGGAGAGCATCGACGCGCTGTGGATTGCCGGTGTGCTGGGGGCGGTGTTCGCCGGACTGGTCGTGCTGGTCTTCCTCCGCAATCTCCGTGCGACCCTGGTGATCATCATCGCGATC
>DLVV01000173.1 GCA_003445035.1 Planctomycetaceae bacterium | reverse complement strand
AGCTGGTACCACCAGGCGGCTTCAAGCGGAGCGCGATCGTAATAACCTCCGGTATGACCCACGCTGTGTGTCCAGATGTGACCGGGCTGCGGCTGTCCGTGATGGTCCAGGCCCCGGATGTGACGATTCACGGCGTGGACCACGTCGACATCCATCAGGTGGTCGGCACCCTGTCGGGCTCGATCGAAATACCGTCTGTCACCGGTTCGCAGGTATTGCACGAAGAAGCAGTGTGACGTGTCGTATTCCTGGTTTCCCCAGCCACCTCCGAACTTCTCGACGTGGTACCAGTCGCCGAAGTTCAGCATGCCGTTTTCCCGATTGCTCTGCTGAGCATCGAGATGCCTGGTGAACATCTGGTCCAGCCAGCCGTCGTAGCCGTGGTATTTCCGGGGGTCGGCCGGTGGGGCGGTCCCCAGCACTCCCGTGGCCGCCACGTGAGCCGGTGTGCACTGGGCCAGCAGCGGTTGTTCGGCAGCTCGAAAAAAGTCACCCAGGCTGTTGGGTTGGGGTGGGCCATCAAACGGCATGGCCCACACGCGGTGCGTCTTCGCGACGCCGATCTTCACCGTGTAGACGCCGTCTCGCAGATAGTAGTAGTGCTTGACTTCTTCTTTCAGCGGGCGGCCGTCGTACTGGCCCTTGGCAAAATCGGGGCACAGCCCGATTCGCAATTCTCCCGGCTTCACCTCCAGGCTCTTGGGCCAGTTCTGCCAGAACTCACGTACGCCCAGTGCGATTCCTCCATGAGATCCAGCGACCGCGGCCCAGCCGTTGGCGTGGCCCCGTGTGAGCTTGTCACCGATCCGGAACTGCTGGTCGTCCAACTGGAACAGGCGCGAGGGTTTCGACGGTTTGCCCGATAGCACCAGCCGGTCGCCGCGTTCACGGGTCGAACAGACGATTTCGAGAGAATGGAATCTCGACATCAACGTGGCGGGGTCGTCGTTGATGAACGTGTAGTCGAACCGGAAAAACGGCCGGCCTCGGAAAACATGAAGGCGAACGACGTAACGGAACTTCGTGGCCGCGTCGCTGTTGCCGTGTTGGCCTTCGATCCGCACGCAAGCTCGCAGCGGACCGTGCTGTTCGATGGTCCAGGTGGACAGGGACAGGTCGGCACGGAATCTCCGGCCGTGGCCATCGACCAGTTCGATGCCGCTGGCCCGATCGTCGGTCAGCCGTTCGTCGTCGGAGAACCGGCCATCACCGTTGCGGTCCAGTGAGACGTGATCGAGCAGCCGGAACCGGTCGGCCGCCAGTTGGATCCTCAGCGGCCCGGTCTTCAGCAGCGGGACGATGCGGTTCTCGGGAGAGCCCAGCGAGATGATCAGCGGCGGGCCGGGGACGGGCTTTCGGGTCACCCCCGGTCCATGCCGCAGGACGTAGCGTCGACTCTCGTGGGGAGCCAGGGTGGCCTGGAAATCGATCAACAGCCAGCGGATGGACCCGTCGGACCAACGCCCAAGAACCTCGGCCTGCAGCGGCACCTGTTTGCCGTCGGAGTCGAACAGGGCCGAGTGGCGGGCGTGCCGCACCTGGCCCCGAGGGAGTGGGATACCGGAGGTGACGGGCCAGTCGGCTCGAGCCACGCCTGTCGGTTCGGTCACGGTGATCGGGGTTTCACCGGCTGTGGCCTGTAGCCCCAGACCGATCAGCAGGGTGGTGACGCGGATCCAAAGGTGACGGTTGGAATGCAGGGCCCGGGTGAGGCTTCGCCGGGGAGCCGGTGGGATGAAGCGGAGCGTCATGTCTGGTCCTTACCGATGCGTGTTCTGAGCGGTTCCGGTTCCTGTCGGCTGCTGGGCCAAGAAAATCGCGGGACCGAGTTTGCTTCAGTGTCGCCGGGACCGTGCCGTGGTTCAAGCAGATCGAAATCTTGCCGGAATCGACGCGAGGTGAAGGGGCCATCGACACGCGGTTACCACGATCGGCGGTCGTTTTGCGATCCCCCCGGCTCGTTGATAGGCTGAGACCCCGACATCACGATCCCCGCAGACCGATCTTCTGTTCACACGAGGCCACTGCTGATGACGTTCAAGACAACCGGTTTCTTTTTCGTGTTGTTGGTATCTGTGACGGTGGTGCTTGTCGCCCAGGAGAACGAGAAACAGATTCTCGGTCGGTACCAGGCCGCGGCCAGCAAGGGCGGCGATGCCAAACGCGGCGAGGTGGTCTTCAAGTCCAAGCAGGCCGCCTGCGCGAAGTGTCACATTCTCTCGGGCAAGGAGCGGAAGGCGGGGCCGAAGCTGGGGACGATCGGCGACAAGTACACCCGCGACCAGTTGGTCAATTCGGTGCTGCAGCCCAGTGCCGGCATTCATCCCGACCATGCAACGACCACCGTGGTCACCACCGCCGGGAAGACCATCAACGGTGTGTTGCAGTCACGCGACAAGAAGGAAGTTCGGCTGCTGGATGTTGAGGGCAAGCTGGTCCGTATTCCGATCGGGATGATCGAGCTTGAGAAGCCGAACAAGATATCGCTGATGCCGACGGGGATCTACAAGTCGATCAAGGCCGGGCAATTTGCCGACCTGGTGGCGTACCTGGGGACCTTGCGTCAGGCGGCCGGCAAGTCGCAGTGGGCCGGAGTGCCCGAGAAGATGCCGATGGTCAAGAAACCGGCACGGCTCGTGCGTCTTCATTCCAAAGAGATGAAATTTGATCACCCAGTCTGCATCATCTCCAGCCCGACGACCGAACGCGAGTTTTTCGTCGTCGAGCAGAAAACCCGCAGGATCTACCGGTTGACCAAGGGCAGTGGAGATTCCACCACGGACAGGAAAGAACTGTTCGTCGACCTGAGTGACGAGGCGTCGACCGGACAGTTCGAAGGGGTGCTGTGCCTGGCGTTTCACCCGGATTTCAAGAAGAACCGCAAGTACTACGTCAATTACCACGTCCGCAACCAGGGCAGCCACTTCTCGCCGATCATTGCCGAACGGACGGTCACCGCCGATCTTCGGAAAGATGCCGGCGGCAAGTCGCGGCGGCTGCTGCAGATTCCCCAGGCTACCGACCTGCACTGGGGCGGCATGCTGGCATTCGGACCCGACGGGTACCTCTACATCGGGGCCGGTGATGCCGGGCCGCAGGAAGACCCCGACGGCAACGGCCAGAATCTCAGCGTGCTGACCGGTTCGATTCTGAGGATCGATGTCGATCGGACGCAGGGCGACCTGGCCTATGCGATTCCCAGGGACAATCCGTTCCGAAAACAGCCCGGCAAGAAGCGGCCTGGTCACCTGGCGAAGGCCCGTGAAGAGATCTGGGCCTATGGACTGCGGATGCCGTGGCGGTTCAGCTGGGACACCGCGACCGGAGACCTGTGGGTCGGCGACATCGGGCAGAACCTGTTCGAGAACATCTGCATCGTGCGGAACGGCGAGAATCACGGTTGGAACGTCTACGAGGGTTTCTCGGAATTCTCTGAACGCTATCGCCGCAAGGGCGAGACATACGTGCCGCCGGTGCTCTCGTACCGTCGCCGTGACGGCGTGTCGGTGACCGCCGGTTACGTCTACCGGGCAAAGAAGAACTCGTCCTACTACGGGGCGTTCATCTTTGCGGACTTCGAATCGAAGCGAATCTGGGCAATGACCCAGAAGGATCGAAAACTGGTGAAGGTCCGCCAGATCGGCGCGTGTCCCGAGAAGCCCTGCTCATTCGGCATCGATCACGACGGTGAGTTGCTGGTCATCGGCTACGAGGGGTCCATCTTCCGGCTCGTGCTGGATGACTCGGTGTTCGACTAGGTGTCGTTGTCGGCGACCGTGTCACCGTCCGATTCGACGGCCATCGTGCCGCCAGTGGTGTCTTCGCAACAGTCTCCAGACAAATGGCAAGAACGGTTACCAGTTGGCAACCTGGTAGTCCTTGAGGAACTGGCCCCACTGGTGCTCGCCGGTCAGGAAGCCGGAAATGATCGGATCGCAAATCCGGGCTGCCGCGTCGATCTGGTCGAGCGGGGGATGAAAACCGAGTTCCTCGGTTTTTCGTTGAGCGATCTCGGCGGGGTCTTCGTCGGTGATCCAGCCGGTGTCGACACTGTTCATATGAATGCCGTCCCGGGCGTAATCCTGCGCCGATGTCCGGGTCAGCATGTTCAGTGCGGCCTTGGCCATGTTGGTATGAGGGTGCTTGTCCGTTTTGTAGGCCCGGTAGAACACACCCTCCATGGCCGACACGTTGACGATGTGCGTGTCGCGGGTCGGCACCTGTTGCATGAGCGGTTTCAGTCGGGCGTTCAGGATGAACGGGGCGACTGCGTTGACGAGCTGGACCTCGAGAAGTTCCACGGTGGAAATGTCGGCGAGTCGCAATCGCCAACTGTTGATCGACCGCAGGTCGACCTGCTGGAGGTCGTGGTCGAGTTGCCCGGTCGGGAAGAGTTCCTCGCCGGTCTCACGGTCCCCGGGAGCCAGTGGGACTTGTGAGAGTTCGGCTGCCCGCTGGATGCCGGCCAGGCTGCTGCCGACCTGTTCGGGCAGCGAGATCTCGGCGTGTTCTGCCGAAGCGGATCGGGCTCGCAGCGTCTCGTAGGATTCGAGCAGGGGGCGGGCCATGACCGGCAATTCGCCGGCGAGCTTTCGTTCTTCGTCCATCAGGTGCGCGTAGAACCCGGGAGGTCTCCGGACGGTCTGGCAGGCGTTGTTGATCAGGAAGTCCAGTCGTGGCAGCGTGCCACGGAGATGGTCGGCAAAACCCTCGACGCTGGGCGTGTGCCGGAGATCGAGCCCGTGGACCTGGAGCCGGGTGCTCCAGTCGGAGGAGTCCTCTTCGGAGGTGAACCGGGTGGCCGCATCGCGCGGGAACCGGGTTGTGACGATGACGTGACAGCCGGCCCGGAGCAATTTCAAGGCGGCGTGGTAGCCGATCTTGACCCGGCCACCGGTCAGCACAGCGAAACGCCCCGACAGGTCAACGGTTCGTTCTCGCCGTTCCCAGTTGAACTCGGCGCAATCCGGACACAGGGCGTCGTAGAAGAAATGGACCCAGTCGAAGTCCCGCTTGCAGATGTAGCAGCTGCGGGCCACATCGAGCCGATCGATGAAGTTCTCGCGATTCCACTCGGCAGCGGGAGGAAGTTCTGTTTCGAACGGCTCGGGTGGGCAGGGTTGTTTGAAATGCCGCGAACTGGGTGCCGTGCGGATCCCGGTGCGGGCCAGTTTCAGCTCGTCGGCAGCTTTCTGTTCGGCGAGATCTTCCTGTTCACGGTGCTTGAAGGCTCGGAGCAGCCGTTTCCGAGACTTGCGATCCGGCCGCGCAATCCGTTCGGAAGCCTGGATGATCCGTTTCCGGTCCTCTTCGTTGACCTGTGCGAGCAGTCCCCGATCCAGGGCGACCTGCTCAAGGACGTTGATGGCCGCCAACAGTGCCTCGTCGGTCGGCGGCGTCTGGCCAGAAGGTCCGGCAGGTTCGTCCACGTGTGAATTCCAGCGAAAGCAGGCAGGTCGTTTCGGTCGGGGGTCCCTGATGTCCGAGACGATCGTTGTGCGATACGAGTGCCCCGATCTTCGGGCGACACATCAATAGTCATTCGGTTAGGGCAAAGGCTGTGTGATTCGCAGGAAGGCGAACAGGTGCTTGATCTGGTCGTCGCTGAACTTGTCGAGAAGTCCATCGGGCATGACCGACTTGGGGTTGGCCACCATCTCGTCGATGTCATCTCGCGGGACGACCACGTTCTGGCCGTCGACACCTCGCACGACAACGACCTGGTTGTCCTGGTCGGCGATGAACCCGGTCACGATGCGGCCGTTCTCGGTCAACACGGTGTAGTTTTCGAATCCCTTGCGGATCTCGGCACTGGGATTGATCACGTTCATCAGGATGCCGCGAATGTCGTCTCGCTTGAAACCGGTCAGGTTCGGTCCGATCTTACCGCCTTCGGTGAACAGCGTATGACACTTGCCACACGTCTGCCGGTAAAGCTGCTTTCCGGTGTA
>DLVV01000287.1 GCA_003445035.1 Planctomycetaceae bacterium | reverse complement strand
GCTCGACTGGCGTCGCCGCGTGCCGATCTGCTGATTGCCGGCACCGGCGGGGAACTCGAGGCTCTGAGAGCATTGAGTAACGAGTTGGGCGTGGCATCCAGAGTGCGGTTTGTCGGCTTCGTTTCGGGGGTCGAAAAGGTCAGCCTCTATCGCGGGGCCGAGTTCTTCGTCTGCCCGTCGCGGCGCGAGCCATTCGCCAATGTGATTCTCGAGGCCATGGCAGCGGGGCTGCCTGTCGTGGCGACTGACGTGGGAGGCAATCGGCAGTTGGTCGGGAGCGGGCGGCACGGCCTGCTGTGTCGATCGGAAGATGTCGAGGGAATGGCCGAGGCGCTCGGGACTCTGCTGGATGCTCCAGATCGGCTCTCCGAGTCTCGAGCGGCGGTGCCGGAGTACGTCGCACGATTCGGATGGGAACGGATTGCCCAGGAGTACGCGACGCTGTACGACGAAGTGGCCCGGGCCGCATGAGCTCTTGCTGGCTCGCATCCGTTCCCATCCCGGAGCGGAACTCGACGAGATCCGGCTGGCCTACGAGGAAGTGGTGCTGGCCGAGGTGCGGTGTGATCACTTCGAACTGATCCGTTCGGAGCTTGCTCCCGGGGGGGCTCGTTATACGACTTTGGCGACACTGCCTCTGTCGGGTTGACCGGCGACGTCGGGGGTGTCTTGCATACCGACACACGCCCTCCGACAATGGCGGCGGTCCGGAGGTGAGCGGAGTGTTCGCTCCGGGGCAGGAGAGTTTCCAGAGAGGAGCATCATGAGTGATCGACCCCGCGTGATTCTCAGCGCGTTTGCAGACGAGGCCGCCAACCACAAGACCGCGATTGAACAGCTTTCGGTGATGGCTGCGGTCGGACTGAGGTACTACAGCCCGCGGTTCATTGATGTGAACGGCAGCGGCGAGGTGAAGCACGTCGTCGAGTTGGACGACACCGAACTGGCCCGGTTGAACGAACTCCACGAGGAGTTCGGCATGAGTGTCACGGGGATCGGTGCGAGGATCGGCAAGATCAAGCTGCTCGACCAGGACGACGGTTCGCACAACGTCTTTGTTCCCTTCGATGAATATCTCGACGGGGAGGTGGCTGACACGATCCGGGTGGCCCAGGCCCTGGACACCAAGCTGATCCGTGGGTTCTCGTTCTACCACCCGCAGGGAACCGATCCACGGGAACACATCCCGCAGGCGGTCGACCAACTGGGACAGATCGTCGAACGCACCGCCGCGGCGGGACTGGTCTACGGACTGGAGATCGAGCCGAACCTGATCGGCGAGACCGGCGAGTTGCTGGCCGAACTGTGTCGCCAGGTGGGACACCCCGGGATGGTTTGTATCTACGACGGCGGCAACGTCGCCGCTCAGAACAAGAACCGGCTACAGGTCCACGCCGAGTTGGTGGACATGATCGACCACATCGGCTGGATGCACATCAAGGACTACACGATTGATCCGGGCCTGACCTGGACGGGTGCGGTCGACGAGGAGCGGCTGAAGAACTTCGTGCCCGCCGATGTCGGAGATGCCGGGCACGACCTGCTGCTCAGGGAACTCAAGGGGCGGTTGCCCGAACTCGAGGCCAAGATGCAGGACTTGGGAGCGCCCGGCTTCTTCCTGGAAGTTGAACCGCACTTGAAGGGCGGTGGCCAGTTCGGAGGTTTCAGCGGTCCCGACGGGATTGGTGTCGCCGTCCGCAGCCTGTGCCGGGTGATGGACTACGTCGGCATCGACTACGGCCTGAGGGACTTCTCGGACATCCAGCAGGCACGGGGTTTCTAGTTGTGGAGACGGTCGGTTTGCGAGCGGGGAACGGATCGGGAGGTCGACGGTGATGACGGGATTCGATCTCGGGGACTTGGTCGAGTTGATCGTCTGCCCCGAATGCCACGAACGGCTGGCCGTCACCGGACAGAGCCTGGTGTGTTCGTCGAGTGAATGCCGATTGAGTTTCCCGGTTTGGGAGGGGATCCCGGTGCTGCTGGTGGATGAGGCCGAGACACTCGAGCAGGCCGAATGGCAGGTGGCTGTCGGATCGGGTGGAACGACGGCTGCCGGCATCTCCGGGGAAGACGAGACATAGGAAACGGTCCAGGAGCATTGATCATGACCAGGAACTGGTGGACGGGAGTTGTCGTCGCTGTGTCACTGCTGGGCTGGCTGGACGGCGACGTCCACGCCCAGGGGAAGTCTCGGACCAAGTCCAAGGCCGTCGACAAGACGACGCCGAAACGGTACACGTTCCGCAAACTCCACGATCCCAACGGGATCGGCAAGTTCTACATGGGACGCGAGATTGCCCACGTGATGGGCTATGGATTCAACGGATCGGGGGCACGGTGGTTGGAGCGTGCCGAACGGGAGCGGGAAGAGAAACTGGCGTTGATGGTCCGTTCATTGAAACTCCAGCCCGGCCAGATCGTGGCCGACATCGGTTGTGGTAGCGGCGTGGTGACGGCGTTGCTGGCACGCGCCGTGGGACTGGAAGGCAAGGTGATGGGGGTTGATGTGCAGCCGCAGATGCTGGCGCGGATGCAGATGAGAATGAAGAAGTTCCGCATCCCCAACGTGACCGCGGTTCGTGGGACCCAGAAGAGCCCGCGGCTGAAGGACGACTCGATTGACCTGGCCATCATGGTCGACGTTTACCACGAGTTCGAGTTTCCCCACGAGATGATGCTCCAGATCAGCAAGTCGCTGAAGCCAGGTGGCCGGGTGGCCTTTGTCGAGTACCGCATGGAAGACCGCCGCGTGCCGATCCTGCTGGTGCACAAGATGACCGAGAAGCAGGTCAAGAAGGAGATCAGCCAAAAGCCGTTTGGATTGAAGTTCAAGCAGACGATTGGCGTGTTGCCCCGGCAGCACATCGTGATCTTCGAGAAGCCAGCCGGAGACAAGAAGGCCG
>DLVV01000058.1 GCA_003445035.1 Planctomycetaceae bacterium | reverse complement strand
CCGGTGCACGTCAACGACTTCCACGCCACGTTGCTGCGTCTGTTCGGTCTCGACCACCTGCGGCTTTCGCAGAAGTTCGGAGGATTCGATCTCCGGCTGACAAACGTCGGCGGCGAGGTGGTCCCCGAGTTGCTCGGTTAGGCGGTTGGGCGGTTCATTTCGCGCCGCGAGCTGTCAGCCACCGGTCGAACGCGGCCAGCCACGACGGGTTCTTGTTGAAGGCGGTTGGGCCATGGCTGCCCGACTCGAAGATCAACAGGGTGGCCGGCACACTCTTGGCCACCAGTTGCCGGTAGTACCCCAAGCTGTTCTCGACCGGCACCGCGAGGTCATCGGTGCAGTGCAGCAGGAACGTCGGAGGCGTCTGCTTGGTGACCCGGGACTCGTTGGAATACCGTTCCAGCAGCGTCGATTTGGGGGCGGCCCCCACGAGGTTCCGTCGCGAACCCTTGTGGACGGCTCCGTCCTTCATCGTGATCACCGGGTAGAACAGCACCGAGAAGTCCGGTCGGCTGGAATGTCGTTCGACGGTGTCCCGGGCATCGGCTTTGCCGGAATCGAAGACGGTCGAGACGGTACTGGCCAGGTGTCCACCGGCCGAGAAGCCCCAGACGCCGATTCGCTTGGGATCGATGTTCCATCTGGCGGCGTTGTGCCGCACGGTGCGGATGGCTCGCCTGGCGTCGTTGGCGGGAACCAGGTGGTGCCCGTTGGGCAGACGGTACTTGCAGATGATGGCCGCGATGCCGCGCTGGATCAGCAATTCAGCGATCGGATAACCCTCGGGCTCGACACACACCACACCGTAACCACCCCCGGGGGTGATCACGACTGCCGCCGTCGGCTTGCGGTCGCCACCGGGCAGGTAGACCAGCAGGGTCGGTTTGCTGATGTTGCCGACACAGCGGGTGCCCTTTTCCGGACCGCTGAGCCCGTTGGTGTCGGGAGGTCCGTCTGGCCAGAGGTCCATGACGGCCGTCGGCTTGGGGAGTTCGGCAGCCGAGACGGCCGGGAACAGCAGCAGCGACATCAGCACAGCGGGCAGGGTGCGGGTCATCGTCAGAGTCTCGCCAGGTGGTCGATCTGTTCGGGAGTGTAACAGCCGTCGTGGACAACCAGTCGCAGGCGGCACGAGAGAGTATCGTCGGGGGCGAGGTCGCGGGCCACCGTGCCAAGCGGGTTGACGTCGATGGTCCCCCACTCGTGGAGACTCCAGGGCATCTCGGCGGTTTCGGGGTCGCGGACGACCACGACGCCTGCGGTGTGGCCGGCCACCACCTCGGCTGATGCCTGCACCCAGGGCCCGGGTTGTCCCACGATGTCGGCAACGTCCAGTGGTCCGGAGGGGGCGGCCAGTTGGCCTCCCAGCGATGGCCGCAGCGGTTCGACCAGGCGGATGCCAAACCAGGCGTGGCGGGTGGGCCCGATTCGCAGGGACCACTCGGCGGGCGTCAATTCGCAGTCAACGTCGATGAGAAAGGCCGACTGGCCGTCGGATTCACCGGCCAGGTGCCGGATGCTGGTCGTGCGCGTCTCGTGGGCGATCGTCCGGCCGTCGGGTGCGCCCCACTCGGCCGGACCGATCCAGTCAATGGCCTGGACCAGTTGCAGGTGGTCGTCAGCCGGTGACCGGTGTTCGAGTGCCCCGGCGACAATCCGGCCGGCGGCGCGACCCTGGAACGTCTGGTTGATGTAGAAGCTGTAGGTGGCCTCTTCGAAGCGGTCCTCAGCGAACGGCAGAAGTGCGGTGACGTGATCGGCGCCGACCCAGACCGAATTGTGGTGCGGGTGGTCGGTGGGCGATTCGCTGGTGACCGGCACGCCCGCGGGGGTGCAGACCGGGAACAGGTAGGCCCGGTGGTCGTTCTGGCTGAGTCCGAGGACCGGGCGGCCGCCCCAGGTCACGTACGTCCGGGGCGTCTTGTGGAACGCTCCCCGTGGCAGGTCGACCTGTTCGGCCTGGACGCCAAAGCTGGTCATGCTGTCCCGGTGTGGCGACTAGGCAAGCTCGGGCATCGGCTCGATACCCTGGGCGACCATGTACTGGGGTGTGCCCGAGGTGTCGAAGAACCGCGCGCTGGTGGAGTCGATGCCGACGTTCTTGTAGAGCGTGGCAAAGACTTCCTGGAACTTCACCGGGCGATCGACGGGGTGCTCGGCCTTGCTGTTGGTCGATCCGATGACCTGTCCACCGGGCATGTGCCCGCCGGCCAGCATGGCACACGACGCGCGGGGCCAGTGGTCGCGGCTGTTGTGCTTGTTGATCTTCGGCGTGCGGCCGAACTCGCCCCAGACCACGACCGACACGTCCCGGTCGAGACCCCGCTCGTGCAGGTCGGTGACCAGTGCCGAGAGGCCCTGGTCCAGCAACGGGAATTCCTGGCGGCTGCGGGGGAAGTTCAACCCATCGCTGCCGTGCCAGTCCCAGCGGCTGTAGTTCATCGACACCACCCGGGCTCCGGCTTCGACCAGCCGGCGGGCGATACAGAAGTTGCGGACCATCTTCGGTGCCCCGTCCCGCTGGTAGGCCGGGTTGTTGACGCCGTAGCGGGCCAGCACCTTCGGGTCTTCCTGGGACAGGTCCAGGGCGTTGGAGAGCGAGGTGGTGGTCAGGATTCCCAGGGCCTGCTGGTGGTACACGTCCATGCTCTCGACCAGGCCCTTCGCGTCCGAGTCGCGACGGAACCGGTCGAAGGCGACGCGGAGTTGTTCTCGGTTGCCGAGCCGGTCGAGCGAGATGCCCTTGAGCACCATGTTGCCCGACTTCTTGTTCGGGTCCTTCTCGACCAGTCCGAAGGGCGCGTTGGCGGCCCCCAGGAACCCGCCGAACTGGGTCTCGCCCCACTCGCGGTGACCCGTCGGGTAGCACAGCGAGATGTTGGGCGGGACCGAGTTGTTGACGCGGCCCTGGCCGTGTGCGACCCAGGCGCCGAAGTTCGGACGTCCCTCGCGAGGCATCTGGTCGCTCTTCTTCCAGCCGGTCATGCACTGGAAGGCGTCGTGTCGGCCATCGGCGTCGCTGATGGAACGGATCGGGATGAACTTGTCCATCATCTTGGCCATCCGCGGGAACAGCTCGCAGATCTCGATGCCCGGGACATTGGTCTCGATCGGACGGAAGTCGCCCCGGATTTCCTTCGGAGCGTTGGGCTTCAGATCCCAGAGGTCGATGTGCGATGGACCGCCGGGCATGTAGACGTTGATGATCGCCCGGTGGTTCGACCCGGTGCCGGACTGCTTGTCGGCGGCCAGCATCTGTGCCAACGACAGGCCACCACAGGCCATGCCGCCGACGGTGAGAAAGTCTCGACGCGACAGACCGTCGCAGAAACCTGTGGTCTGGTCACCGGATCGTCCGAGAATGCTGAACATGAGGTTCTGATTCCTGGCAGAAGGTTGGAGCCAGTGGAGCATCATGCTCCAGAGGCGTCATGTTGCGAACTGTATAGATAGTATCGGTATTCGGCCAGTGATTCTATCACGTCGCTGCCGACAGACGCTGCGGGTGGCCTCTCGGCTGCGGATTGTGACGCTGGACGCAGCCCGGGGAGGGAATTGGTATCATGCCGAATCCCGGCAGTGCCGGGGAAATCACAACGGGATTCGCTTCAGTGGAGATGGGTGTTTCATGGATCAGCAACAACTCAGATCTCGGCTTCAGGGCTGCTACGTCACGATCCCCACGCTGTTTGATGACGACAGCCTGGAGGTCAACTTCGAGGGGATCTCGCAGCATGTCGAGTTCCTGATCGCCGGTGGATTGCAGGAAGGCACGGGCCTGATTCTCTCGGGCGGCGGGGCCGGCGACTTCTCGACGATGTCGATTGCCGAACGGATCGAGGTGGCCCGGACGGTGGTCGACACCGCAGCGGGGCGGATTCCCGTGACGGTCGGGGCACAGACGACCAGCACCGCCGAGGTGATTGAACTGGCTGCAGCGGCCCAGGAACTCGGTGCCGACTTCATCCAGGTGTCCCCACCGTTCTACTTTTCCCACACCGAGGATGACTTTTTCGAGTACATCCAGACCGCCTCGCAGGCGGCCCCGGAAGTGGGGCTGATCGTCTACAACACCCACTGGACCAGCATGGGAGTCTCGGAGGGAATGGTGGAACGCCTGGTCAATCTGCCCAATATGGTGGGACTGAAGTGGAGCAGCCCGGGGGACAACTTCTTCGGGTTCGAGAGGGTCATCGACACCTTCAGACAGAAGCTGGCGGTGATCGACAACCAGTTGCGGTTTGTCACCAGCCACATGCTGGGAGCCCGGTCGATCGAACTGCACATCTGCAACCACTGGCCCGAGTGGGGCGTGCGGTTGTTTGGCCTGCTGGAAGCCGGTGATTACGAACGGGTGCAGCGAGACCTGATGGATGTGGCCGAGCCGTATTATCGGCTTTGGGCCGAGATGGAGACCTACACCAGCGGCGACGGGTACCTGGACAAGCTGTGCATGGAACTGGTCGGGTTGTCTTCGAGCCGTTGCCGACCCCCGACCCGGGACGTGCGGGAACAGTTCCGTGACAAGGCCCGGCAGATGCTGATTGATTGTGGAACACCCAATGTGGTCTGACGCCCTGGACGCTCTCAGCGGCTCTTTGCAGACGCTCGACCTGATCGTCGTCGGCGGTTACCTGCTGTTGTCACTGGGGCTGGGACTGGCGTTGGGCCGGCAGTCGAACCGGGACGAGTTCCTGACGGCGGGCGGTTCGATGGGCCGGATGACTGTCGGCCTGAGCGTGATGGCGACGCTGTTTTCGGCCAACAGCTTCGTGATGTACCCGTCGACGGCCTACGGCGACAGCCTGCGGATCATGCTGGCCAGCGTGGCCTTCCTGTCGACGACACCGCTGGTGATCTGGGTCTTCATACCGGTCTATTCGAAACTCAAGTGTGCCACCGCGTACGAGTACCTCGAACAACGATTCCACGTCTCGGTTCGCTGCCTGGCCAGCAGCCTGTTCGTCGTGTTGCGAATCGCCTGGATGGCAGCGGCAACATTCGCCGCCTCGGTGGCTATCTCGGGCATCTCGGGTCTGAACCAGTACCTGGTGATCATCGGGCTGGGCGTGGTGGCGATCATCTACACGATGTTCGGTGGCCTGCGGGCGGTGATGTGG
>DLVV01000334.1 GCA_003445035.1 Planctomycetaceae bacterium | reverse complement strand
GCCTCGATGAAAATCAGTCGTCGGCCCCGGTTCGCGTGGCCGGTTACAGCGTGCCCGAAGCCGGCGGGAACAACTTTCACACGGTGAAGATCAACCTGGTGCGTGCGACCGAAAGTGGATCGGCGGCCCACCATGTGCCCGATGGGGCGACGGTGATGATCGAAAAACGGGACCCCGAACCCATTCACGTCATGGGACTCGTCAAGAAGCCCAACCGCTACGACTTCCCCAACGCCCGCGATGTGCGGGTGCTGGACGCCATCGCCATGGCCGGTGGAGTCGCCTCGGGTGTCGCCGACAAGATCTACGTGATCCGACCGTTGCCCGGAGACAGCGGGCAGACCGCCGTCATCCAGCTCTCCCTCAGCGATGCCAAGGCGGACGCGAAACAGAACCTGAGACTGCAACCGCGAGACACGATCTCCGTCGAACACACGCCGGCCACGATTGTCCTGGAAGCGATCAAGATCATCCGCTTCGGGCTTGGTGCCAGTCTCACCCCGCTCCTCTAATCCGCCGACCCATGTCCCAGTCCCCCGACGACCGGCCGATTGCCGCCCCCAACGAGCCTCAAACGGCCACGTTGGCGGCCATCGTGCGCTTCCTGCAGGTCGTGCGGATCCGACGCGGGATTCTCTTCTGCACGCTGTTCATCAGCATCGTTCTCGGCGGACTCTACTTCGCCACCGCCACGCGACTCTACGAGTCCAAGGCCCGTCTCTATGTCCTGCAGATGGGCTCGAATGTGCTCCAGAATGACCAGGAGAACCAGGGTGGTGTCCAGGAGAACATGGCCACCAACCAGGGGGTGCTGACCAGCGATGTCGTGCTCGAGGAAGCCCTGCAGAAGCTCCCGGCCAAGCACCGCATCGACTTGAAAGGCATCCCCCGCAGCAAGTGGACCGAGGCCCTCCGCAACAACCTCGCCGTCACCGCGCCCCGACGCACCAACCTCATCGACGTGCGGTACCGGTCACGGGACCCCCAGGTGGCCGCAACGGTGGTCAACCACATCGTCGAGAGCTACCTCACGCTGATGCAGGGGATCCACAAGAACAACGCCGGCAACGACATCCAGTTCATGACCGCCGAGAAAAAGAAACTCGACGAGGAAACCAACCGGATCAACTCGGAACTGCTGGACCTGAAACGGCAGATGCAGATCATTTCCGGGCCGGACAACCAGAGCATCAACCCCGCGGCCGAACGGGTGGCGGCGTTGAACAAGGAACTGATCGTCGCCCAGAACCGGACCCGGGAATCCCGGGCAACGCTCGAGGCCATCGTCGACGCCGCGGCCCGCGGACAGAACATCGAACAGTTTGCGATGCAGCACCTGGAGGTCGTGGGCAAGGAGTTTCTGCTCCGACGGATGGGGCTCGACTCGCAGGACACCTGGATGGTGATGCGGATCCGACAGCAGTTGATCAACGACCAGGTCGAGTTGCAGAACAAGTCGGGAGAATACGGCCCGAATCACCCGTTGATCCAGAAGCTCACCGCCCGCATCCGCGATCGGCAGAAGTGGCTGACCGAACGGCCCAAGAGCGTCGTCGACCAGATGCAGAAACTCTCCAAAGCCCAACTGACGCCGTCGCTGATCGACATGTCCCGGCAGCGACTGAGGTATGCCGAATCACGCGAGGTGGCGTTGCGGCAGGACTTCGAACGCGAAAACCGTACCGTCTCCAGCTACGAGTACCAGATGAGCCGGATCAAGCTGCTGAACTTCGATCTCGCTCGTAAACGGGAACTCTCCGTCGCCCTGATCGACCAGATCAACCGCACCGACCTGGGCAAGGAACGCGGCGGGCTGCGAACAAAGATCGTCAGCCATCCCAAGGCCGCCAAGTTGCCCGTGACGCCTCGCCTGCTGGTCGTCGCTCTTTGTGCCCTGGCCTGCGGCCTGGGTGCCGGGCTGGGCATGATCTACATCCTGGATGTCCTCGATGACCGGTTCCGTTCACCTGAAGAGCTTCGACTCCAGCTCGACGTTCCGGTCCTGGCACTCGTTGGCGAGATGCCCGTCACCGACGAACTCGGTCTCTCCTCGGTCCGCATGTTGTCCGAGCCCAACAGCACCGACACCGAAGCCTTCCGCACCCTGAGAACGGCACTCTCGTTTGCCGGCCGGCCGACACAGCAACTGGTCATCACCAGCACAGAACCCGGGGACGGAAAGACGACCGTCCTGGCCAATCTCGGCGTGGCCTTCGCCCAGTCGGGCAAGAGAACACTGGTCATCGATGCCGACATGCGACGACCCGGATTGACCAGGAAGCTGAACCTGAAGGGATCGCGTGGACTCTCGACGATCCTGCAGTCCGAGGACCCGATCGCCGTCTCGGCCGCCGGCAACCTGTTCGCGACCGAACTGGGGTCGCTCGACGTGATTCCCGCCGGCCCCCGGCCCACCAGCCCGGCCGAACTGCTTCACGGTGGACGGTTCGCCGAACTGATCGCCTGGGCCGAGTCGTCCTACGACCAGATTCTGATCGACGCACCGCCGACCCTTGCGGTCAGCGATCCGGCCATCATCGGCACCATGGTCGACGGTGTGCTGCTGGTTGTCCGACCGGGAACGAACCGACGACGGATGGTTCTCCGCGCCGCCGAATCGATCACTGCGATCGATGCGGACCTGTTGGGCGTGGTCATCAACAACGTCGATTCGGACACCGGCGGCGATTACGACGGATACGGTTACGAATACGGCGGTGAAGACGAACCGGCCTCATCACCTCATCGCCTCGCCGCCTAGCCCCGAGGACGCCACCAGATGACCAAACCGTCCCGATCAACACTCAGTGTCCGGCTTGTCGACTTTTTCCTGGCCGCAGCACTCTTCGGAATTCCTGTCCTGCTGGGAGGCCGCACCGGATGGGGGCAACTCGCGCTGGTGCTGACGGCTGCCGGAGCCGCAATCAGTTGGTCGCTCGGACGGGTCCGCGGTTCATTGCCCGGGTACCGCTGGAATCAGACCGAGCCCATTCTGCTGGCCGGCGTCGGACTGGTGGCCCTGCAGGTCGTCTCGCTTCCCCCGAAACTGGTCCAGTCCCTCTCACCTCAAGTTGCCGCGTGGTTGCCGCTGTGGACCGAAACCGGGCTCGGCCAATGGACCACTCTGACACTCGCACCCGAGACCACGATTTCCGCGGCAATCAGCCTTGCTGCCATGGCCGTGCTGTTCACCGTCGCCTGCCAGCGGATCCGGACGGTCGATGATGTCGAACGGACGCTGAAAGCCGTCGCGCTCGCCGCCGGACTGATGGCCGTGTTCGGACTCGTCCAGTACATCATCGGGAACGGCAAGTTCTTCTGGTTCTACGATCACCCCTTCACGACAACCGCACACCGGGTCAAGGGAACCTTCACCAACAAGAACCACTTCGTCCAGTTCCTGGCATTGGGAACCGCGCCGATGGCCTGGTGGCTTCTGAAAACCGTGGGAACCGGAAGCGAATCCGCAGCCGGCCCCAACCGCTCACGGCGGTTTGTCTCGATGATGCAACGCGTCGGAGCCGGCGACCTGAAACCCGGCTTGCTGATGGTCGGCCTGGGCCTGGTGATCTTCGCCGGCCTGCTGTCACTCTCCCGTGGCGGCGCCCTGGCACTGGGCACCGCGTCGCTGGTCTGCCTCGTACTCTTCTGCCGACATCGCCAGGTCTCTGGTCGACTTCTGACCGGCCTCGCCGCAGCGGGGATCGTGGTCGGTGGTGGCCTGTCGATTTACGGGTTCCAGAACGTCAGCGAACGACTCGAAGACTGGAATCCGGGCGCCCGCCTGATGATCTGGGATGCCAACCTGAAGATCGTCGAGGACTTCACCTGGACGGGAACCGGGCTGGGGACCCACGCCGAAGCCTACCGCCACTACCTGTCCGAACCGTTCCAGCTTCGAGAATTCACCCATGCCGAAAACAGCCCCCTGCAGGTCGCATCCGAAACCGGGCTTCTCGGGCTGTTGCTGTGCGTCGCGATGGTCACCTTCTGCCTGACATGGTGTCGGACCAGCCTGCGACGCGGAGTCGACACTCGCGTCGCCGTCGCATCAGCAGCCGTCACCGCTTCGCTGTTGGCGCATTTGGTTCACTGCTTCTTCGATTTTCTCTGGTACGTCCCCGGCTGCATGATCGTCGTGGTCATGCTGGCCGCCTGCGCCAGATCCCTGGCCA
>DLVV01000417.1:32640-32835 GCA_003445035.1 Planctomycetaceae bacterium | reverse complement strand
CCAGTTGGCCCTCGGGGCCATCCGTGCAGGAACACTCGCCAACTATTTCCCGATCAGCGTCATCAAGGGGTTACTCGCCGCAATCGGTGTGATCCTGATTCTCAAAATGGCCCCGAAGATGATCGGCCATGATGCGGCCCTGGGCATCAGTGACCTGAACTCACTCTCCCAGATTCAGTCCACCGTGTCCGGTCT
>DLVV01000417.1:29090-32329 GCA_003445035.1 Planctomycetaceae bacterium | reverse complement strand
ACCCGATGGCAGCCATCATCGGACTGGGTTCGCTGGTATTCCTGCTGGTGTGGGCACGGGTTCCCAAACTCAAAGCGAGTTCGATCCCGGCGCCGTTGCTGGTCGTTGTCGTCGGTGCCGCCATCACGCTCCTTCTGCAACAAATGGCCGCCGACAGCAAATGGGTCATCCCGACCTCGCACCTGGTCGAAGTGCCAGTCGCCAAGGGCATGTCTGATCTCAAATTGTTCCTGACTTTCCCGGACTTTTCCGCGCTCGGGTCGTCCCAGGTCTACGTTGCGGCAATTGTCATTGCCGTCGTCGCATCGCTGGAAACACTGATCAATCTCGAGGCCGTCGACAACATCGACCCGGAAGGCAGGGTCTCCCCCAAGAACAGAGAATTGTTTGCCCAGGGAGCCGGCAACATTGTCTGCGGGCTGATTGGTGGACTGCCGATCACCTCGGTCATCATTCGTTCCTCGGTCAACATCGATGCCGGCGTCAAGACCCGGATGTCGGCCATTTCACACGGCTTCCTTCTGGTGGGCTGTGTGCTGGCGATCCCGGGACTCCTGAACGCGATCCCGCTGTCCGCACTGGGCGCGATCTTGCTGGTCACCGGTTTCAAGCTGGCAAGTCTCACGCTGTTCAGGCAGATGTGGAGTGGTGGCATGAACAAGTTCCTGCCATTCGTGATCACCGTGGTAGCCATCGTGCTCATCGATCTGCTCTCGGGCGTGTTGATCGGCCTGGCAATTGCCATCGTGTTCGTCCTGCGAGGGGCTCTTCAGACGCCCTTTTCACTGGACAGCGAAAACCAGTCCGACGGCGACGTCCACCGACTCCGGCTGAGCAACCAGGCCACCTTCCTCAACCAGGCCACCCTCTCGAAAACTCTTGAAGAGGTACCCGACGGAAGCCACGTGCTCCTGGATGCCACATCGACCCACCACCTTGACCCGGACATTGAATCCCTGCTGATCGAGTTCATCAGCTCCACGGCCCCCGAACACGGCATCAAGGTGTCGATGACGGGGTTCGACCAATTGCAGTCACTCGGTGACCGCATGCACTTTCCGGAACATGTCGTTCAACCAGATCCGGGAAGCGGCGACTCCTCCTGAAGCCGTGGCGATCCTCGCTGACCGCCACCGACAGCTCAACTGAGAATCCGTTCGACCACCTCACCGGCCACGTCGGTCAGGCGGAAGTCGCGTCCGCCGAAACGGTACGTCAAGCGGGTGTGATCCAGCCCCAGCAGGTGCAGGATCGTCGCATGCAGGTCGTGAATGTGCACCTTGTCCTCGGCAGCGAAATAGCCGTAGTCATCGGTCGCCCCGTGGACATGTCCGCCTTTCACGCCCCCGCCGGCCATCCACATCGTGAACCCGCTGGGATTGTGGTCCCGGCCATTGTCGATTGGCCTGCCCTTTTCCTCGGCCGTCGGCGTCCGGCCGAATTCCCCACCCCACAACACCAGGGTGTCATCAAGCAGCCCTCGCTGTTTCAGGTCCTTGAGCAACCCGGCAATCGGACGATCCACTTCAAGAGCATTCTGCGGGTGCCGCTGCACGAGCTTCCCGTGCTGGTCCCAGTGTCCCGAACCGTTCTGGTGTGTGACCTGGACCATGCGAACCCCCTGTTCGATAAACCGCCGTGCCAGCAGACACTGGTGACCAAAATCGCGAGTCGGCTTCTCGTCGACCCCGTAGAGTTTTCGTGTGGCCGCGGTTTCCTCCGACGTGTCCTGGACCCGTGGAGCCGATGTCTGCATCCGGAACGCCAGTTCCAGCGACGCGATTCTCGCCTCAAGGTTCGAGTCGCCTTCGGCATCACGCCGGTGACGCCGATTCAGTTCCTGGACAAAATCCAGTTGCAGCCGTTGACGGGCAGATGTCATCCGCGGCCGGATGTGCTCAAACCTCGCCTCGTGGACCTGGCTGCCCGCGCGTCCCAGCGGGGTCCCCTGGTGGACCGCGGGCAAAAAAGCCGCCCCGTAATTGTTGACCCCGCCATGAAACATCGTCGGGGAAATCGTCACGAATGCCGGCAGGTCCTCGTTCTCGGTTCCCAATCCGTAGGACAACCAGGACCCCAGGCTGGGACGAATGAACGTATCGCTACCGGTATGCATTTTCAGCGTGGCCCCGCCATGGGCCGGGTTGGTGCCGTGCAGCGAGCGAATCACGCAGAGGTCGTCGGCACAGGTCGCCACGTGCGGGAACAGTTCGCTGACCTCGATCCCCGACTGACCATGACGGCGAAAGGACCACGGCGACGCGAACAGCTTGTTGTTGCTTTCACCGGTCGAGTGGAACAACAGCCTGGGGCGATCGATCGGCAGCGATTTGCCGTGGTCTTTCTGCAGCTGAGGTTTCGGGTCAAAGGTGTCCACCTGCGAAGGGCCGCCTTTCATGAACAGAAAGATCATCCGCTTGGCTCGCGGAAGCAGTTGAGCCACGCGGTCGGCCCCTTCTGTGTTTTCAGACATCGAGTCGACCAGGCAGGAGAGCGCCAGGCTGCCGAAACCGATGTTGCAACGACGCAGCATCTCGCGGCGAGTATGTCTGGCGTTTTCCATCACCTGATCTCCATGCACCTCAATCGAGGTAAACGAACTCGTTGGACACCATCAGGGCCTGGCAGAACGCCTGCCACACTTCCCGTTGACGCTGGGCCGGGCCGAGGTCGGCCGGCAAAGTCTGTACGAACGCATCCAGAAACCGCCCGGACCGCTTCAACTCACCGGCATCCGGCAAACGTCCGAAAACGGTTTCGTAGGCCGTCCGGATGTGGTCCGGCTCGGCCCGGGTGCTGTCACCCAGGACCTGTCCCGCCATTCCCCGACTGCAGCGTGCAACCAGGTCGCTGTTCATCATCACCAGCATCTGTGGCGGAACCGTCGTGGTGGCCCGTCGCCCGGCTACCAGGCTCGGGCTGGGAAACTCGAACATCTGGAACAGCGAGTAGACCTTGTTGCGAATCACCGGCTGGTAGACCGAACGCCGGAGGTTGTCGTAGCCGACCAGGTGTTTCCCGGTCTTGGCGTCGTTGACATATTGCCTGGGTTTCAGTGAGAGCAGTGTCCCGTGCATGGTGGTGTCCAGCAGCCCGGCCACAAACAACAGGGAGTCACGAATTTCCTCGGCCGCCAGGCGACGCCGTGGAAATCCACTGACCGCCCGGAGTGCCGCCGGCAACTCCTGGCCGGGCTCGCCTCCCTCCACCTGGCCGGGCTCCCCGGCGGTGCGATAGAC
>DLVV01000417.1:17532-28712 GCA_003445035.1 Planctomycetaceae bacterium | reverse complement strand
GAGGCCAACCAGTCGAGCAATTCGGGGGCTACCGGTGTGGCACCGAGTTCCCCGAAATTGTCAGGGGTTTCAACCAGCCCGACCCCGAAGTGCCATTGCCAGATGCGGTTGACGACCACCCGGCTGGTAAGCGGGTTTCCGGCATCGGTGATCCACCGGGCCAGTTGCAACCTGCCGCTTTCAGTCGGCCCGATGGCGGCCGCCGGATGACGGCGAGTCAGGACGGCCGGAAAGCCTCGCCGGACTTCCGCCCCCAGGTCGAGGTGGCTGCCGCGGCGGTGCACTCGCAGGTTCGCCATCGCCCCCTCTTCGACACACATCACCGAAACCTTCGCCGGGGCAGACGCATCGAGAACGACGGCCCGCTCCATCCAGAAACCGTTCCCCTTGCCTCGCTTGTCAACGATCTGGCTCATCGTCCGGGTGCTCTTGAAGATGCCGGCCAGCGCGTAATAGTCCGCCGTGGTGATCGGGTCGAACTTGTGGTCGTGACACCTTGCACATTCCAGTGTCAGGCCCAGCAGGGCCTTACCCACCGTCGAAATCTGATCGTCGATGATGTCCATCTCCATCTTCACCGGATCGACTTCACGCAGCCCCTTGGGACCCAGCGAAAGAAATCCCGTGGCGCGAATGCGATCGGCAGTCAACGACGCCAGGTGCCCCTGCCAGTCCCCGTCGCTGAACCCCGGGGGTCGCCGTGGCTCGGGAAGCAGGTCCCCGGCAATCAGAGACCGAATGAACTCGTCGAAGGGGATGTCACTGTTGAACGCGTCGATGACGTAATCGCGAAAGTGAAACGCATTCACATACGCCCGGTTCTCATCGAGGCCGTTCGAATCGGCATAGCGAGAGATGTCCAGCCAGTGCCGCCCCCAACGTTCCCCGTAACGTGCCGACGACAGCAGGCGATCGACGACCCGGTCGAAAGCGACCGGCGAACGATCCGCCTCAAAATCCCTCAGTTCACCCGGCGTCGGCGGTAACCCGGTGAGATTGAATGTCAGCCGCCGCAGGAACGACCGACGATCAGCGGCGAGAGCCACTTCACCACGCTGGTTCTCCAGACGCGACAGCAGAAAGCGGTCGACCGGCGTCCGGGGCCACGTCCGGTTCCTGGTCTCAGGAACCGGCGGCCGCAGAACCGGCCGGAACGCCCAGTGACCTTCCGTCGCGGTCGGCTCGTCCGCGATGACCGTGCCACACAGTACTGCCAGCCCCGCACACACCACCTTCCACCAAGGTGACAATGGACTGCGGCACAGTTCGGAACACCGGTTTCGGTTGGACATTGAGCTGAATTTGCCGTGACAGGCGAAACACCCGGACACAGATCCCGACATCCCGATGGTGACTGGATCACCGCGATGATGACAAGAACCTGCCGACGTGCAAAGTGGCAACCCGTTCCCGCCGTGGAGCCACGTTTTCACCTCCCCCCATTCACCATCTCCGCGACAAGGAGGCCGACGACGCCGTGATCCTGCAACACAGGGCATTGGCCAGTCACCCGGTCTACGGGTAGCCTTGAGGTTTCTATTTTGGCGGCCGCACGAGCCGAACACACGAGGACCACTTTGCGTTTCTTCTACGGATGGTGGCTGGTCGGTTTCGCGTGGATCCTCTACGGCTTTGGAGCCGCCCCCGGTTACTACAGTTGGTCGTTTTTCTCGCCCGAGATCATCGACGAGCTGGATCTCACTCGTGCCCAGACCGGGGCCGTGTTTGGGCTGTTCACCTTCATGTTCAACAGCATCGCTCCGGTCACCGGTCTCGCGATCGCCCGCTGGGGCACGCGGCGGGTGATGGTCGTCGGCAACCTGTTTACGGCCATCGGTTGCTGGCTTCTCAGCGGTGCCGGCTCGTTGTGGGAGTGCCTCGTTTATTTCGGCATTCTCGTGGGTGCCGGGATCGGCCTGAGCACCATCGTCCCCTGCCAGGCCCTGGCCACCAGCTGGTTCACGAAATACCGTGCCCGCGCCGTGGCAGCGGTCCTGACAGCCGGGGGAATGGTTGGGGTCCTGGTCACCTGGTTTGACAGGGTCATGGTGCAGGAGTACTCCTGGCGAACGGGCTGGCAAATCATCGCCGTCCTGTCCCTGGTCCTGGCCGTCCTCGCCGCGGTGGTCGTCCGCAATCGTCCATCGGACCTGGGACAGCAGCCCGACGGGATGCTGCCAGAGCTTGAAGGCCGGCTGTCTCCTGATCCAACAGCCAACGCATCGTCGGATGCGTGGACACCATCGGCCGCCCTGCGAACACCCCAGTTTGCCGTGCTCTGCCTGTGCACCGTCGCGTTTGCCATCCCGTGGAGCGTGACCACCGCACACGGCCGACTCCACCTCGAGGACCTCGGACTGACCACGGATGTCGCTGCCCAGATCCTGAGCGTGATGATCCTGGTATCAATTGCCGGACGGATCACCGGGGCAGCCGGCGATTTCCTGGTCCCGGAGAAGGTTCTGGGCTTCGCGTTGCTGGTCGAAGCGGCCGGCATGTTCGGCCTGCTGTTGGCCACGACTGCGACAATGGCGTACGTCGCAACAATCCTGGTCGCGGTGGGGTTCGGAGCGGCCTACATCTCCACGGCGGTGGTGGTCGCAAAGTTCTTTGGCCGAATCGCTTTTGCCCAGACCCTCGGGGCCCAGTACTTGATCTCGGGGATCTTCAACGCCCTGTCCCCGGCCATTGCCGGTTGGCTGTTCGACTCCACCGGCAGCTACAACATCGCCTTCAGCACCATCGGCATGATGTGCGTCCTGGGCGGCATCCTGGCGTTTCGGCTGCGAGTACCACGGCCGCCCGGGCGAATGAACGTGGTTGCGGCAACCGAGTAAGCCACCGACCGGGAACCCCAATCGTCCAGCCCGACGAACACCACGCCCATCGCCCCTCGTCCGACCACCCGAATCAACTGGTACTAGCCCGGTTCACCAGACCATCATCTCCACGAAGCGTTCATCGAGCCGGGCCAGTTCATCGGCATTCAACTCCCAGTCAAAGGCCGCCAAGTTGTCGTCGAACTGCTCGATCGAGTCGCTGCCGGTGATCACCACCGACACCTCCTCACGACTGCGCACCCAGTTGACGGCCACCTGGGGCATCGACACGCCTCGCTGGGCGGCAACGTCGCGAACCGTCTCAACCATCTCGGCTGTCGCCCCGCAAAACACCTCGTCAAACTCCTGTCGACGTTCGCTCCACAACGTTCCCGACGGAGGCGGCTCCCCGGGGATGTAGACGCCGCTCAACAGGCCCACCTGCAGCGGGCTGAATGCCATCAACCCCAGCCCCTGGTCTCGAACCAGAGGGAGCATCTCCCGTTCGAGTTCGCGGTTCAACAGGTTGTAGTTGTTCTGGACACAGACGAACGGGGTCACCTGCATCCGCTCGGCAAACCACAGTGCCTTGCACACCTGCCACGCCTGGTAGTTGCTGCACCCGACGTAACGGACCTTGCCGCTGGTGACCAACTCGTCGAGCACCTGCAGAGTCTCCTCCATCGGTGTGGCGGGATCAAAACGATGCAGCAGGTAGAGGTCGATGCGGTCGGTTCCCAGCAGCGACAACGACCGCTCGACCTCGCGAAGAATGTTCTCACGTGAACACCCTCCCGCAATCTTCTCATCCCCACCCTCGGCCCCCACCTTGCTCGTGATCACGACCTCGTCACGCCGTGACTTCAGCACGCGACCGAGAATCTCCTCCGAACTGCCATGGGCGTCGTCGGCATCCGTCCGCAACTGGTACTTGTTAGCACAGTCGATGAAGTTGATGCCCGAGTCGATGGCGTGTTCGATCAACCGCACCGCCTCGCTCTCCGAGGACTGACCACGGAATCCCAGACCCAGGGCCATCCGGGACACTTCCAGGTCACTCGAACCGATCCTGACAAATTCCATCAGTCTCTCCCTTCACCGATCGACGCTCGGCCGACCACCTCTTTGCACGTTTGCCCCATGACGGCCCGGAATGGCCGCACCCACCGTTTTAGCGACGTCGGCCCGACGACGACACCTGGTCACAATGACACGGAGTGGCCCGCGGCGGTCAACGACTTCACGGCCGTGTCGAGATCCGCCTGTTTCATCAGCAGGCAATCGGTATCGAAGGTTGATACGACAAACACGCTGAGACCGGCGTCCGCCAACACTCCGGTCAACGATGCGATCACGCCGACCATCGAAAACTTCAGCGGACCCAGCACCCGCAGGCAACGCCATCCGGACTCGCTTCGGACATCCCCGGGGACACACTCTTCAGAACAGATGATCGACAGTTCCGCCGGCGTGCGGGTGACGGAAGTGACCGCACCGGAGACCCAGCCGGGTACCTCGGCGCCAGCGTCCAACTGGCAGACGGCGTACGTGCCTGGCACGACCTCGAGCGTGAATTTCCTTTCCGGCATGTTCTCGCTCTCTAAGCCGTCGCGGATGACGGCCCATTGGGGCTGTGTTCACTTGCGGAGCGTCGGTCGCCTGGCACCGGTCTCGACCAACCATGCGTCAAGTTGCCCGCGCAGCGTCCCGGCCAGTTTGGGCTTCTTTTTGGCAAGGTTACTTCGCTCGCCGATGTCGGCGGCCAGGTCGTACAGTTCGACCGAGTTGTCGTCGAACCGGAGGATCAGCTTGTGGTCCCCGGATCGAACAGCGGCGCCGGGACGATTCGACTTGTGCCACGCAAAATGCGGGTAATGAAAGAACAGTGAACGCGGCTTGATCTTTCGGCCCGCGAGCAACGGACGCAGGGTCCTTCCGTCGAGCCTCTCCTCGTCGGACAGTTCGACGCCGGCGGCGTCGAGCACCGTCGCCGTCAGGTCCATAGAAATCACCGGCTCCCTGGCCGTCACTCCGGGCCTGGTAATGCCCGGCCAGCGGACAATCAACGGCACGCGAATCCCGCCCTCGAACAAATCTCCCTTGCCGGATCGCAGCGGATGGTTGTCGGTCGCACCAGACCACCCCCCGTTGTCGCTGGTGAAGATCACCACCGTGCGATCGGCGATGCCCAGTCGATTCACCTCATCGAGCACCCGTCCGACAGCCCGATCTGTGGCCTCGATCTGCCCTCCGTAGACGGGGTTCTTGAGGCCGCGGCCCTCCCGCCCCTTGTACTTCTCGACAAGGGCCTCGGGAGCCTCAAACGGGTAATGGGGATTGTATGTCCAAAGGCACACGAACATCGGCCGGTCTTTTGAGAGACGCATCCACGCAATCGCTTCGTCGGCCAGGCGATCGGTGAGGTACTCCCCGTCCTTGCGAGGCTTGATCGTGGGGATGCGAAACGGATCAAAGTACGTCGGTGGTCCACCAAAACCGCAGCCACCGACGTTGATCTCGAACCCGTGCCGATCCGGGTAGAATCCCGCCCCACCGGTCGATGGATCGTTCTTGCGGACACGGGTGCCCGACAGGTGCCATTTCCCGAAGAAGCCCGTGTGGTAACCGGCCGTGTGAAGCCGTTCGGCAAGCGTCACGGTCTCGTGCTTGAGAATGTGGTCAGCCGCTGGCGGCTGGATGGCACGGCCCTCGGGCCAGAACTGTGGCCCATCGGCCCCGTGCTGAGTGATGTTCAGCCGCGCCGGTGCGAGTCCGGTGATCACCGCCGCGCGGGTCGGCGAACAGACCGGCGCCGCCGCGTACGCGTCGGTGAATCGCACCCCCTGGCGGGCAAGAGCATCGACATTCGGTGTGTGGAGCTTTACGTTCCCCTGGCAATGCAGATCCGACCAACCCATGTCATCGGTCATGATCAGCAGAACGTTCGGCGGTGGCGGAGATCCCGATGCCTCGGCGTCCACCGATGCGCCAAACAGGGCGACGAGAGACAGGATCGCCCTGGTACTGTTCCAACCGTGTCGCACGCCACCACCCCCGGAGAATTGTCGAGACAGAACGAGTCAAACGAATCGCGTTGGCCCGCCTGACAGACACGATGCCATTCAAGAGAACCCGGAATCAAGTCAACACCGGCCCGACAGATCGTCACGGGAATCGGCTAGACTGCTCCACGAGAAAGAGACCGTCACCGGACGGCCATCATTTCATTCGTCATCCGGGCCAGTGTCCGACGGAACCGCCGACAGGTCACCACCATGAGAACCTCGTCACTTGCCGTGCTGCTGCTGTTGTTTTGCGGTTGCAGTCCCGGGATCCCGCCGTCGCCGTCGACCGATACGGTCGCGACCACGTCCTCCCGCCCGGAAGCAGAATCGCCCTCGAATGAGGACGTGCCGCAACCGCGTCCGGACCACGTCTTCATCGCGGCATCCGAGGCCTCCGCTCGGGTCAAATCACGGGCCGACTACGTCTGCGACGGCACCGACGATCACGTCGACATCCAGGCCGCCATCGACTCTCTGCCTGAACAAAGTGGCGAGCAATTCGGTGTCAGTGGTGGCACTGTCGAACTCTCGGCGGGGTCTTTTCGACTCGGCGGGTCGATCCACTGCCAGGACAAGGTTGTCAATCTGCTCGGCAACGGAATGTCGTCCACCGAACTGATCCTCCAGGACGGAATTCACGACGACGTCGTCGTCGTGGGAACGGGCACGAAACAGGGTTTTCCGTCCGGCCGGATCGCACAACTCTCCATAAACGGCAACGGTGAGAAACAGGAGAAGGGATCCGGTATCCGGGTTTTTGCCGGCCTGAGACTGACGATTGAGGAAGTCCGTGTGTCCAACTGCAAGGAAACCGGTGTCTTTCTCCAGGGGACGTCCGTCGAAATCCGGCCAGCGATCGGCACCATCGAGAACTGTCACATCGGCTACAACCGCAAACACGGTGTACACATCGGCGCAGGAATCGAGGGCTGGATCCTGCGGGGAAACCGAATCAACGACAACGGAACCCACGGAAAGCCGTACCATGGCGTCTATATCGAGGCCATTCACGGCAAAGTGGAATCCGGTCCGGCTGGTGCCGCCAACGCGTTCATCATCGCCAACAACGTCCTCTGGCAGAATCGCTCGGTGCAGATCTGCATCAACGGCGGTGGACACGGCGGAGCACACATCGTCATCAGCGGCAACGTGATGCTTTCGTCTCCCCTGGAGAACATCAAGCTCTACGCCGGCACGCACCTGGTTTCCGTCACCGGGAACTCGATCCACTCGGCAAGCGAGTCGGCGATTGGGGCGGCACCTCACATCACGCTGCAAGACGCGTCCTACTGCACGATCTCCGCGAATGTCTTCTCATCGCCCTCCCGCGGCTTGCCTTCGCCCGCGATGATCAAGGCCGGTGCCAAACCCGGAAAGATTGTTGCCGTTCCCGGACCATCCGGCATTCTTATCGAGACAGGCGGCTCCAATCACAATCGGTTTGTCGGAAACACGATTGCCGGCCAGGTGACAGGTGTCACACTCGTCGGAGCGGACAGCGTGAGCGATCGCAAAGTCACCGCGAAAAAGAAGTGATGCCCTGCCGTCGGATGGCTGGTGCGTGCGATTAACAAAATTGCCCGGCTGGCTGTCAGCCGAACGACGTCGGACTTTTCACGGCCCGCAGACACACCATTCCGAAGATTGGTATGATCTCCGAAGATGGGGTGTCCATTTCCAGGAGAAGGAGAAGAAACATGCCAGGGAAACCCCTCCTTGCAGTTGCCCTTCTGCTTCTCCTGCCGTTCGCTTCCATGGACGCAGCCGAGCGAGCGGACAACAGCCAGAAGGACACTGCCGCAGAGGACACCGCGTTCTGGGCCTTCCGCCCGCTGACTTCCCCGCCAGTGCCACGGCAGGCCGTCCGGGACCAATCGCTCCGCAACCCGATCGACGCGTTCATTCTGCGAGCATTGACCCGGCAGGGCCTTTCGTTTTCTCCCGACGCGGCACCAAGCCAGCTAATGCGTCGTGTCCACTTTGATCTGACCGGGCTCCCTCCGTCACCGGCCGAGACCCGATCCTATGTCACCGACACCGCGGCCGATGCCTACGAACGCCTGGTCGATCGGCTCCTGTCCTCTCCACACTTCGGTGAACGCTGGGGGCGGCACTGGCTCGACGTGGTCGGATACACGGACCTGGTCAGCTACGACGGCGACACAACGGGAATCTTCGGGTTCATCACCGACCGCTGGCGATTTCGCGACTACGTGATCGACAGCTTCAACGCCGACAAGCCGTACGACCGGTTCCTGGCAGAACAGCTCGCCGGTGACGAACTCGTCGACTGGCGAAACGCCTCGGAGTACACCCCCGAAATCGTCGCGACACTGGCGGCCACGGGTTTCTGGCGCAACGCCGAAGACCGCAGCGAGTCGGCCAAGGAACTCGAGTACAAGTGGTCGTTTCTGCACAACACGATGCAGACCTTTGGGACGGGGGTCCTGGGACTCACGCTCCGCTGTGCACGTTGTCACGACCATAAACACGAGCCGATCCCGCAGCAGGACTACTACCGGCTCCTCTCGCTCATCACGCCGGCATTCAACGTCAAGAACTGGAAAAACCCAAAACAACGGGCCATTCCGTCGATCTCCGCCGCGCAGAAAAAGACCCAGGACGCGGCCAATGCCGCGATAGCCAAACAGGTTGCCGACGAGGAGAAACGGATCGCCGCGGTCAGGGAGACCCGCAAACAGCAGCTGCTGGCTGCGAGGCTGAAGTCGATCCCGAAACCGATCCGGGCTGACACGCAAGCCGCCATCGCCGCGACAGCCAAGACGCGGACACAGATTCAGATCTACCTGGCCGAGAAGTTCGGGCCCACGCTCACCGTCAAGAAGGACGACGTCGAAAAGGCCCTGACCCCGGAGGACAAATCAGCAATTGCCCGCGGACACCAGAAACTTGCCTCGCTCAAGCAACAGGTCCAATCTCATGGCTGGATCCAGGCCATCTACGACGTCGGCCCACCGCCGGCCACCCATCTGCTGGAACGTGGCGAATTCAAGACTCCCGGCCCGGAGGTGAAACCCGGATTCCTCAGCGTGCTCTCAAGTGAATCCACAGCCTTCGCATCGCTGGCGAAACCCGTGGCCGGCAGCAGCGGGAGACGTTTTGCCCTGGCCCGCTGGCTGACCCAACGAGACACGCCGGCCGCAGGCCTGGTCGCCCGCGTGGTGGTCAACCGCGCCTGGCAGCACCTGACCGGACTTGGAATCGTGCCGACCTCCGAGAATCTCGGGATGTCTGGCGACGCCCCGACACATCCCGAACTGCTCAACTGGCTGGCCGCCGAGCTCGTTGCAAATCGATGGCAGATCAAACCGCTGATCAAAACGATCATGATGTCCACCACGTACCGCCAGGCCTCGCGACGCGAAGGAATGCCAACGGCTGAACCGAACCCGCAGACCATCGATCCGGGAAACCGCCTCTTGTGGCGGGCGCGGCTGAGGCGACTCGAATCGGAGGTGATTCGTGATGCAATGCTGGCCACCTCCGACCGTTTCAACAGCACCATGGGGGGGCAACCCGTGCCGTTGAAATATCGTCGGGACGGGGTGGCGAGCTTCGACACCGACAAACTGCCAACCGCCGGATCGCCGTGGCGACGCAGCGTCTACCTGTTCCAGCGACGCGTGTATCACCTGACCATGCAGGGCGTTTTCGACCAACCGACGATCGCCGGCAGCGTGTGTCGACGAAACGCGTCGGCGGTCGCCCTGCAATCCCTGAGCATGTTGAATGATGGCCTGGCCCTGGAGCAGGCCGAACAGTTCGCTCACCGTGTCTGGCAGCAGGCGAGGCGGTCATCAGCCGATCGCATCCGACTGGCCTTTCGCATCGCGCTCACCCGACCGCCGGATGAACAGGAAGCCCGGTGGAGTGCTGAACTCCTTCAGCAGCACGCCAAGCGGTACCGGCAATCTGGATCAACAAACGATGAAGCGGGTCGCAAGGCCCTGATGCATCTGTGTCGCGTGCTCTTCAATTCCAGTGAGTTTCTCTACGTCGAGTGACCCCACCTCCCCACCATGGTCGATCTCACCCCATCCGACTTTCGCAAGCGACCGAGTGAAACAGACATGGACAGCCCCCTCGCATCCCTCTCGCGCCGCCTGTTCCTGCAACGCTCGGGGATGGGCTTCGGATCGTTGGCCCTGGCCTCGCTGCTCGAGCAGGACGGATTGTTGTCCACGCCCGCCACCGCAGCCGAGTCGAAACCACGAGTTGACCTGTTGCCCCGCAACGGACATTTCCCCGCCCAGGCCAAGAGCGTCATCATGCTCTTCCAGTCGGGCGCTCCGAGCCAGATGGACCTCTTCGATCCGAAACCCGAACTGCAACGCAAACACGGCAAGGACGTCGGCATCGACAGCCTGCAGGGTCGAGCCCGCGAACCGTTGATGGCCAGCCCTTTCGCGTTTCGTCCGCGGGGCGAATCGGGCATCGAGTTCTCTGAACTGGTGCCGCACCTGGGATCCGTGGCCGACGACCTGTGTGTCATTCGTTCGATGTACACCTTCGACCCCTGCCACGCCGGAGCCCCCTTGATCTTCCTCACCGGCAAGCTGGCATTCGGACGCCCCACGCTCGGTTCCTGGATCGGCTACGCGCTGGGCACCGAGAACCAGAACCTGCCCTCCTACGTGGTCCTGCACGATATCGAGGGGCACAACACGGCCGGGGCCGCGTTGTGGGATAACGGCTGGCTTCCGGCGCTGTACCGTGGAACGGAGTTTCGTCCGAAGGGCTCGCCGGTACTGAACCTGCGGGCCGCCAGAAAACTTCCGGCCGGAGCCGACGCGGATGACCTGCGACTGATCGGCCGTCTCAATCAAAAATACGCCGATCGCTTCCCCCAGGCCACCGACCTGGAAACCCGCATCCGCAACTACGAGTTGGCCGCAAGGATGCAGCTCGCCGCCGAGAAGAATCTGGACCTTTCCACGGAGACGGCCACGACCAAGAAGCTCTATGGCCTGGAGAATCCTGCCACAGCCGAATACGGGACCCAGTGCCTGATGGCACGGCGACTTGTCGAAGCCGGCGTCCGGTTCATCCAGATCATGAACAAGCCACACAACCCCTGGGATCACCATTCGAACCTCAAGAAACGTCTTCCCGAGACCTGTTTGGCCACCGATCAACCCTCGGCCGCCCTGATCGCCGACCTGAAGCAGCGTGGATTGCTCGACGAGACCCTGGTGGTGTGGGTCGGCGAATTCGGCCGCCTGCCGACTTCGCAGGGCGGCACCGGTCGCGACCACAACATGCACGCCTTCACCGC
>DLVV01000417.1:0-17208 GCA_003445035.1 Planctomycetaceae bacterium | reverse complement strand
CTGGCCGCCGGCGGCGGCCTGAAATACGGTCACGTTCACGGAGCGACTGACGAGTTCGGCCACCGTGCCGAGGTCGACCGGGTCAGCGTCCTCGACCTGTTGGCCACAATCCTGCACCAGGTCGGCCTGGACCACACCCGGCTGACCTACAAGCACAACAACCTGGAGGAATCGCTGACCGATGCTCGTACGACGGATGCTTCGGTCGTCGGCGAGTTGCTCCAGGACCCGGTGCTGAGCTGATCACCGGGTGATTCTTCCTGGCTGCCTGCCGGACAACCGGCCGCGGCAAACAACTTGCCGCTCACCCAGTCCAAAAGCGGTGACACGCCCACGAAACTGATGCTATTATCTGGAGTTATGCAGGAACAACTTCACAGCCACGACCATGCCTTCACCGGATTGAATCCGCGTGTTCGGGAGGGCCTGGTGATGCAAAACCGGCGAGGCATGCTCAAGGCCTCCCTGGCCGGCATGGCCGGACTCTCGCTTCCACAACTCATGAGAGTGCGTGCCGAAGCCGCCCGGACCGGACAACCCGTGGGAAGTGGCAAGAGCGTGATTCTGCTCTGGATGGCCGGTGGCCCCAGCCACATTGACACCTGGGACCCCAAGCCCGACCGCCCCTTCATCAACCGGGGCCCCTTCGGCGTCACCCAGACAGCACAGCCGGGAGTGATCATCTGCGAACACCTGCCCAAGCAGGCCGCGATGCTCGACAAGTTCACGGTCATCCGTTCGGTCGACCCGCGCAAGAGCAGCCACGAACCGAACATGGTGTTCCAGACGGGCAACCGCGAGGCGGCTCCACGAACCAACCCCAAGGGACATCTCTATCCCGCCATCGGTTCGGTCGTTGCCAAGATGCACGGCCCCAATCATCCCAGTATGCCGCCTTACGCCGCGTTCATGCGGTCACGATCGCACCTGGCCTTTGCCGGATATCTCGGAAAACAATACGACCCCTTCATCGCCAATTACGCCACGCGGTTGCCGGTTTACACCAAGGTCGGCGTCGACACCGGGCGTGTCAGCGGCGCCGATCTGCTGAGAATCCCCACCGGGCTCGACCCGAACCGCCTGACGACACGCCAGTCGTTGGTCCAGCAGTTCGACCGGCTCCGCAAGGACCTCGACCAGTCCGGATCGATGGACGCGCTGGATTCATACCAGCAAAAAGCCGTCGACATGGTTCTCGGCCAGCGGGCCCAACGAGCGCTCGATGTCCGCAAGGAGCCGGCCAGCGTCCGCGAACGCTACGGGAAACATCTCTGGTGCCAGCAGACCCTGTTGGCACGGCGACTGGTCCAGGCCGGCGTCAGCTTCATCACCCTCGATCTCAGTTATCACACCGCCTCGGGCACCTGGGACACCCACGGGGACAACATTCCGCCCTACGGCGGAATCTCCAAGGGCCTGAAGCCACTTCTCCCTCTGTTTGACCACCTGGTCACGACGCTGGTCTCCGATCTCGACGACCACGGGCTGCTCGACGACTGCCTGGTCATCGCGATGGGCGAATTCGGCCGGACTCCCAACATGGGAACCCAGGGCAGCACGGACGGCCGCAACCACTACACCGCCATCAGCGGCCTGACGATGGCCGGTGGAGGATTGCGACACGGACAGGTCATCGGGGCCAGCGAAAGGGATGGCGGCCACATCAAGGAGCGACCGGTCACACCCGGCGACCTGGCGGCCACGATTTACCGACACATGGATGTCCCGCTGGACGCCACGTATCTCGATCCCCGGGGCCGCCCCCGCTACGTGGTCGAAGAAGGCGAACCCATCGCCGAACTCTTCTAGACGGCCCGGATCGTGGCCGAGTGGTCACGCTGCAATGAGAACTCTCACGATCACCGGCATCCTGTTGCTCCTCGCCTCGGCCTCCTCCATCGAGGCAGCCGACGACAACCGGGATCTGTTTGAATCACGCATTCGGCCATTGCTGATCAAGCACTGCCTGGCCTGCCATGGACCGAAGAAGCAGGAATCCGGCCTGCGGCTGGACTCGCGTGCCGGCTGGGCCCGGGGAGGAGAGCGAGGAACGTCGATCGTTCCCGGCAAGGTCCGGGACAGCCTTCTGCTCAAGGCCGTCAGCCATTCGGACCCTTCCTTGAAGATGCCCCCGGCAGGAAAACTCTCGACGAACGAAATCGCGGACCTGACGAAGTGGGTTCAGCTCGGGGCTTTCGACCCACGAACCTTGGCCACCGGGCCACCCTCGCCGAAGCGGATGAGCCTGGAACAGGCGCAAGATTTCTGGTCGTTGCAGCCAATTGCCTCTCCCGCCATTCCGAAAGTCTCGGACCCCGACTGGCGGCGCGGTCCCATCGACGCCTTCGTGCGTGAGCGGCTGCAGAAACGGGGGCTCAATCCAGTCGGCGTCGCCGACAGGCGAACCCTGATCCGCCGGGCCACCTTCGACCTGACCGGGCTCCCACCGACTCCAACCGAAATCGCCGCCTTCCTGAAAGACGACTCGCCCCGGGCCTTCGGAACGGTCGTGAAACGACTGCTCGCATCCCCGGCATACGGGGAACGCTGGGGTCGGCACTGGCTGGATGTCGCCCGCTACGCCGACACCGCAGGAGACGGGGCCGACTATCCCGTGCGTGAAGCGTACAAGTACCGGGACTGGGTGATCGGGGCCTTCAATCACGATATGCCGTTCGATCAGTTCGTGCGTGAGCAGATTGCCGGTGACATCCTGGCTCGCCGTACCGCTACGGACGATCCGGACCGGTACGCCAGCCAGGTTGCAGCAACCGGATTTCTCGCCATCGGAAAGCGTTACGGCTACAAGGCGTCTCCCGACTACCAGTACCTCGATTTCGCCGACGTGATTGACTCCGTCGGCCGTTCTCTGCTGGGACTCTCGCTGGGTTGTGCAAGGTGCCATGACCACAAGTACGATCCGGTTTCTGCGGCCGACTACTACGCGCTGTATGGCATCCTGCAAAGCACGAGATGGGCATTTCCCGGCGGGGAAGAGCAAAAACGTCCCGCCCATTTTCCACCAATGGTTCCGCCCCAGCAGGTCGCCGTCCTGGAAAAGGCCAGGGCCGCGGAACTCGCACGTCTGGACACCAGACTGTCGAGTCTCAAACGCCGCCGGGTGAAACTCGATTCGGACTGGCTGGCTGGTGGTGTCGACCTGGGTTTTGAATCGCAGAAATCCGGAACCCGCCCCGGCACACCGTGGGTCTGCGCCGGTCCGATCGAAATCACCAACGAAGCGCAAAGCCCGTTCCATCATGTCCATCCGCAGGGTTCGCTGGGCGTGAGGATCGGCAGCGGCAAGCCCACCGATGGTCTTCGTTACGTCTTCAAGGATGGGCTGAAGGCCATACCCGGTCAGTTGATGCACTTCACCGTGGACTTCCGTTCCGTCGCGGGATCGTCTGAAAAAGGCGCGTTCCGATTTTATCTCGGACGGGGCGTGGTGCAGTCGTTAGCCGTCGAGTGCAGTGCTACAGCCACCAGGTTCGCGATCCGCAACGGGAGGAAGTGGGAGACAATTCGTCGAATCATTCCCGGCACCTGGTACACGCTGCGACTCACGATCGACCCTGCGAAGAAGACGTATTCCGGCGTCGTCGGCACACGGGACGATCTGGTGACCTTCCAGGACAAGTCGGTCGGCCGCGGCTGGGACGGGGTCGCCAACTGTTTCATCTGCGACGCCACTGGACACGTCAACGGCCCGGCCTGTTCTCGGGATCTCGACAACATCGGTCTGCAGGACGAGCCGTTCGCAGCCCCCGGCAGCCAAACTGTGATGCTCAAGACCAAGGTCCCCGGTGCCGCGAAACAGAAGATCGCGATCGCAAAAGAGATCGAGTCACTGACCGGCCAGCGGCAAGCCCGAGCGGCACAGTCGGCCTACGAGGTGGCCTACGGAGTCAGCGAAGCAACGCCGGTCAACGCCCGCATCCAACTCCGCGGTGATCCGCACCGGCTCGGGAAAGAAACGCCCCGCCGATTCCTCGAGGTCCTCGGTGGTGACCAACTGCCGGCAAATGCGACGGGCAGCGGCCGACTGGAATTGGCCGGGTGGATCACTCGCCGCACGAATCCGTTGACGGCACGCGTGTTCGTCAATCGGGTCTGGAGATGGCACTTCGGACAGGGCCTGGTCTCGACTCCCAGCGACTTTGGTGCTCGCGGAGAACGCCCCTCTCATCCACGACTTCTGGACTGGCTGGCCGACCGATTCATCGCATCCGGCTGGTCGGTGAAGTCCCTGCACCGGTGGATCATGGACTCTCACACGTACCAGTTGGCCAGTGACGATGACGACCACAATCTTCGGATCGATCCAGAGAATCGCTGGTACTGGCGGTATGCCAGGCGTCCACTCGACGCCGAATCGATCCGCGATGCGATGCTGGTGCTCGGCGGACATCTTGACCGGTCGGTTCCACAGGCACATCCGTTCCCGCCGGTGCACACCTGGGGATTCACCATCCACCACCCGTTCCACGCGATCTACGACTCAAATCACCGCAGCGTCTACCTGATGGTGCAGCGAAACCGCCGCCATCCGTACCTGGCCCTGTTCGACGCTGCCGATCCGAACCAGAGTGTGGCATCGCGGCAGCCCACAACGACTCCCACGCAGGCCCTTTACCTGATGAATTCGCCGTTCGTTCACGCGCAGGCCGAAGGTCTTGCCAAACGGCTGCTGTCTTCTCACAGGGACAACGAAACCCGGGTCCGCGTGGCATTCGAATTGGCCCACGGCCGACTTCCCGCAAGCCCGCAATTGAAAGACGCCATTGCCTTCGTGGCCGGTTACCAACAGAAACTGTCGAAATCACACGTTGCCCCGGAACGGAACCCTGCCGCCTGGTCAGCACTGATGCGGGTGTTGTTGACCAGCAACGCGTTCCTTTACGTCGATTGAGCCGATTGATGAACCTTGTCTCCACCACACGCCGAGAGTTCCTGCACCGCGCGTCCGGTGGCTTCGGCAGCGTCGCCCTGTCGGGCTTGTGGAGCGACCTGCAGGCCGCACCTCGCAATCCGCTTGGTGCCCGTCACGGTCATCATGAGGCGAAGGCCGACCGGGTGATATTTCTCTACTCGACCGGCGGCGTGTCACACATCGACACGTTCAATCACCGGCCGCAACTGGCAGCAGATCACGGCAAGTCGGTCACGGCCTCTCGCTGGCTCAACAAGTCCGGAGAATTCCGGCGGTACCTGATCAAGCCCCGCTGGGCCTTTCAGCAGTACGGAGAAAGCGGCACCTGGGTCAGCGACCTGTTCCCGCAATTGGGATCCGTGATCGATGACATCTGCGTGTTCAACGCGATGCACTGCGAAAGCGACGGGCACGACAAGGCCACGCTGGCCGCACACACCGGATCCGCACAATTTGCCCGACCAAGTGCCGGTTCGTGGGTGAGTTACGGACTGGGAACCGAGAACCGGAATCTTCCGTCCTTCATGGTGCTGGCACCCGCGGCCCCGTACGCCGGCGCACAGACCTGGGGCAGCGATTTTCTGCCGGGATGTCACCAGGGAACGCAGGTCGTGCCTGGCAAAAACCCACTCCCCAACATCCGGCCCCGTGTGGCCCGGCCGGAACTGCAGAAGATGGAACTGGACCTGCTGGCTCGCCTGAATCGCGCCCACCGAAAAACCCGCGCGGCCGACCAGTCGCTCGATGCGAGGATCCGATCGTTTGAAACCGCATTCGGCATGCAGCGGGAAGCCCCCGAGGCCTTTGATCTGTCCGGGGAAACCGAAGCCACGCTGAAGCTTTACGGGCTGGAGCGTGGGGCAACCAGCGGATTTGGCTGGCAGTGTCTGGTAGCCCGACGGCTGGCCGAACGCGGGGTTCGGTTCCTGGAACTGATCGATGTCGGCTCCAACAGCAACTGGGACTCGCACGGCAACATGGCCGACCACGCCCGGCTCGCTGGAGCGATCGACCGTCCGATCGCCGGCCTGCTCACCGATCTGAAACAACGCGGCATGCTGGACCGGACACTGGTCGTGTGGACAACCGAGTTTGGCCGGACTCCGTTCAACACCAACGCCAACCACGCCGGCCGTGAACACCACAACTTCTGTTTCTCTTCCTGGATGGCCGGCGGCGGAATCCGGGGTGGACTCGTCCACGGTACCTCCGACGAACACGGCATCCTGGCCGACCGCGACACCGTCCACACCCACGACCTGAACGCCACGATGCTTCATCTGCTCGGCATCGATCACGAGCGACTGACCTATCGCCACGCCGGTCGCGACTTCCGACTGACCGACGTACACGGCGAGGTGATTCACGACGTGATCGCGTGACGCCGGTTCCGCCACGTGACATCGAAGACGGTCCGGCCCATGTCACAACAGGGGCCCGCTCAATGCAACAGGACCTCATCCTGTTAGAGGAGATCCAACGGTTTCGATCAGACGATCCGATCGAGAAGGCCGCGACTCCCCCGGCATCCTGGTACACCTCGCAATCATTCCTCGAACTGGAAGAGGATTCCGTTTTCTCGAAACAGTGGCTTTTCGTCGGGCGACGGGATCAACTGCGGAAGCCGGGAGATTACTTCAGTGGCACCTTCCTGCGACGGCCGTACGTCGTTGTTCTCGACGACGAGGGTGCACCGCGGGCCTTCTACAACGTCTGCTCTCATCATGGAACGTGCGTGGCTTCGGGCGAGGGCACAACCGAACAGTTTGTCTGCCCGTATCACGGCTGGACCTACGATCGCCAGGGCACGCTCACCAAGGCACCGCTGGCCGGTGCACTCCAGTCCCTGAAGGAACGTGACCTCGACCTGAAACCCATCACGGTCAACCAGTGGGGACCGCTGATTGCCCTGCACTTCGGCATCCCCGCGACTCCGCTGGCCGCGGAACTCGCCCCCCTGCTCGACGCCTTTGCGGATGACCCTTTCGAGAAACTCCAGTTTGTTCGCCGGGCCACTTACCGGGTCGACTGCAACTGGAAGGTGTTCGTGGACAATTACCTGGACGGTGGATACCACGTGGCGCACGTGCATCCCGGGTTGACCGGCCAACTGGATATTGCGTCCTACGACAGCACCATTGGCCAACGATGGTCGCTGCAATCCTGCCGGGCCGCATCATCACCGGGGGACGATTCGAAGGGAGACTTTCCTCAGCGAGTCGGCCAGCATGCCGACTACGCGTGGGTTTACCCCAACTTCATGATCAATCGGTACGGGCCCTGGATGGACACGAATACCGTCATTCCGCTCTCTGCTGACCGCTGTCTCATCGTTTTCGACTATTACCACGAGGGTCCTCCGGAAACCGAGTTCCTGGAACAGTCGCTGACAGCCTCCGACCAGGTGCAGCAGGAAGACATCGAGATCTGTCATCGAGTCCAGGTCGGACTCAACTCGGGGGTGTACGAGCAGGGCGTGTATGCCCCTGGATTCGAAGCCCCGATGCTTCACTTTCACCGGCTCCTCCACGCCGACTTCCAGGTGAAATGACGACCTGGCTTCACGCGCGACGTGCAGAGCATCAGTCCTCGACGGCACCAGGCGGCGGCGATGGACTCGCCCTCTGCTAGCCGAGAAGTTCTGCGATCGGCTCCCCATCCGTCAGGATCGGCAGCGGCCGGCCCCTGCGGTCAAGGTACTCCCGGGAGGTGTCGATCCCCAGGTGATGGTACACCGTGGCCAGCAGATCCCCGGGTCGAAGCGGCCGCTCCTTGGGCATTTCGCCGCGAGCCGTCGTCGAGCCGATCACTTGCCCCATGGCGAGTCCGCCTCCTGAGACCAGCATGCTCATGGCCTTCGACCAGTGCTCTCGCCCCGCCTGCATCACCTTGGTTTTCTGATTGGGCTTGAGATGGATTCGCGGCGTGCGGCCAAATTCCCCGGTCACAACCACCAGCACTCGCTTATCGAGTCCGCGGTCGTAAAGGTCTTCGATCAATGCCGAAATGGCCTGGTCGAACCACGGAAGCCGCTTCTCCATCGCCTCGAAGATGTTGCAAGGGAAGCCCGCGTGATCATCCCAGTCCGACTGGATGCCGGGAGCGACGTCGGCAAAGTTTCTCCCGTCGGCATGGACGAACGTGATCCCCGCCTCGACCAGCCGCCGGGCCAGCAGCAGATTCTGCCCGACGTAACTGCGGCCGTACCGGTCGCGCTCGCGAGGATCGACCCGGCTCAGATCAAAGGCCTTCCTTGCCTGGCCACCGGTCAACAGTCGGACCGCTTCCTGGTCGTAGCTGTCCATGGCCTTCATCAGGCCTCGCTGATCCAGGTCCCGCCGAGTGGCATCGAATCTCCGCAATAGCGCCATGCGATCGTGAAGCCGCACGGTGCGGCCGGATGGCAGGCCCAGGTTCGGAACCTCGAAGTCGGGCTTGTTGGGATTGGCTCGCACTTCAAAGGGTTCGTACGCCGTGCCGAGGTAACCCGGACCTGCCGACTCCTGGCGACGCGGAACCCCCACGTAATTGGGCAACCCATTGCGGCCCGACGGGCCCGCCCACTTGATGATCGTGCCAAGATCCGGAAAACGCTTGTTCGGCTCGAGACCGTTCGGGCCGCGTGACGTACGGCCGCTGAGCATGTACTGGGCACCCATCGCATGGTCGGCAGCGGTGTGAGTGCACGAGCGAATCAGCGTGAACTTGTCGGCCAGCCCGGCATGCCGTGGCAACAGTTCGCAGATGTCCAGGCCCGGCACCCGGGTACGAATCGGCTGGAACGGCCCGCGAAACTCCGCCGGCACTTCGGGTTTCAAGTCATAGGTGTCCAGATGGCTCGGCCCCCCGTCCAGCCAGACCAGGATGCAGGCCGTATCTCGGCGAGGACGACCTGCCGCCGGCGCCCGGTCCTGCAACCGCAGCAGATCCGCCAAGCCCAGGCCGCCCAGTCCGGCCATGCCGACCCGAAGAAACTCGCGCCGTCCAATCGCTCCAGGGCTCAGGATCTGCCGTCCCACGACAACTCCCTCTCTTGACTGCGGCCGCCCATCATTTCGGGCTCCTCGATGCACACGGCTTCCCGCTGCCCAAAAACCGCCTCAAGTGCACTCTCATTGCCACGGCGGCGTGCTTCCGCCAAAGTCGGCGAGGTTTAGCCGGCACCGTAAAGCGGAGCAATCACCTCACCCTTGTTCAACTGGTGAGGTCGGCGGAGGCGATCGACGATCTGACTGGAGGGATCCAGGCCCAGCGCCGAGTAGATGGTGGCGCCCATGTCGGCCGGGTAGTACGCCCGCGTCACGGGATCCGACGCCATCTTGTCGCTGGCTCCAATCACCTGGCCACCCTGGATGCCACCGCCGATGAACACGGCCGAGAACACGCGTGACCAGTGATCCCGACCGGCGTCCTTGTTGATCTTGGGAGTTCGGCCAAACTCGCCGGTCACCACGATCAATGTCTCATCAAGCAGCCCTCGATCACTGAGATCCGTCACCAGCGACGACAGCCCCTTCTCGAATGGCGGCAGCAAATCCGATCCCAATCGCTTGAAGTTGTTTGCGTGGGTGTCCCACTTGTTCATGTGCCCCACGTTGACCTGGACAATCGGCATCTCCGACTCCACCAGTCTCCGTGCCAGGAGCATCGACTGCCCGAACGTGTGTCGCCCGTAACGATCGCGGGTCTCATCAGATTCCCGGGCAATGTCAAACGAATCCCTCAGGCCACCATCGACCAGGATGTTGTGGGCCTGTTGCATCCGCCGGGACAGGTCACTGACCTGCTGACTCTCGGCAAGTGCCGCACGTTGCGAGTCGATGCTCTGCAGCAATCGCTGACGATCGGTCAGGCGTCCCACGCTCAGTCCGGGCCGAAACTCCAGTTCATCGACATGAAAGTTCTTGCCGTTGGGATCCTTGATCACGTGCCACGGGTCGTAATCGGCTCCCAGGAACCCGGCCGTCTGACCACAAAACCCGTACCCGTTGTTCAGGTATGTCGGCAACATGATCCCCTGGGGCCGTCCCTCGGCATTGGGTCTCAGGTACTGCAATCCGGCAGAGAAGCAGGGCCAGTCGTTGCGGCTGGCCATGTGAGTCGCTCCGGGTGGCTCCTTGTTGATCCCCGTCAACATCCGGTGCGTGCCCAGTTCGTGAGAGGGAATCGAGTGCCGCATCGAGCGAACGATGGCGTACTTGTCAGCCAACTTGGCCATCCCGGGCATGTGAGGGCCAATCTCCACGCCGGGAACATTGGTGGCCACCGGACGGAACTCGCCACGCGTCGATGAGGGGCCCTCGGGTTTCAGATCCCACATGTCCTGGTGAGCCGGAGCCCCGGTCAGGAACACCAACACCACGGAGCGAACTCGGCCACGAGACAGCTTCGGCGCAGCCGATCCCCGATCCGCCAGCACGTCGGCCAGTCCCAGCCCCAAAAACCCGGAAAACCCGACCTGTAGCGCTTCGCGGCGGCCCAGATCACCCGAGCCATGTTCGGTTCGATTGTGGTGCACTCCAGATCTCCTTGACAGATCCACCCCACGGACAACAGGGACACCCTACCAGATTTGTCGACCCCGGAAGACTCCCAAGACCAGCCATTCACCTGGCCCGTTTCACTTCTTTTTCGACAGACCCACAGGAGACGCCCCGGAAGTCAACAGCCGGATCAGTTCCTGCCTGGCCTGGCGAGTCGTATCGGCATTCTCGGGATCTGCCAGAACCTTCGACATCAGCTGGTCAACCTGTTTGCGAAACCCCGCCTTGACGGCCAGGTCCAGCAGCAACCAGTCCTGCAAACCCATCCGCAGCAGCTCCCATCGCCGCGAGGGCACAATCCCCCCGTTCCCGGCGAAAACCATGCCGCCGTCCCAGGATCTCCCTCGCCACGCATCGCGGCTGATCCAGGTCCAGATGAACAGGCCGGCCGTCCGCTGCTCGAACAATTTCCACGCCCAGAAGCGATACGTCTGTGCGGGCCAGTACCGCTTGTTCTCCGCGCAGTAGTAGGGAACCACCGGCTTCCGGGTTTTCCTCAGGAAGGCCAGCACCTCGGGACGGGTCTCGTACAGTTCCATATGTGGGCACCAGACATCCACTGCGGGATCCAGCCGCTGAACCTCCTTGAGAGTGATCTGCGGCGTGACGGTCATCGTCACGCGAACTTTCGGATCGGCCTCCCGTACCAGTTGGCGGGCCCGGACGAACGTGTCGATCCCGCCGCCGGAGACTTCATCGTAAATGTGCAACGTGAAATCGTCATAACCCAGCGACAGGTCCTTGTGAACATGACGGGCCCAGCGGCGAATTCCCTCGACCCACGCAGGACGTTTCGCTTTGTCTTGCCAACTGCTGTCGGTGCGAAAATGCCACTGCTCAAAGAAGACCGTGCGGGCACCGGGAAAACGCATTTCCCGCTTCAGCGACGAATCCAGGCTGCTGAAGTCCGGATTCGCCGCGGCCGGGTGAGGAATCAGACAATTGTGATACCAGTTCACGTAATGACTGGAGAGATCCTCTTTCATGCCCGGCCGGTTCGTGTCGTATTCACAGAGAAAAATGTCCAGCGGGTGTTTCGTCGGCAATGCCAGGTCCACAACGCGGACATCAACCTCCACCCGTTGAGTCGTGCATCTCCCGGGAGCCGTCAGCGGTTGGATCCGCAGACGCGTCGAATAGTGGCCCGGAGACAATCCGGCCGTATTCACCGCAACCCACAGTTGTCGCGTCTGGCCAGCCGGCAGGTACATCAGGCCGGCACCGTCCAGCTTGGGGAGTGCATCGGCAAGGGCCTCCTTCCGCGGTGCCGGAAGCGGAACGGCGTGTCGCAGCGTGACAGCCTCCAGCGGCAGCGACGGCAACGCGTCGGCGCCTCGTTCCCCGTCATCCCGGCTCACCCGGAACAGCAGTGGCGTCTTCAGCCAGTTGGTGACGTTGACCACGGCTGCGGCATGCTGATTGCGACATGCGGTCAAGCCGATCGAGTCGATCGAATCGGCTGTCTTGGGTGCCTCGGCTGGCGGACAGTTTTTCTCGACTTCTCCACGACCGAGCGAGAACCCCTGGAACCACTTCGCTTGCTCCGCGTTCAACAACGACAGATCACGTGGAGTCTCCTTGCCCAGCGGAGGCTCGCGCGGCGGGACGTACTTCCGGTCCGCCGTCAGAACAAAGGCATCCCATCGGCCGAAGTGCCAGTCGGCAGAAAACACCAGGCTGTGTGGCCCCTGTTCCAGTTTTCCCACGTCCCCCACGATCCAGGCCCAGTTCGATTCGTCCGACCCGTAAAGCAACGTCTTGGGAACCAGCCGCAACTTCACCTTGCGGCCATCGACGGTCACGCGATAGGCCGTCTCCCCACGAACACCTGACTGATGGTCTGCCGCATAACCGGCTCGGACGCGAAGCAACAGCCGGTAATTCTCTCGACGGACAATCACGTCCCACGTCGCTTTGCCGCTGTAGGTCCAGACCGCGCTGCCACCGGCCTGGGCAGCTCCCGACAGGCTGGTGTGTTCGGACTCGACAAAATGGACCGTCTGTCCACGTACGGACGCCTGCCCGGCACCCGCCGGTCGAGGAAAACAGTGACTCACACAAAGAATCGCCACGAAAACAAAACCGGCAATCCGGGATGTCGCCCGTGTGTCGAAAGTCAGGACCATCGATCAATCCTACGCGGGAGAACAGGAACAGAACGCATCAATTTCAGTCGTCTCGTAGCAAGGCCAGAATCCAGGGCACGGCGACCAACGCGGCCGTAATCCCGAAGACCACACAGTACACCAGCACGAGTTTTCGCCGTGAGACACCGGCTTGCTCAGGATTGTCGGCCCACAGTTCGACATACAGGCACTCCTGACAGATGATCTTCTTCACGAACGCCATTTTGGTCCAGGTCCGTGGCGAGAGATCGCTGCTGCCACATTTCGGGCACTTTCCGCTCTTCATATTCTCACCTCTCCGTTGGAGTGGAGACCACAATCCGCCACGTGTGGACGACGAAACCAGAACCGGCCCGGTCACTCCAGGATTCCCGTCCTTGAGAGTGGACGGCCGACTGTCCTCCCGGTCAAGATCTTACCTGAACGTTCAGTTCTCAACGTTACGGGAAGACCTCCAATGCGGCAAATCGTATCCCACAGACAATTCCCATGTCTTGTCCTGGCCTGGACGGCTCTTCTACTGCCACGGGAAATGCAGGCCGCAGAGCCCTCGGTCCCGTTCCAGATCGTCAGGCAAGGCCATCCGGCCGCCACGGTCGTCGTCCCGGCAGAAGCCCGGCAGTGGGTCAAGACGGCCGGGGACTGGCTGGTCAAGTATGTCCACAAGGCCAGCGGGGCGAAATTGCCGGTGCACGTCGAGGGTAAGCCTCTTCCTCCCGGCCGCCTGATCTCCGTCGGCCCGACCGCACTGGCCAAGGCGGCGGGGATCAGCGGGAAAACCCTCAAATGGGATGGCTGCCGTCTTCGCGTCAAAGACCGGGTCCTGTTCCTGATCGGTCACGATGACGCCGGAACCAAAACCCACGACTGGGTGGGCGCCAGGGGAACCAACCGGGCGGTCATCAAGCTCCTCGAAGATCACGTCGGTGTTCGCTGGTTTCTTCCCGGCCCGAACGGCGAGCTGGTGCCACCGCGGACGAATCTCCACGTACCGTCTGACCTGAACACGCAATTCCAACCCGCATTTGCCTACTCCGACGGACGCTCGGTGTACGACGTCAACATCCTGAATGAGCCGGGCAAGTCCCTGTCGGCCCAGGCCAACAACTACCGCAAGGCGGTCAAGGCCGCACCCGGCGGACACACCTACTACGCAGCCGTCTCCGCTGACCAGTATTTCGAGAAACACCCCGAGTACTTCGCCCTGATCGACGGCAAACGCACGAAGCGAGGCAACCACCTGTGCTCCAGCAATCCCGATGTCAAACGCCTGCTCATTCAAAACATGCGCAGCCGCTACGACCAGGGACTGGACTGGGTTTCACTCGGACAGGAGGACGGATACCTGCGTTGCCAGTGCGACCGTTGCGAGAAACTCGACGATTACCGCTGGACCCACTGGGCAGCTGACCAGGGCAAGAAGGGGATCCCCATCCGCTGGGAGCCGTTCCAACGGACCGTACTCCGCGACAAACCCTGTGAACGCCTGCTGATGCTGCACAAGGACGTCGCCGACGCTGTAGCAGAGAGCCACCCCGGCAAGGTGGTGATGCTGATGGCGTACGCACCCACGGCCTGGCCTTCCAGGAAGATCCCTCACTTCGGCAAGCACGTGATCGCCGAAATGATGAATCTGAATCCCGAGTACATCGAGGCCTGGCGGGGGAAGGTGGCCGGTTTCACCGGATTCACCTACTGGTTCAACACGCAATGCCCCATGGGCGTCAACCTGCACATGACGGCCGAGGAGGTCACCGCGCGTCTGCGTTACCTGCACAAAAGTGGGTTCATGGCCATCAGCCTGGACCCGGCGGGCAACTGGGGCCTCGAAGGCCCCCTCAATTACCTGATGGGACGCCTGATGGGTGATCCCTCCCAGGACCACAAGGCCATCGTCGCCGAATACTGTGGCGGTGTCTTTGAAGACGCCAGCGGACCGATGCAGCGATTCTTCGACCTGCTACAGCAGCGGCTGGCCCAGGTCATCCCGATCTCCGACACCGACATTGCTGCCGACGTACGCAACACGCAGTTGCCACGCTGGCTGACGACCACGCAGATGTACCTGTCGATGTATCCACCGGGTGTGTTGGGAACACTCGAATCGCATCTGCAGGAGGCTGAGAAACTCGCCGGAACCGAGCGAGCCAGGGGTTGGGTGCGACTCTCACGGGACCACTTTGATTTCATCAAGCTGCTGACCGAGATGCTGATCTCCTACCGGGCCTATCAGGTCCGCGCCAGTGACGCGAACCGAACCGAACTGAAGCAAACCGTCGACCGGTTCGAGGATTACCGGATGAAGATCATCAGCTACAGCAAGGCTTACACGGACAAGTGGTTTCCCGGCCACGGCACCTTCTGCAAGTGGCTGGTCGCCAATCTCGAAAGCACCGACACCGCCTACTACATCTCCTGGGAAGCCCGCAAAGCCACCGTCCTCAAGAAGGGCGTCCGCGGGATGGCAATGGGATACGGCACCTCCTACTACTACAGCTACATCCGTGAGCCACTGACACTGGACCTCGACCCGGCTCCCTAGACGACCTTGTCGCGCGCTCACTCGGCTGAATTCAGCTTCCGGACCGAGCCAGCACGACGAACCAGACGACCAGGCCGGCCATCAAGAGTTCGAACAGGAAGATGGCCCAGAGCGCGATCCTCGTGAACCGGCGGGGACGAATACGCGGATCCATCTTCTTCGACTGCAGCCAGATCGTGGCCCCGGCCTGGATCGGCAGGAAGCTGGCCGAGGCCAGCCCGCCGATCTTGATGAGGACGACGAAGCTCGGGGAACACAGATAGATCACGAAGGCGACGATCGGCAACGCCACCAGGTACCAGCGGATGATCGCCTTCCGCAGGGCGAGGTTCGAGCGATCGAAAATCCGCAATTCGATCAGGTAGTCAGGAAACACGCGACCGTTGGCTCCCATGCCCGCCAACACCGTCGAAAACAGGATCAGGAACGCTCCGATGCCGAAGATCCACACGGCCCAGGGACCGAGTGTCTGGGTGAAGATGTTGGAGAGCGTCGAGATGGTCTCGGTATTCCCCTCGGGCACGACCTCCATTCGGTTGAGCACGCCGGCCCCGAGCACGTAATAAGGGATGGTCGCACACGTGACGATGATCAGCGCGAACCACACGTCGGTATGAAGGACCTTCATCCAGCCCCGGGCGTGGGATTCCCATTCCGGGGCTGTGCGGTCGGAGCCGACGAAGCTGGGATACCCCTTCTCGATGCACCAGTAGGTGTAAGCCGAGATGTCTCCCGCCGTGGTTCCGGTGTAGCCATAGGCCGAAAGGGCGAGGACCGCGAGTGAGACGAACAGAGGCACATCCGGGGTCATTCCGCTCCACACATCCTCGAGAGGGGTGCGGAATTCGGTGAACTGCATGGCGATCGAACAGATCAGCGTCGTCAGCGTGAAGATCAACACCGCCGGCAACATCACGCGTTCCAGCCAGCGATAGGACCCCGTGCCCAGGATAATCGCGCTGATGACCGCGATGCCCGCGGTGCATACCGTACCGTCGATCGTGATGTCAGCCAGTGACGCGAAAAACGCAAGCGACTGGCCGGCACCGCCGAGGATTCCCCCCATCCCCATCGTGATTGGAACGTAGGCAATCAAGCTCAACCAGATCGGCCACGAGACTCGCCCCACCCGCCCCGGCAGCCGGTTCAGTGCCCGCAGATAGGTGTCGCCGGACACGATGGTGTAGCGGGCGATTTCGGCCTGCACGAGCGACTTGCACCAGCAGGACAACAGCATCCACCACAGCAGTGACCATCCGGCCGCCGCACCCAGGCTGGTCGTCAGCACCAGTTCACCGGAGCCGATCACGGCACCGGTGACAATCAGGCTCGGCCCGAGATATTTGAGTCGCCCCGCGAAGGTCGTGGGCGGAGGGTGTGCCTCTCCATCACGGACGGTGTAAGGGTCAGCGTTCGAGACGTTCTCGTCAGCATCCGGAGGCAATTCGGGAACAGGGGCACCGGCCAAGTCGGTCATGGTGCACCTGGAGCCAGCCACGCCGGAGGAGCGATGCCCTCGATGTGCGTCTTGACGTCGATGACCGCGGGCTTGCCACAGTTGAGAGCCTGTTCCAGGGCTCCGGCAAAATCGCCAGGCCGCGTCACTCGGACCCCGAAGCAGCCCATCGATTCGGCCATCTTGTCGAAGTCGATTTCCGACAGCATCCACAGTTCGTCAGAACCCGGTGACCTGGTCCCGTAGGTCTGTTCGACACCGAATTGTTCCTGGTTCAACGAACTGTTGTTGTTGATGACGGTCACCGTGTTGATCCCGCACCGAAGTGCCGTGTCCAGTTCGGTCAGATGGTAATAGACACCTCCATCCCCGGTAAAACAAATGACCGGCCGGTCGGGTGCGGCGCACTTGGCCCCGATGGCCGCCGGAATGCCCCAGCCCAGTGATCCGGCACACCGGATGAACGATTGGCCGGGGTGCTTGAGATCCAGCATAGTGCCGGTCCACACTCCCGCATGCCCGGTATCCGAGACGAGGATGGCGTCCGAGGGCAGTGTTTCGGACAACTCCTTACAGAGTCGTTCCGGCCGCATCGGCAGTTCATCGGA
>DLVV01000081.1:7852-12572 GCA_003445035.1 Planctomycetaceae bacterium | reverse complement strand
GTGCACTTCAAGCGGTGGAACGACCCATTCATCCCACCGGGGCCCGAGCGTCCCGATACGTGGAACTACAGTCACCTGGGCATGGCCACTCGGCCCCTCGAAACCGCCTCGGATCTGCCGGGTGCCGATCGCGAGTTGTCGGTCTACGGAAAAGAGGGCGGCTGGACCGGAACCAGTGGGTCACTCAGGCGGTACACACTGCGACTGGATGGGTTCGTCTCGATCGGCGCACCATTGGCCGGCGGAGAATTGTTGACCAGGCCTTTGCGATTCACCGGCCGGCAGCTGCGGTTGAATTTTGCCACCTCGGCGGTCGGTTCGATTCGTGTCGAATTGCAGCGGGCTGACGGGGCACCCGTAAAGGGCTTCACGCTCGACGACTGCCACGAACTGTTCGGTGACACTGTGGATCGCGAGGTGGTGTGGAAGGGCGACGGAAACCTGTCGGATCTCCAGGGGCAGGCCATCCGTTTCCGGTTCCAGCTGAAGTCCGCGGACCTGTACGCGATGCGTGTCGCGACGGCGTGAGGCCCGTGGCCGATCGTGTGGTGGTGGGGCATGTGGTGGCGGTGTCGAGAACCCGTCGGTGGGTTAGGATCGGAACAGAGTTCCGAGTCCGAGCTGACACTGACGGAGAGTCTCTTTCATGCCGTTCCCGCTCCCGTTGCTGCGAAAATGTCTTGTCGTGCTGGTGGCCGTGGTGTCATGTCGCTGTGCGGTCGACGCCGGGGAGGTGGTCGTCCCGGTGGCCGTCCAGGCGTCCTCAAACCATGGGGTCGGGGGTGACAAGCCGGTGTGGCATGTGGACACCCTGAAACTGGGGGCCAGGGCTTTTGATGCCCGGCTGGGAAGCAATGGACCATTCGGCCTGATCGGCTACCCCGGTTGTGCATCGCCTGACCAGGCGAGGTATCCCGGTCACGACTGGTACCGCCAGGAACCCAATCCACATCCCAAGCCGCGGGGGATGTGGATGACAGCTGACGGCGGGCACGAGGATGCGTGGGTGGAACTCGAACTGCCGGCCGTCACCGAACTTTCGGAAATCTGGATCTGGAACTGGAACGACGGGCCGGAAATCGGTCGAAGGGTGCGGAGCCTGGTCTTGAGGACGTCGAGTGATGTGGCCCAGGCGGGACAAATCGGGAAAGTGGAGTACGACGGTCTTTCCGAGAAGATTGTCTTCCCGAATGTTGGCCAGACGCAGGGGCGGCGGCCTGATGTCGTGTTCCGGTTCCCCAAGGGGACCCGCAGCCGGTACGTCCGGCTCGAGAAGATTAACAACTTCGGTCCCGACCGCACGCTCGGCCTCGCGGAGGTCTTTCTGCTGAAGCCGTCAGCCGGTGGTGACCAGGATGTGACGCGTCGCGTCGAACCGGTCACCGATCCCCGTACCGAACCGCACTGGCACCTGTTCCTGGACAATCACTCGATCACCCGAAGTACCGGTTTCCGTCGCGTGCTGCACCATCCGCGGAAGCGGGGCGTGGTGCTGAAGGCCGAAAAGGCTTGGGAGACATTCGGCGTGACGCCGATGTATGTCGGCCGACGGCCGGACGGGACCTACGAGTGCTATTACCAGACACTCTGGCGGAACCGCGGCGGCGGTTACCACAACACGATGGCCTACGCGGTCAGCAAGAACGGGGTCGACTGGCAGAAACCGGCGCTGGGACTGGTCGACGCCCCGACCACCATCCACAAGCACCCGCGGTTGCCGCTGGGTGTGTCATCAGGTCGCGGCAAGCAGAACAACCTGATACCGATCGGGCATCCGCGTGACCTGATGCTGCACGGCAACGTGAAGGATCCGAACAAACGCTTCGCCCTGACCACTTCGTTCCATGTCGGCGCTCCGCTGGTGTTCGCGGCACAGACGCCGGATATTCTGGGCGACCCCGACTGGAGAAAAAAACTGGGGCCAGGCGTCGGCATCAAGCCCAGCCACTACAACGCGCTGGAGTTCTGGGATGACCAGCACAAGGAATGGGTGTACATGCGGCAGGCGCCCAACCATCCCCCGGTTCGCTGCGGTGGCCGTTACGCTTCGAAGGATCTCAGGAACTGGACGCTCGAACACTACATCTATCCTGACTGTGACGACTCAAGCGACCCGAGAAGTTTCGACGAGGTGTACGGCGTGATGTCGATCCACGTCGAGGGCATGGTGCTGGGGTTCCTGGAGTGGTTCAAGGGCGACCGGACTCACGGCAACCCCAACCTCTACGAGGACGGGCACAACCGCCCGACCACCGCCGAAAGCCTGATTGGCAAAGCGGTGTCCAAGGGGACGATGGAACTCCGCTTGGCCACCAGCCATGACGGTGGGATGACCTGGGACCGCTCGGTCAGCCGACGACCCTGGATTCGTCATGGCAGCGAACAGGACAGCGAGGACCGCCTGGTGCGGATTGTCTGCCCGCCGTTGCGGATGGGTGACGAGGACTGGTTCTACTGCAGCCAGTACAACGGCGATCACGCCACCGGCGCTGGTTATTACCACGACCGCGACGGCACGAAGATCGAGGGCGTGCTCTACACCCAGAAGCACAACCGGTTTGTCAGCCTGCAGACGCAAAATATCCCGCAAATCCTGATCACCAAGCCGGTCAAGGTGACCGGAAAACGGTTGCAGTTGAACGTCGATGCCAGTCGCGGACGGGTGATGGTCGGGATCGGTATCGACAAGGTGATCCGTCACAAGCAGGGCCGTTGGCCGTTCCGGGCCAAGTTGCCTCACTACATGGTCATCGATCGCTGGCAGCGATCGCACCTGGAGAAGGGGTTTGGCGTGACCGACTGCGTGGAGGTTCGTGAGAACTGCATCGAGCATGATGTGCAGTTCAAACAGGTGTCGGTCGAGAAGCTGATGGGCAAGACCGTGCGGCTGTACATCGTCGTGCAGGATGCGGACCTGTACGGGTTCCGTTTCAAGTAGGCCGGACTGCCGGGGCGATCAGGCCGACCGCTGCTGGAGGGCTTTTCGCTTGGTCAGCAGCAGCGTGATGTCGTAGTCGACAAACTCGAGGTGGTTGCCCAGTTGTTTCAGCACGGCCGTCTCTCGGCTGTCAACTAACCCGTCGCTGAGGGCAATGTCGGCGATCAGCGTCATCCAGCGTCGTGCGGTGGCGTTGTCGGGTGGGCCCGGGGCATCGAGTTGGCCACCGGCAGCCTGGGACAACATGGCCCGGATGTGTTTTTCGGGGACGTTTTCCTTTTTGCCCAGTCGCGTCAGCGTCGCTTTCTCTTCGTCGGTCACCGTGGTGTCGGCGGCCATCATGCGGATAGCCCAGGCGATCACGTCGGAGGGGCTGGGCACTGGAGGCGAACTGGTTGGCGTGGGGTTGGCCTGGTCCTGTGCCTCGAGCCGTTTCTTCCAGCGAGCGGCCTGTTTAGAGTCGGCCGACCCGGATTCGTGCAGCACCCAGTCGTGCCGGCCATCGTTGACCACCTCGTTGCAGAACGAGCAGGTGTGCGAGGCTACGTCGGATTCGGGAGCACCACACGAGGGGCAGTGGGCCGAGGAGATGGTTCGTTCAATATTTGACGTGACTCCGGACTGTCTCTTGAGAACGAACAGGGTTCTGAGCCGGGACCAGTCGTTCAGGTCCTTGAGTCGACCGTCGGGAAACACACGGTGGCGGTTGCCTGACGAATGGATCGACACCAGCAGGTAGTCGAAATCGTTCTCGGAGATGATTCCCAGGCAGTCGACCGACCCAACCGAGCAGTCGTGCCAGAATTCCCGGCCCGACTCCCCGCTCTGAGACAGCTTCTTTTGAATGTGGTCACACAACTGGTCGGTGGCCATCTTGCGCAGCGGATCGATCGAACCGTTGCGTTCCGCCATGGCTTTTCTCCAGAAGATGACCGAGCCGCGATCTTCGGCGTGTTGCATCGTGAACCCGGGGTCCCGTGTGGCACGGAACTGGTCGATCGAGGGGACCTGTTGCGAAGGCGAGTGTGGACGCCAGGCAGCGGACTGGGTGATCTCGGCCAGGACCCAGTCGTGTTCCCCTCCACGAACGACCGCCTCGCACGAACCGCATTCGCCCACCTGGTTGAGTTGGAGCAGGGAACCGCAGTTGGGGCAGTTGCCCTCGATCATCCCAGCGACACCGGGTTGTGACGTGACGCCGCGTCGGCGGAGAAACGACCAGTACTCGACAAAGGTCTGCGGACCCGATCGACCGTCGACAGGTTTGCCCGTCTCGAGCGAAACACGAAAGTCGATGGCTGTACATGAAATGCAGACATCAACAGTCTCGAAATGATCCGTGATCCTGACTGACGAAAGCGCCATTCGGTCGCGATGCACATCAATTTCGGGCATGTGATCGCGATATCCCTCACGGATCTGTTCGCCGATCTGCAGCATAAACCGTTCGAGAATGCTGTCGGAAACGTAGCCTCGGATCGGTTTCAGATCTTGCTTGCACCATGCGGCCTGGATCCCTCGGAAGGCGTGTTCGACACGTCCCGCAAAACGTCTGAAGTCAAACTCTGGATCGGTCCGCTTCAGCCTGGAGACGTTCTTCCGATGATCACCGCGGCTGATCTTGGGAGAGGGCCCAGCCTGTGATTGGGGTTTCTGTTTGGACTTGTTGTATGCACTGAAGAGCCAGATGGCCACGTAGAGTCCGACCATGAAAACAGCCATAGTAGGGTCGAGGTCACCTCCGCCACCTCCACCATAACTCCCACCACTGCTGAACCCTCC
>DLVV01000081.1:0-7519 GCA_003445035.1 Planctomycetaceae bacterium | reverse complement strand
CCTCCGCCTCCTCCGCTGAACCCACCTCCTCCGCCGGCCCGGGCCCAGGCATCGGCTGTCCCCAGGAGGCTGATGCCGAACGCACAGGCGGTGATCCACCATGCGGACAGACGCGGACGTGTTCGTTTGGGGCACATTGGCAGTCGTGTGCTTGTGGGAGGTGGTGGCAGTTGTCGGTCGAGACACTGATGGGCAAGACGGTCTGGCTACACATCGTCTCGCATGATGTGGACCTGTGCGGGTTCCGTGTCAGGTTCTCCGTTGTCGCGAGGCGAACAGATGGGTTCGCCGTTTGGCCAGCAGAAGCTTGATGTCGTAGTTGCCCAGTTCGGCGTAATCTCCCAGTCGCATCAACACGTCCTCTTCGCTCGCGTCCACCTGTCCGTCGGAAAGTGCCGCGTCGGCGATCAGGGTCAGCCAGTTGCGGGTGGCGGTGTCGTCGGGGGGCGGGGGGGCGTCGAGTTCGCCTTTGACGGCCTGGGAGAGCATGGACTGGAGTGTCTTGACCGGGACGTCGTGTTTCTTGCCCAGTCGGATCACGGCCTTTTTTTCTTCCGGACTCAGCGTCTTGTCGGCGGCAACGGTCCGGATGACCCAGGCCAGTGCGTCGGCGTTGCTGGGGACCGGCGGTCCGCTGTCCGTGGTGGCCGCCGCTGAGGCCGCCTGGCGATCCTGCTGCTCGAGTCGCTTCGTCCAGGTTCGAGCTGTTTCCGAATAGGTGGAGCCAATTTCGTGCAGCACCCAGTCGTGTCGTCCGTCGTTGACCACCTCGTTGCAGAACGAGCAGGTGTGCGAGGTGATGTCGGTTTCGGGAGCCCCGCATGACGGGCAATGTGCCGACGAGATGGTCCGTTCAACCCGCGACGTGACTCCGGAATTTCGCTTCAGCACAAACAGCATTCTGAGGCGAGACCATTGGTCGCGGTCAACGAGTTCCCCGTTGCTCAGAACCAGGTGAAGATTGCCGGAGGAGTGGATCGTCAGCAACAGGTAGTCGGTGTCTTTGTCAGAGACAATTCCCAGGCAGTCGACTGATCCGACCGAGCAGTCATGCCAGAACTCGCGGCCGTTGGATGCGTCCGCTTCGGCCATTTCGTTCACCAGGCGGTCACACAATTCGTCGGTCGCCATTTTTCTCAGTGGATCAATCGAACCGGTGCGGTCGGCCATTGCCTTTCGCCAGAAGATGACCGAGCCACGGTCTTCTGCGTGTTGCGTGGTGAAACCGGGGTCCCGCTCGGCACGAAACCTCTCAATCGATGCCAGCCGTTCCGGCGACGCGTGGGGAGGACGCCATTCACTGGCCTGGGTGATTTCGGCCAGGACCCAGTCGTGTTCGCCGCCCCGCAGGACGGCTCCGCACGCGTCGCATTCGCCGATCTGGTTGAGCTCGAGTGCCGAGCCGCAGTTTGGGCAGTTGCCTTCGATCAATCCCGAGCCGGCCTGGGATTGCACGCCCCGTCGCCTGAGAAATGACCAGTACTCGACAAAATCGTCGGATCCAAAATCCATTTCTGCGTCGGTCATGGTCTGGCCATCGACCCAACTGGAGAGCCTGTCGATGGGTGATCGGGGAGCGAGCGGCTTGCCGGTTTCCAGGGAAACACGAATATCGACCGCATCGCAGGAGATGTAGATGTCCACGACATCGAAGTGACCGGTGCGCGTGAGACCGGCCAGTCGCATCTTGTCTCGGTCGACGTCGATGTCCGTCATGTGGTCGTGGTATCCCTCGCGGATCTGTTCACCAATTTGCAGCGAGAATCGCTCGAGGATGCTGTCGGAGACGTAAGCCCGGACCGGTTCCATGTCCTGGGCACACCAGGCGTCCTGGATTTCAAGGAAAGCGTGTTCCACGCGATGAGAGAACTCGTCGAAGTCGAAGTTCGGGTCGTTCTGCTTCAGCTTGGCAATATTGTCCAGGTGTCCGCTGCGAGGGGTCGCGTGTGTGGGGCGGTCGTCGGTCTCGTCGTCTTCGTTTCCCAAAAAGGTGCCCACGATACCCGCTGCGCCCATGCCAATAACCAGGACGAAAAAGATCACAACGACAATAGGATCTGCCGGGCCACCGCCTCCTCCACCGCCGCCATAACTTCCTCCACTGCTGAATCCGCCACCTCCCCCACCACTGAAGCCGCCACCACCTCCGCCTCCCCCGCCGCCGAATCCGCCTCCGCCGCCGGCCCGCGCCCAGGCATCGACTGTCCACATGACGTGGATAGCGACTGTGCAAGCGGTGACCCACCAGGCGGTCCATTGCGGGCGTGATCGATCGGTCCGCATCGGAAGGGAATCACTCGTTGGGGACAGTGGCAGGTGCCGGGGTGATGCTGTCGGAGGCCTGGAGTGGGGTGGGCTGGATGAGCGCTATGGCCTGGGCGACCAGCAACGCGATAGAGAGCGTGATGGCTGATCCCACCAGGCTGACCGACATGTTGCCATGCATGTCGATTTCGTCACCGCTCGATCGCGTCAACAGCACCAGCCATCGGCCAACGGGATACAGGAGAGAGAAGAGCAGCAGTCCGCCAACGGCCAACAACAGGGTGTTGAGGCTGTGAGTGGAGAGGTCGGTCATGGGGGCCTTCAGCAAGGCGCCCCGAACAACCAGGCCCAGTCCGGCCAGGAAGGATCCAAACCTCAAGCCGGCCGCAGCGTTGTCGTCGAACTGGATCAGCTGGTGGATGTCGAATCTGGCCAGGCGGCGGTAGGCAACCGCACCCATGACAAGGACCACCTGGCCAATTGCCCACAGCAGCGCCGTGTCTTGCAGCCCCTGCAGCAGGCCGTCGCTGTATCCGGTCAGGGCTCCGTTGAGGATCAGTCCGGTGGCCAGGCACGATCCTCCGGCACAGAACGCCGCACCACGGTTGCGGTCTTCGGAGATCTCGGTGTCCAGGCTGAACCCGGTGAGAACCAGGCGGTCGTTGATCTCGCAGCCGAGCCTCAACAACACGATCAGCAGCACGCCCTCGCAGAGCATCGCGCCGAGGGTCGGCCCCAGGGCTTCGGACTGGCGTTCGAACAGCGAGCCAGCCAGTGCGATCGCCGTTCCCGACAGAAAGGCGGCCAGGTAAATCCCGTAGGCCGAATTCTCACTTTCGATCAACTCGGTTGTCGGGTTCAACCTCGTCGTGAAGCCAAAGACGACTCTCGCCAGGGCGAGTAGTGCGACGGCAACCACGGCCAGGGCCATGCCGTGTGAGAGGTGGTCGAAGATCTGGGCCGTGGTGCCGATGAGCATGACGAGCAGAATACCGGAAATGGGCCAATGAAGTGCAGTGTCTAACGGCTGGAGGTCGCCTGCGATTCCAGGCCGACCGTGTTGATGGTCCGCACCGAGTATTTTGGTACGGCACCGGTTGCAGCCGCTTTGTCGACAAAACGCATGGCCGACAGGGGCGGCTGCGGTGTGTCGTGATAGGTCATTCCCTGGAAGAGGGGCCGCCCGAAGGGGTTGGACGGTTTCTCGGGAACCTGGCCGACTCGCTTCCCGCCACGCTCGATGACGAATGCACGGATTCCGCTCTCGAAGTCGGCCGCCGCCTGCCAGGTTACCTCGAGCTGGCCGTTCTCCAGGCGTTTGACTCGGACCGCAGAAGGAGCCGGCGGTGGAGTCGTGTCCGAGACGGCTCCTGTCTTGACGTATTCGGCCAACTTGCCGGCCATTTGCTCACCCCACAAGGCCACTGCAGGAGCGGCCGGACGGAGTGGCCGACCGGTCTGGCCGATCGGGGGCAGGCGGTGTTCCAGCCAGAAGTCAAAGAACGGGATGGCCATGTAACGGCTGTCACCGCACTGGTGGGCGGTCCTGGGGTCGGGGGCAAACTCGAAGAACACGGCTCCTCGCTTGAGATAGGCGGCTCGCATGTCACGCAGGCCATCCCAGGCCGTGTGGAACCTCGCGTCGTCTTTCTCCTTCAGGCCCGGATTGCCGATCATCGGGATCCCGTAGGCGGCCCTGGGGAGTTTCGGAGCCACGGTCTCCCCCTTGGTCCAGTAACCGAAGGCCGTGCCCGAGCGGAACCAGATGGCCACGACTCTCTCGGGATGACGAGCCTGAACCAGGCTGGCCCAGAAGCCGCCTCCGGAGTGTCCCCACAGGCACCACGGGGCTGTTTTCAATTCGGGATGCGAACTGGCCGCGGCGAAGTGTTCCAGGCACTCCAGGAAACGGTCGTTTGATCCGTTTCGCGAATCGCACCACCACCGGCAGTTGATCTCGCGTCGAGGTTCATACATCGATCCCAGCAGCGCGCAGTTCCACTTGCGGGCCAGTGCCTGCCAATGGAGGTCGTCGGCGGCGGTTCGTCCGCCCCGGGAGGCTCCGACACCACAGCCGTGCTGGTGCACGATCACACCACGAAGGGTTTTTACGCCGTCGGGGATCCAGAGATAAAAATCGACACCAATCCGCAGACGGCCGGGCTGAATCAGCGACGGGTAGTGCACCTGGTGGATCGTGCCCCCGGTCGAGGGCTGTTGGCTCGACGAGGGGGCTCTCTGCTTTCGGATGAGCGGTGCGGCCTGCTTGAGCAGTTGGGCAGCTTTCTTTTCGGCTTCCTCTGTTGGCAGGCCTTTCTTGACACCGGGACGCTTGTGCCCGATGGCCGAGAGATACGAGTCGTGCAGGACACTGGTCTTTTGCTGGATCAGGCCCAACAGCTTCGGATCGGGTTCGGTCACCGAGGGCATGCCCCAGGCCAACAAAACCGTGTCACCGAGAATCCGGTGGCCCAGGGGGTTGGGGTGCACGCCGTCGGGGGAGAGCGTGTAGTCCGGCTTCTGCTTTCGCTGTTCGGCGAGGTGCTTGGTGATCGGGGTGTGCAGGTCGACCACCATCTCGACCCGGTCCTTCTGTTGCATGATCCATTTGGCGAACTTGGAGATCACGTCGCGGTCGTAGTGTTCGTAGATGGCGAAGTAGGCAAATTCCTTCGAGCCGGCTGGTCGCAGTGCACCCTTTCGCTTCTTCAGTGGGACCGCGTCGAAAGGCGGAGGGGTCATCAGGACGAGCTTGGCACCGGCAGCGTGGACCTTCTTGATCACCCGATTGACACCATCCTGGTAGATCTGAAAACGTTTCTCCGAGAAGGGGTGGTAGATCCCATCGTTCATCCCGTAGCAGGAGATCACCACGTCGGGCCGGATTCTCTTCAACACCCTGTCGAGTCGTTCGTGGACATCCGGACGAGGAAACGGGTGGGCCGGTTCGGTTTGTCCCGAACAGGTCTCGCTGGAAAGGCCGACGTTGTAGAAGGTCGGCATCGGCGAGACGCCCTGGAGACGACACTGGGTCTCGATCCACGCCACGTAGCCGCCGGCGTGCGTGATCGAGTCTCCCAGGAAGAGAACCCGCTTGGCCTTCAGCGGGAAGGCGATCGGTACGCCCTCGGGCTTGGGCTTGGGGGGTGGTGCGATGTTCCGCATGGCACCTACCAGGCGGAAGGCCCCGTTGACGTGAACGAAGTTGTAGACGTGAGTCCCCAGTCGCTTGCCGGGTTCGACGAATCGCACCGAGTAGAGGGCGATGGGCGTCTTCATCGCCTTCAGGGCGTTGTTCTGGTTCCCGGTCGCCTTGGGATTGGGGGTGGTGTGACGCTGGATGTTGAGGTTGGTGCGGTTGCGTTTCAGCATGCTGGCAAATAGCCGGGGCAGTTGTTCGTCGAAGGTCGGGGAGAAGCGATCGTGTTCGTCCGACAGCCGCCGGGCGTTTTCGGTGCCGAAGTGAGCGACGAAGAACTCGGCGGGTTTGGGCAGTTTCAGCGCCTGGGTCAGTTCGGTCACTTTTTTCTTGTCGTTGGCCTTTGTGGCCGACAGGAACTGCTCCATGAGCGACTTCAACTGCTTGCTGAGGTCGACCTGGGCTTTGGCTTTTTCCTGGGCAACCAACAACGAGCCGTTTGCCAGAAGCGTGGTGGCGACGGCCAGTGCCAGGAGGCCGCGACGGAGAAAAATGGGCGTGGACATGGAATGTGGTCTCTGGAAGGGTACGGTCGCCTCAACGATGAACGGCCATTGTAGTCGGGCGGGCCGGGGAAGCCATCGAGGCATTCGTATTCGTGCGCTACAGGCTTCTCGCCCATTCGGGTATGGTAATCGCGACGCGAGATTCTCTTCCTGGCACCGAGGATTTTCACCATGACATCGGTAGATCGACGCACGTTTTTGGCCGGTTCAGCCGCCGCTGGAGTTTCTTTGGCCGCCGGGACGTCCCGGGCCGCCCGGGTGGCGAAGGCAAAAAAACCCAAGATCAAGATCGGACAGATCGGTACCGGCCACGCACACGCTCGAGGCGTGTTCGCACAGCTCAAGCAAGTCACCGACGATTTCGAACTGGTCGGCATTGTCGAGAACGATCCCGCGCGGCGGAAGGCGATCGGCGACGAGTACCAGGGCGTGAAAGTGATTACCGAGGAACAACTGCTCAACACCAAGGGCCTGCAGGCGGTGGTGGTTGAGACCGAGGTCCCGGACCTGTTGCCGACGGCCAACCGGTGCATTGACGCGGGCATGCACATTCACCTGGACAAACCGGCCGGTGAAAATCTCAAGGACTTCGCCAGGTTGCTCAAGAAGGTGAAGAAAAAGAAGCGTCACCTGCAGATGGGCTACATTTACCGTTACCACACCGCGTTCCAGTGGTGCTACAAGGCGGTGGCCGACGGGATGCTTGGCGACGTGTTTGAAGTTCACGCGGTGATGAGCAAGAAGGTCAGCGACTCCAGTCGCAAGAACCTGTCGCGGTTCTCCGGCGGCTCGATGTTCGAGATCGGCTGTCACGTGATCGATGCGATGGTCCGCGTGCTGGGTCCCCCGAAGAAGGTCACTCCGTATGGCCGGAAGACCCACCCGAAGAAGGACCCGCTGCAGGACAACCAGTTGGCCGTCTTTGACTACCCCGAGGCGATTGCTTCGATCCGCAGTGCGTTGATCGAGTACGAGGGGTTCCGTCGTCGCCAGTTCACCGTCTGCGGCGAGTTTGGCACGTTTGACCTCCGTCCGCTTGGTGGCAACACGTTCCGGCTGGCTCTCGAGCGGACCCACGACGGGTACAAGAAGGGATACCAGGACATCACGCTGGAGAAAGGGCCGGGGATTTTCATCAGCGCGTTCCTCGACCTGGCCGCCGTGGTGCGCGGCGAGAAGGAGGACGACTACGGGCTGGACCACGAATTGGCCGTGCACGAGGCGGTGCTGAAGGCCAGCGGGTACGACTTGTAGCCGGGGGCTAGGCGATCACGTCTTCAATCACGCGGCCGCCCAGGTTGGTCAGCCGGACGCCCAGTCCGCGGTGATTGACCGTCAGCCGTTCGTGGTCGAGTCCGAACAGTCTGAGCAGCGTGGCCTGGAAATCGTTGACGTGGACCGGGTTTTCGGCCGGAGCCCAACCGAGTTCGTCAGTGGTTCCGTAGACGGTGCCTCCCTTCACGCCACCACCGGCCATCCAGACGCTGAAGGCGTTGGGGTGATGGTCGCGGCCGTCGTTGCCCTGGCCCAGCGGCGTGCGGCCGAATTC
>DLVV01000235.1 GCA_003445035.1 Planctomycetaceae bacterium | reverse complement strand
CAGAAACCCGATCATCCCGACCTGTTCTCGATCGTGCACCGCTTGCGGCGGAATGCCTACAACGGACTGCCCAACTACGTCGGAGTGAACCCCGTACCGTATGCGGGTGCGGCCTACCTGGGGCCGGCCTACGAACCGTTCGCCGTCACCGGCGACCCCAACGGCAGCGGATTCCAGGTGCCCAACATCGGGCTCAGCGACAAGCAGAAGCTGGCCCGGATCCGCGAACGGATCGGTCTGAGGCGAAGCCTGGACCGACTCAGCCGTGACGCCGACCAGTACCACCAGATGAAGGCGCTCGACGAGTTCGAGACCCAGGCCCTGGACGTGCTGACCGGTCCAGCCGCCAAGCGGGCCTTCGACCTGGAAAAAGAAGCCCCCGCCACACGTGATCGCTACGGACGGAACCGGTGGGGCCAGCAGGCCCTGATGGCCAGGCGACTGGTCGAATCGGGAGTCGACCTGGTCACGACGACCTTCAACGGATCACTCTGCGGACGGGTCGGCAACTGGGACGACCACGCGGTCAACCACAACGTCTTCGAAGGCCTCAAGCACCGTTGCCCGTTCTACGACCAGGCGGTGGCGGCGCTGATAGAGGATCTCTTCGAGCGAGGCCTGGATCGACGCGTGATGGTCGTGGTCACGGGAGAATTCGGACGTACGCCCAAGATCTCGCACGTCGCCAGTTCGGGCAAGGGCGTCGCCAGTGCTCCCAAGGGGACCGTCCAGCCGGGCCGCGACCACTGGCCCAGGGCCACCTCGATCCTGTTCGCCGGTGGAGGAATCACGCCGGGACAGGTGATCGGAGCCACCGACACCCGCGGCGAAGATGCGACCGATCGGATCGTTGGCCGAGACGACTTCCTGGCGACGATCTACCGTCACCTGGGAATCGATTCCGACCACCTGGCCCTGGCCGACTTCGCCGGTCGACCGATCCCGGTGATCAGAAACGGCACGCCCATCCCAGAGTTGACCGCCCCTGGCTAGCCGATCGCGGGCGAACGGACCGACTGGAACCGTCAAGTCGGATTGGCACGGTGGTGTGGACTGTGAGACGTCTGTCGCGCGTCGGTGACCAACCCCCGGAAACCGGCGCCGAGACGGACAGAAACTTGTTGAGACGCCGGCGTGGGTGTGTGAGCATGAAATAACCATGCTGACCATCTGCAGTGACCCTCTGCCGCGGACCGACCTGACCTACGCGGCGTTCCGCGCCAGTTTCCACGAAACACTCGAACGCCTGGTCCTGGCCAGGCAGTTCGACCAGGACCCGTGGCAGAACTTCGGGTTCCTGACACGGGTCCCGTTCCTGCAATCCGTCCCGCCCCAGGTCCAACTCGACCTGCTCGCCGAAACCTGGCACCGACATGTCTGCTCGGAGACCCATGTTGCCTCGTTGATCGACGAAGCGGTGATCTTCGCGGCGTGCGAGACCGCGGCCCGGATGGCTCGAGTCAACCTCGAAGAGTTCTCGGACGTGCTTGAGCGAGGGCCCCAGCGACTGGTCCGCGACGTCCAGGGCGGACTGGCCGAGGCCATGAAACAACTCCACATGGCTCTCGACTGCGAAGGTGACTTCCTGGTGATCTCGCAGTTCGAAGACCTGCCGCCGCAAGAAGCACGGCGGATGAAGAACGAGTTGTGTCTCGAAGAAGAACGGCTCGACGAGATGTTCGACGTGCTCGGCCGCTGGCGGGTCACTCCCGGGTTCGGGCGTCGACTCAAAGGCCTGCTCTCGGAACGCGAAATCCGGCACGCCCTCCAGGTCGTCTCCGACTGACCCTTTCTCGGCAGTAACGGTCCGCGGCCCATGGCACGCAAGAAGACGAACAGCAAAACCGCCGCGGCCAGGAAAAAAACGACCACGGCCAAAAAGGCCTCGTCGTCCCGCAAGGGCAAGAAGGCCGCGACCAGGAAAACGTCGACTTCGCTGGGTCGCCCGAGGATCGCCGGCACGGCCGAACTGGACCTGGAATTCAAGGGCGACTTCGCCGCCCGGCAGATCTTCCAGTTCCTCGATGTCCAGACCTTCAAGGAACTCGAGGAATTCAGTCCGCAGGAGATCACCGACAGGGTGATCACACCCCTGGTGCAGGCGGTCGAGCGGATCCGCAAGCAACTGGCGATGGCCAACCGGCATCTTTCCGGTGACCAGAAGTTCGCACGGACTTTCCAGGACGAACTGGCCAGGGTGACCGGTGCCGCCCGGAGATGAACGTCGCCATCCCCCCCGGACGGTCCGAATTGACCGGCGTCCTCGGGCGCGGCTAGTCTGAGTGCTGGATGTGGACCGGAGCCTTTCCGGAACCAACACGTACACGTTCTCTGGCGGAAACGGCATGCGGACTCTCTCGGACCTCATCCCGATCGCGACCCTGGCCGCCGGCCTGCTGGCCCCCGCCTGTCACACCCGGCCGCTGACGGCGGCCCCGCCCAGGGCGGTGGTCTACGAAACCGATATCCGGCCGCTGCTGGTGGCCCGCTGTGGCCGCTGCCACGCCGGCGGCAAGGCCAAGGGGTCGCTCGACTTGGGCAGCCTGAGCGGCATCCGTCGTGGCAGTGAAACCGGTGCGGTGGTGATTCCCGGAAAACCCGAGAAGAGCCTGCTGGTCGAGGTGCTCGCCGAGGGCAGCATGCCGCCGGACGGAAAGAACCGACCCACCAGGGCCGAGGTGAGCAAGATCACCGCGTGGATCCGTAACGGTGCCAGGACCCGCGGCGGAGACTTCAACGCAAAAGCGGCACTGACCCAGGAGGATGTGCTGCCGATCCTGTTCACCCGCTGCGTGGTCTGCCACGGCGGCCGGGAAAAACGGGGCGGCCTCGACCTGAGAACTCGTCGAGCGATGCTCAAGGGTGGCAAGTCCGGACCGGCCATCGTGCCGGGAAAACCCGACGCCAGCCTGCTGGTCAAGAAGATTCATGACCGCGACATGCCGCCACCGAAACTGCTGGTCGATTTTGGGATCCGGCCCGTCGAGGTCGGAGAATTCGAGACGATCCGTGGCTGGATTGCTGCCGGAGCCCCCGAGGTGAAGGTCGTTGTCGACGTGGCCGGTCCCACGCCCGATCGCCTGGTCAGCAAACAGGATCGCGACTTCTGGGCGTTCCGAGCACCGAAGAAACCCCCGGTGCCGTCGGTGGCAAAGCGGGACCTGGCTGCGAGGATTTCCAGTCCGATCGACGCGTTCCTGCTGAAGGCACTTGACGGTAAATCTCTGGAGTATTCGCCCGAAGCCGATCGGCTGACCCTGGTCCGTCGCGTTGCCTTCGACCTGACCGGGTTACCGCCCACGTGGACGCAGGTCGAAACATTCCTGAGCGACAAGCGGCCGGGGGCCTACGCGCGGATGGTCGACCGGTTTCTGGCCAGCCGACACTACGGCGAACGCTGGGGCCGCTACTGGCTCGACCTGGCCGGCTACGCCGATTCGGAAGGCAAGCGGTCCGCCGACCCGATCCGCCCCCATTCCTGGCGGTACCGCGACTACGTGATCCGCGCGTTCAACGGCGACAAGCCCTACGACCGTTTTCTGCTGGAACAGATCGCCGGGGACGAACTGGCCGATGTGGCCAGCGCCGAGACGATCACCCCGGAACTGATGGACAACCTGGTGGCGACCGGGTTTCTCAGGCAGGCCCCCGACGGCACCGGCAGCGACATCGTCAACACCGTGGTCGAACGCTTTGAGGTGATCATCGACGAAATCGACGTGCTCGGCTCGTCCGTTCTTGGACTGACCGTCAAGTGTGCCCAGTGTCACAACCACAAGTACGACCCGATCCCGCAACGGGATTACTACCGGCTGGTCGCCGTCTTCCAGGGAGCCTACGACGTCTACGACTGGCTGAAGCCGTCGTTCGTCCCCGGACAGACCAAGAGCAAGGCGGCCGGCCGCGTGTTGCCCTATCTGACTCCCGTAGAGCAACAGCGACACGCGGCCTCGCGCGCCGTCGTCGAAAAACAGATCGCCGACGCGAAACAGGCACTCGCTGAGCTCAAGACGTCCCTGGAAAAACAGCACGCCGAGAAGCGACTGGCCGGACTGCCCGAGGTCCTTCGTGAGGATCTCCGCCGGATGCTCGCCACGCCCGGGAAGAAGCGGGACGCGGTGCAGAAGTACCTGGCCGGCAAGTTCGAGAAACGACTGTCGATCACCGTCGCAGCGCTCAAGAAACAAAACCCCCGGTTCAAGACACTCACCAAGACCACCAACGACCGGGTCAAGCAACTTCAGGCGGAGATGCCGGTCGAACCGCGGATCCGGGCGCTGTGGGACCGCGGTGCCCCCTCCCCGACCTGGCTGTTCCGCAGGGGGCAGTACAACAAGCCGGGTCACCGCGTCGGCCCCGGCGTCCCCAGTGTCCTGACCGACGGGAAAACGCCGCTGAAGATCAATCCGCCGTGGCCGGGTGCCCGCTCGACGGGTCGTCGACTGGCGATGGCCCGCTGGCTGGTCGACCCCGGCCATCCGCTGACCGCCCGGGTGATAGTCAACCGGATCTGGTTCCACCACTTCGGCCGCGGCCTGGTCGAAACACTCTCGAACTTCGGCAACACCGGCAGCCGTCCGTCTCACCCCCGGCTCCTCGACTGGCTGGCCCGCACGCTGATCGAACAGGGCTGGAGCATCAAGCGGATGCACCGGGTGATGATGAACTCGTCGGCCTACCGGCAGATCTCGGCGATCCGTCCCGAAGCCGAGGCGATCGACCCCGAGAACCGGTTGTTGTGGCGGATGCCGTTGAAACGAATGGACGCCGAGGTGGTCCGCGACAGCATCCTGGCGGTTGCCGGCCGACTGCACGACACGCCCTTCGGTCCACCCGACCCGGTCGATGTCCGCCCCGACGGGCTGGTCACCTCGCGGGAAGCCTCCGACGGATGGAGACGATCGGTCTACATCCGGCACCGCCGCAAGCACATGCCGACGATCCTCGAGACCTTCGATCTGCCGCAGATGATCCCCAACTGCGTCGAGCGGCCCGATTCGACCGTCGCCAGCCAGGCACTCCACCTGTTCAACGACGGCATGATCCGCAAGCTCTCCGACGCGTTCGCCGAACGGGTCACCCGCGAAGCGGGCCGAGAACCCTACAAGCAGGTCGAACGCGCTTACCAGTTGGCACTCAACCGCATGCCCAGCGACACCGAACGCGAGGTGGGGCTGGCGGCGCTCGAGGAACTGACCCGGCTCTGGCGACAGAAAGCGGCCGGCACACCGGCAAAGACCAAGACGCAGACGTCGGCATCCGCACCGTCGCAACGGGCCCTGGCAACCTATTGCCACACCCTGCTCAACTCGGCCGGTTTCCTGTTCATCGACTGACCCGAATCGACCACGTCCTCCGGGAATCTCCCATGACCAACCCGCTCGCCCGCCGCGATTTTTTCCGCAGTGCCGCCGACGGGCTCTACGGCACCGCCCTGGCCTACCTGTTCGGACGCGAATTCTACGGAGGTTCGGGACTGCTGGCCGCCGACGCGCCGCCGCCGACGCCACGACTCTACGATCTCGCTCCCAAGCAACCTCACTTCCAGCCGCGTGCCAAGGCGATCATCCAGTTGTTCATGCAGGGTGGCCCCAGCCAGGTCGACCTCTTCGACCCCAAGCCGATCCTCAACAGCCGCGACGGCCAGAAGATGCCCGACTCGCTGCTGGGTGCAC
>DLVV01000132.1 GCA_003445035.1 Planctomycetaceae bacterium | reverse complement strand
GGCCGGGCCGTATTCCAGGCATCCTTCCTCGGCTCGCACCAGCGGGACAACCTGCTGGAATGCGGCCAGGAAATCGTCACGTCGCCCTTCGGCCAATTCGATGGTTGCCAGAACAAAGATCATCGTCGTGCTCTCCCGGTTGTGATAAGCGGCCCATGTTGGTTGTGGTGGGCCTCAGAGGTCAAGCCGTCCGGCGTCATTGGGAACGGCGAATCGATGGGGTGAACGAATACAACTTCGATCTGTCGAGATGAAAGCGAAGACGAATCGGCTTCCCCTGGATCTGACGGCAGTCTGTCTGTCCCTTCCACTTCAACGGGTGTCGCAGGCTGTCGCCGTGAAATGGCTGGCAGTCCAGGGCCGTGAATCCAGGGATCGGCCGCCCGTCGGCCTCGAGCACCTCGACTCGCAACGAGCCCCGGCGAGCGTCCGCGTTGACGAGAATCTCGTTGCCCACGAACACGAACGGGCGGGTGGTCAGGACTCCCGTCTCCGCATCAGGCCGCGGTTCCACCGAGACGAAACCGTCCAGCCTCAGCGTGGCCAGCCCGATACCGCTCTTGGGTGGACGGTCATCCCCGTGGTAATTCGACCAGTGTCGACTGCCGAGGCCGGTGTAGTAGATCCAGATCTTGTCGTCGAAAACAACCGGGGCCTGGTAGGCGTAGAGTTGGCCCCAATCCCACTCCTTCTTGTGTTTCCCGTACTGCAGAAACACCTGTTTCCTGGCGATGGATTTCCAGTCCAGGTCTTTCGAGAGGTCGGCGTGGGGAATCATCCCGGTGGAACCGACCCGGTTCCAGGTGATGCCGTTGCGACTGAAGGCCAACTGCACGTTCACCTTGTCCTGAAACAGCTTGTCCTTGGGGATCGGTCCCAGCGTCTCCCAGTTGTACATGTTGATCAGGCCAATGAAACAACCGGCATACGCGAGAACTTTCATCCCGTACGGGGCACTCCGGAAGGGCTGATCCAGTTTCTCTTCACCGGGAGTGAACACCGTCACCTTGGGCGACCAGTTGACGAAGTCGCGGCTTTCGATCCTGGCGATTCCGCGGATGTTGGGAGGGCCGGTTCTCACGAAGCCCAGGTAACTTCTTCGTGTCGGGTCCCACACGGGGACACTCTGCGTGTCACCAAACGGGATCAACGGGTTGCGGGGCTCGGCGGTCCAGGTGATCCCGTCGGCCGAATAGGCGGCTCCCAACTGCAGGCTCTTGGAGGTCCCGTCGGGATGGCTGTTGTAGAGCATCTTGTAGCGGCGGGCAGGATTGCCGTCGTGGAGGTCTTTCATGACACCCTGGCCGGCGAATCCGGATGCGCCTCGCGGAGGGCGAATCCGGTTGGTCTTTTCCGTCTTGTTGATGAGCGGTTTTTTCCAGTCCACGCCGTTGATGGAGGTCATGTAGGCGTAGAGCCCCGTCGTGGCAGCCAGTTCCTTTCCCTTGTGTTTCCAGAGATGGACCCACGCCTTGAAAAGCCTGTCCTGGCTGTCGTAGATGACCGTGCCGTTGGCGTAGAAGGCATGTTCCTCCCACGGAAGATTGGGGACGACGAGCGGATTGCGTCGGTGCTTCACCGGTCGGTTGAGCACCTTGGTGAGACCGCGCATCTCATCGATGATGTGGTCGTCGATGAACAACTGCCTGCCGGAGAGCCGGCCGACGGTCCCCTGCGGAGACCGAACCGCTGCGGCGTCGGACACGCCGGACGAAACGGCCAACACCACGCTTGCCGTGGCGAGCAGACGCAAGGGCTGGCTCATTGTCGGTCATTCCTCGAAATCGGAAACCCGGGCACGGTTCGGTTCGCGGACGTGTGAACCGGGCGGTGTACGTTGTGTGGTTCTGTCGTATCGGGAAGCGAGGTCGTAGAGACAGGACCACTAAGTCTATTGCGGAGATAACGGTGCGGTCATGTTCAAATCGCGGTGGCTCCACGAGCCGTTGAAAGACAATTCGTGGAGATGTCCTTCCCGGCCCCGGTACAAGTAGTAACGAGAGCCGTTCTGAGTGGACAGCAGGCCCACGGGATCTCCGGAGGCCGGAGGGGCTCCGGTGAGCTTCGTGGGAATGGTCAATTGCCAGGACCCGTTGGTCAGAACCGCTTCCTGGATCTGGCCAGAGACATCACGGAAGGCGAGGAAGTGGTTGCCATCTGGGGTGGCGTGAAGGGCACAGGGGTTACCCGCGACCTGTTGCGGAGGTGACCCAATCGGCTCCAGGCGTCGGAAACGCTGGCCGACGTCGGTGGCCTGAACGAGCGTGTTCCGCGGTCCTTGATAGGTCCGGTAATTCGGTCGTTTTTTTTCTTCATGGGCAAAGTAAAACGGTTTGTGAGAGGGCCACTTCTCCGGTGCGCGGAAGACAATGCGGCGTTTGCCTTCGTGGCTGAAACCGATCGAAATTCCCGTTGCCGGCAGCCGATGAATGAGTCTCGGTCTCCAACTGCGGCGATCTGTCTTGAGCTCTCCCAGCGAGAGTGTCTGTTCACACGCCGCACCAAACACCGTCACGTAGGTCACATGGATGGTCCCGGCACTACGAGATACGGCGATGTTGCCGGCGGGCCGCGGAGCGGCGAGTAGCCCGTGGTGTTTCCATTCCCCGTCAAACCAGAGTTCCCGCAACGCTGCCCTGCGGTCGGCGTAGAAAATGTGTGGCACACCGTCGATGACGATCACCGAGGGATCACAGCCCGCCTCGGGAACACCGATTTCGGTGGTGAGATCGGCATGACGCCAGGTTCCCGCATCAGAACCCGCCGTGGACCTGGACAGCACGTGCAGATGTCCTGAGGCGTCCCGGTAAACGACTCGTCGTCCTTTTGCGCCAAGCGTGTAGATCGCCGGACGCCCGGTTGCCGGAGGACTCTTGGCCAATTGGCTGATGGAGGTGTCCGGTTCACGGCTTCCGTCGGGATGGAGAGAGAACTCGCGGAGACGACCGTCATCGCTTCTGTGGACCACGTGCCGATGGCCGTTCTCGTCTTCGGCCATTGCCACACGATCTTCAGTGCCGGCCGAAAGCCGGTGCGAGAAGTAGGCGTCGGTCGACGCCTGCAGGTGTTTGCCGGCTGCGCGAACGAACGTCTCGACCTCGGCAATTTGCTCGTGCCACCGCCGCTTCCCGTACTTGCGTCTTTCGAATTCGTACTCGATGTCGGTCGCAATCCGGTCCCGATGCCGGCGGGTCTGCCGAAGAGCATTGTCCGGGCGGAGCGCGCCGGCCAGGTGTCGGCGGACTTCTTTCTGGTAGTACTCGCAGTAGCCGGGATTTCCGAGCAGTGCGAAAAAAAGCTTCCGGCTCATTCCGTGCCCGTAGCCGCCGCCACTGTCAATGAAAGCGTAGGGGTCGACGTCGTGTCGATAAGGACCACCTCCCAGCCCCCATTCGGCATCCCAGCAGAGGAAGATCCACTTGCCGTCGGGAATGCGCCGAGCCGCGTACCAGTTGTTGTGTGGCCAGTCGAGATTCAGTGTCCAGAGATTCAGGATGACATAGGAGGTGAAGTTCTTGATATCGACGCGTTTGGCCAGTTCGTCGTAGTTGGCCTGGTTGGAGAAGTCTGTCGAACTGATGAAATCCCTCAGTTCATCCCAACCTTTCCGGGTACCGCTAAGGACGGTGTTACCGGTCTTGATCACTTCGTACTGTCCGGGGCCGAGGTGTGAGATGAAGAACTCCTCGTCCATCCTCTCGACCACGTTGTACACGCCGTGGTCGTCAGAGTTGATCAGCAGGATGTACCAGGTGCCGTTGGAAGCCAGTCCTCCCATGTCGGTTTGCAGGTCGCGGGTCACTTGGTCACGGATGTAGGCACCGTGGGAGCGTCCGTCACCGAAATTGGCGCGTAAGACCAGCTTGTCGAAGTCCTTGACCTCCGCCTCGGGAATGATGGCATGTTTGACGCGACCGTCGCCGTAGACCTTGCGGAAGTAGAGGCGGTAGGACTTCTTGGTTTCGATGCCGCCACGACGACCGGCGCCGCCGTGAAGCCGGAATCCGAGTCCGGTGGCCACAACACGTTTTCCGGCTGGTGAGAAGATTTCCAGAAAGGCCGGACGTTCGCTCCCACGGCCCTTGCCGCTTTTCTGGAGGTGCACGTCGAGAAAGTCTTCTGGTTTCAAGGAAATCGAGAGGACCGGCAGAGATGGGCGTCGACCCACCAGGTAGGTGGCCGAAACGACTTGCCCAACCTGTTCCTGGCCAATGAAGGCCGCGGCGCGGAAGAGTGTCGTGGCGTCCAGGGTGACCGGGTCACGATACAGGGGGCTCGATGCCGTCGGGTTCGAGCCATCGTGTGTGAACCGGATGTCGACAGCGGTTGAGGAATGTGGGGCGATGTGGACCTGGGTGCCGGGTTCGCAGCCACCCGGCGGCGGGGTGAAGGAGAGGCGGGCTGTTACAGGTTGAGGTTGCGGGGGGCCGGTGTTGGCCAGTCCCGGACTGGGCGTGAGAAAATATCCCCAGTTTGATCGTGTCGACGCGATCCGTCCGAGAGACTGGTCTGCCACCTGGCGGGGGTATCTCACCTGGTCCGCGATGTTCCCATCGGGACTGATGAGATAGATCGTGTCACCGGATTTGTTGAGTCGGAAATTCGCGTGCAAGACCGTCGGGAGTGTGCCCAGTGCTGGTTTCAGTGACATGTCCGAACTGCCCCGATGCGTGTTCAGAGCCGCAATGGCCAGCACGTTCTTGCCGGTGCGGAGCAGCCCGACATGCTTCGAGAGGTCAAAACGCTCCGAGCTTCCTGCCTCGTGCGAGCCCTCCGCAGTGCTGTTGAGACGGAGTTCTTCTTCGGGCGGGGGGGCGTTCACGGCCGCGACACGTGTTCCGTTCAGGTAGGCCACGAAGCCGTCGTCGTAGTCCACTTGCAGAACGATTGCCTCAGACGCGAGTGGTTCTGTCAGTGTGAACGCATGCCGGAGCAGGACAACAGTCGTGCCGGCGGGGAACTGGGTCGCATCGTCGTCATCACCATATCCGAAGCCCGCCGGTCCCTCGGAGAACTGGCTGTCATCGAAGTCGACGGCCGTCCAGCCGGTGGGTGTCGACGGTTGGTCCGTGGCTTTCTCGTCAGCAGAGCCTGCCAGGTACTTCCAATTGGCGCCGGCTGGTATCAACGTCGTCTCGAAAGGGATTGTCGTGGCAGAGGCCTTCAAGGCTTCGGGTGCAAGAGAGACACGGCCCAGGCCGGACATCCAAACCAGGCAGTGACCATCGGCCGCAACGAGATGGTTGGGGAGCGTCCACTTGTCGAGGATCTTGAGATCATTCGTCAGGCGGAAGCCGCCAAGGCGCAGTGGCTGCGGTCCGGAGTTGTGGAGTTCAATCCAGTCACTGCTCTGGCCTTCGTCGTCGATGCGATCGGCACGGTTCGAAGCGAGCAGTTCGTTCAACCGCAGGTGGCCAAGCGGTGGAGCTCCCGTCGGGGGAGGCCCGGTTGACTGGCCTTCACTGGCACCGTCGGTTCGTGACGGGAGGCCGTCATGGCAGCCAATCGCCGTTCCTATAACCAGAGATGCAAGCAGAACTCTCATCAGATGGTTCCAGGATCGACTGACACGAACAGTCCTCGGTTTGCCCTGCCCGTCACAGGGGTTCAAACAAGTATCAGCCCCGTATTAAAACGGATCACCCGGTTGCCGCCAATCTCGTCGTCGTTTCACGGTGGGATTCCCCCGCCAAACGTGCAACTTGTCTGTCGTGGTGAATCGGTCTTGATCCGGAAAACGAACGAGAGGAGCATCTTCAACGCGACGCCACGGCGAGACTCTGCTCCAGCCAAAACCGGACGCGGTTGGCACGCAGGTGGGTCGCACGTGCAGAGATTGCTTGTGGAGCCGGACTGCGGACCTGAGAACCGTGCGGTGCGGAAACGGCCAGTGTAGACTGGCCGGAAATCGAGGTTATGCCAGGCACCGCCGGTGTCCTGCGCCACAAGCGACTGGTGATCCATGAACGAACCGGTACAAACCCGCATCATGACGCTCCTGGCACGCGTGAGCCGGGTGGGGTTTTGGGTGCTGATCCTGTCCATGGGGTCCGACTCGCCAGCCTGGGGGAAAGTGCTGTTTCTTGTCCATGCGGACGGGCCGACGGCGAATGCGGATTTTGCTCTTGGTGCCACGGCGGCGGGTCCGGTGTGGCCGGACGTGTACAAGGTGGCCGGAACCATTGCGGAAGGGCGATGGGGGCGAGCCCTGGATCTCACCAGTGGGACCTCCCACTGCACATACGACGCGACACGCAATCTCGATCCCAGGCGAGGCACCGTGGAACTCTGGTTCCTGGTGGAGACGCACAAGGAGGGGGCGTATCACCCGTTGGTTGGCTGGTACCATCCGCCTCGCCAGCCGGGCAACAAGAAGCGGCAGTCAGCGTTCGAGGTGTATCTGCTCAACTCCGCCATGACTCTCGGCCTCTACACGCCGGAGTACAAGGGCCACATCAAGGCGGCCACTCTGAAGGTCGGCCAGTGGCAGCACCTGGAAGTCAACTGGGACTGCACCGGGGGAGCCGGGAAGAGCGTCTACAACGTGTTTCTGGACGGCAAACGCGTGATCGGGGTCGAGAATGCCGAAGCGTTGAAAGGTGGTACCGGCGGAAGGCTGCACGTGGGCGTCTGGGACTACGGTTTCGGGCACGTCATCCAGGGCCGGGTCGACGAGATCCGGGTCACCGACCAGATCGAACATTCCGCCGCGTTTCGGCCGTCGGACAGGCCTTACAGCATTCCGGGGACCGTACAGTACGCTCGGGACACTCATCGGACTGTGGACCATCGGCTCAAACAACTTGTGTCTGATATCAAGTCGTTGAAGGCGTTTTCCGGAACAGATGGCGGTGGTGTGGCAGCGAAGGTGATCCGCAGCAGCCAGGCTGCGGTCGAGAAGGTCACGCGTGCACTGACGGCGATGTCACCGACTCTGAAGTCCAGGGACGCCGACGGGAAACAGCTGACCAGAGCCGTCGACGTCGTGGCCGAGCAGGTCAACCTGGCTCGTATGGCGATTCATCGTGTCTCGGCTGCCGCAGCTGCGATCGCGGCCAGGGAAGACAGGCGGTCGTTGCTGTTCAAGGATCTCAATGACGTTGCGGCCGGCGACGCCATTGTCCTCAACGGCCGGCAGTTGTTCATTGACGATCATGTCATCGAGAAAATTCGAGGCGCCAGGAAGGTGCTGAACCAGCCGGTCAAGCATCCGCGGAACCCGCTGATCGTTGCTGAGAAGCCGTGGGAGAAGACACTGCTGAACCGCGGATCGGTGATCTACGATGAGCAGGCGAAGCTGTTCAAGATGTGGTACAGCGTTTACACCACCGATCTGAAGGAACAGTTGCTTTGCTACGCCACGTCTCGGGACGGGATCAAGTGGGACAAGCCGGTGATCAACCAGGCGGAGCAGTCCAACGTCATTCCCGGCTTCAGAGCTGCCAATCCTCCAAGCGTCTTCAAGGATGTCCACGAGCCTGACCCGGCGCGGCGGTACAAGATGCTGTACGGAGCCGGCCAGCCGCGGAAATACACGACCAACGCGGCTTACTCGCCGGACGGCCTTTCGTGGACTCCCGAGCCGGCCAACCCCGTGATCCCGCACAGCGACACGCTGAACTCGTGTTTCTGGGATCCGGTCCGCAGACGTTACGTGGCTCATGTCCGTTTCGGGCCACCGAACACCAGGTGGGTCTCTCTTACGGAGAGTCTGGATTTCGTGCACTGGTCACCCAAGGTGACGGTGTTGAAACCGAGCTCGATTGACGAGCCGTTTGAGACGAAACATTACGGCATGCGGGTTCTGCCCTACGAGGGAACACTGCTCGGGGTCCTTTCGGCCTATCACGGCGAGACGATTCGACCGATCCCTGCTGACGAGATGTGGAGGGACCGGACCAACGTGCAACTGGCCTTCAGCCGCGACGGGCTGACCTGGCAACGTGTCGGAGAGGCGGGGGCGATTTCCGACAGTGGAAAACAGGAGGGGAAACGCGACTGGAAGCCGATTGCCGAACGGGCGACGTTTCTTCCTTACGGGACATCCCGCAAGGCCGACTGGGACTGGGGACAGGTCTATCCCTTTGATCCTCCGCTAATCGTGGGAGACCAGATCTGGTTCTACTACCAGGGACTGAAAGGGCGGCACTGGTTCAAGTACCACAAGGATCCACTGGACAGCGGGTTCGGACTGGCCACTCTACGGTTGGACGGTTTTGTTTCGGTGGATGCTGCACAGGCTGGAACACTTACAACCCGCCGATTCATCGCGATCGGTGACACGCTGGTGATCAACGCGAAAGCCGACGGCGGAGAAATCCGGGTCGAGGCCATTGATGCACTCGGCCGGGTGATCCCTGGATTCTCGAAGGAGGCCTGCACGCCGATCCGCGGAGACAGCGTACGCCATGTTGTCTCCTGGAAGGGTGGGCCGAACTGTCACCAGTTGCAGGCTCGGCCGATCAAGTTGCGGTTCCATCTCAAGACGGCCAGCCTGTTTTCCTTCGAATTCCAGATTCGTCGCAATCACTTTGTTCCGCTCTCGTTTCGGCAATAGCTCGTCCCGGCGCCGAACCGGTGTCAACCTGACTCACAGGACACAATTCGCCATGAGTCGTTTGTTCCAGAGGCGAGAAATGCTCTCTTTCGGCGGGGGCGTGTTGGGATCAGCTTTGCTTTCGGGTTCGATCGAAGCCGTCGGAGGAGGGGATGCCCGGGCCCGTTACCTGAGAACCCTGATGCCATCTCGCGATGATGTCGACGCCTTTCTGCGGAACCGCAGGTACCCGTTCGCAAAGTACGATTCGGAACTCGGCTACCTGCACATCGATCGCGATTTCAAGGAAGGTCTCAACGGGGCTGTTTGCCGTTACCGCTACGACAAGCTCGGCGCCCGCCAGATGCAGGCCTATGCCCGCCGACCGTGCCGGATCAACACGTACGGCAACAGTTTCACCAGTTGTGAACAGGTCAGTGATGGCGAGACCTGGCAGGAGGTGCTGGCCCGGCACCTGTGCGAGCCGGTCCGCAACTACGGCATCGGGGGGTATTCGGTCTACCAGTCGTACCTGCGGATGGTCCGCGAGGAACGCCGGGCGGCGGCGAAGACCATCGTCTTCAACATCTTCGACGATGATCACTACCGGAACATTCTCGGCTGGCAAAGGTTCAAGTTCGGTGTCAACGACGTGTCGATCAATCCGACGGTTCCCTACATGCAGGTCGACCCGGCGAAAAAGTCAGTCAAGTACCGTCGCAACCCCTGTCCGGACGCGAAGTCCGTCTATCGACTGACGGACCTGGAGTGGGTGGCCCGCACTTTCAAGGACAATGTCTACCTGGCAAATCGGCTGCGACGCCTGGCCGACGCCAAGGCCGGCAAGCCCGTGCCACCGACCGATTACGACGACGAGACATTGAACCGTTATGGCCTGTTCGCGACCAACGCGGTCATCGACAGGGTCAAACAGTACGGCGAAAAGACCGGTCGCAAGATCCTGTTCGTACTCTCCTACGGTGGGTACGTCCTGCAGCAGTTCATCGACACCGGCCGCCGATTCGACCAGCCAATGGTCGACCACCTGGACTCGCTGAAAGTCCCTTACGTCGACCTGATGGCAGCTCATGCGGCCGACAGGAAACAGTTCAAAGCATCGACGGCGGATTACCTGCGGCGGTTCTTTGTCGGCCACTACAATCCGCTGGGCAACCACTTCTGCGCGTTTGCGATGGTCGAGCCGCTGGCCAGGATGCTGGACCCGAAGCCGGCCAGCCATGGGCCGGCGACTTCGGTCCGTGGCGGTTTCATCAAGTAGCGATGCCGCGTGGCGGCAGGGCCGGGTGAGACCGGCCCGCCTCTAATTGTCTTTGGCTTTGTCGTCGCCCTTTTCGGCTTTGCCACTACTCTCCTTGGCTTTGCCGTCACCTTTTTCAGCAAACGGGTTGATCGTTTCAATTTCACCCGTTTCTCGAGCCTTGCGAGCCTGGGAGCCGAGGATGAGTTGGTCGTGCTCGGCCAGGTTGATCGTGGGGAAACCGCCAATCGCTTTGGCCAGCATGTATTGCGGTCGACGCAAGTGCTTCCGCAGAGACTCGATCTTGGCAACCTTGGTGGATTGGGAGGCTGCCATGGACTCGTATTCGGAGTTCATGGTTGCCGCGAGGTCCGACCACACCGACGACGGGATGGTCGGGTAGCGTTCCGAGACAGCCTGGAAGAACCTGCCCCCGGCTGCAGCGCGGCCCCCCTTGCCAATTGTCTGACCGAGCACCTCGATCAACGTGGACTTGAAGTTGTTGACCACGTGGCCCTGGCCTTCAATTTTCTTGACCATCTTGTCCACGGAGATGTCGATCTGTTTTTCCTGGGCGCGGATGCCTTCTTCGTCGTCCACCAGGCTGTTGTAGGTGGAGAGGGTGCATCCACCAATTCCAAGAGCGGAGACCACCATGACGAGCAGAACGGCGATCAGGAGTTTTTGAGGAGTCATCGATTGCTTTCCGTGTGGCAGTTTGGGAACGAATGGGAAACGGGAGGCGTGACTAGTTGCGGACACAAATGTAGACGGTCGGGGACAACCACACGCACGCCCAGAGAAACGCAAGAGCCTGGGTGAGCCAGGGCATTGTGATGTCGGAGGCCAGGAACTCAAAGTCCGCCATGGGCTTTCTCAGGTAACCGGCATCGTTGGCCGCGTTGATGTTGGTGAGGATGGTGTTGACCAGGGCGTCGCCCTTCCCGTCAAGAGTCTCGAGTCGCCGCACGTCACGCTCGAGATTCTCTACAAACAAGGTCCGGTCGGTGTAGGTCATGACCTGGCACCACTGGATTTTCTTCTTCGTGTAGCCGATGCATACGCAGATGTCGTTCTTCTTGCCCTCCTGCCAGTGCTCGCGCAGAGCCTGGAAAAAACCGACGTTCTCTGTGCCGACAACATACACGACGATGTTGCACTGCTTCTCGGACCCGAGTGTCTGCAGGGCCTGGTCGAGTTTTCGGTCGACGAGTTGGTGAAAGCCGCCTTCCACTTTCACCTTCTGCTCAATCACACGATCGAATTCGATTTGACCGAATCGGCCTGACGTGACCCGTGGATACTCAACCAGGTAGGGCAGGTAGTTCTGCTTCACACCAGCGATTTTCAGTGACGTGTCCGCCGCCTGAAGGTAGTTCGCCTCGATGTGTTCCCGACTGGTGGGGACGGAGGAGTTTTTTTGGCCATCCCAGGTGATCGTGTGGATTTCCGGGATGCCGTCACGATCGGACCACTCACGTTTGGAGCCCGGTCGTCGTGAGTCTTCCATGTCGGCCATCAGGTTGCGTTCTGATTTCACTCTTTTCCGGCCACCGAACCGTGCGACCAGGGTGAGCCAGGCGCCCCGGTTTGTCGAAATGGCCTCGTCGGCTTCTGTCCTGATGGTGTAGCTGGGACGGTGGTGAGTGTCGGATTCATCCTTGCGGTCGGCTTTGTCGATCCATGCTTCTTCCCAGGTCATCTTCTGGATTCGGGAATTCCAGATGACAGTGTGCCCCAAGTCTGAAAACCAGAGAAATGCGAGAGCCAGCGTGATGTATGAGCAAGGGAGTGTGATGCCCACGAACAGGGCGAGTTCCGTGGCCGAAAACCGGTCGCTCTTGAGCCAGAAGCCGATGCCACCGATAAGAAGCACGGCCGTGAGAATGAAGAACGGAAGGGTGCCTGAGACCACAAGCCATGTTTCGCGGCCCTGGCCGGACCATAGGCATTCCCCCAGGCCGACCAGAATCAGCACCAGGGATCCCACAAAAATCGCGAATGGGATGTCCTGTTTTTCTTTCGGGCCGCCGCCGAGAAAACGGTTTTTGGGACCGTTTGAAGTCATTGGGGAACTCGCTTGACCGACGATTTCACGATCCCACTCGGGACGAGGGGTACAGTCTTGCTGCCATACTCCCGGTGTTCAACCCCTCAGTACCTGGGAGTCTCCCGCGGAGGGGCGTGGCCATTTCAGCGTTGTGACGGCTTCCGCACAGGAAGTTGTGCCAGGGGAGTCCCACGTGGTACGGCGGCGGCCGATTGGGCCGCATCTGCCGGCGTCTTGACGATCACGAATGCCGACGGCATAGTGCCGTGGATCACCGGACCCTCTACAGGTTTGTGACCGACGGTGTTCTGCAGGACTCCGAGATGCCCGCCCGTGCCGAGACTTTTCTGACGGTTGGGCTGCCCCTGTTCCTGCTGGCTTGGCCGTGCTGTGGTGCCGGGTGCGGTGACGGTGGACCTGCCGGTTCGCAGACTTCCGTAGAACACGGTGCACGCGACGACTTTGTCCCACCGCCGCTGGATGATCACCGACAGACAGTCAGCGCGGTGCTCGGTGAACTGGAGTTCACCGAGACGGTTCAGCGACCCGTCGATGTGGCCGTGGTCGAGTCAGGGCGGATTCGGTTCCGCGTGACCAGCAATTCCCGAACACCGCAGGTGCTCAGTGGTCTGGAGTCGCTAAGTTTCCTGGACAAAGACGAGCGGTTCGAGGCATTCCGGGCGGGCCTGAATCTCGAGCATATTTACAGCGGTCACCGGGATGTCCGCAACCGGTTTTCCCCTCGGAAGCACGCCTACCTGGTCTGCCGCGAACGTGACGGGCATTCGGTGTTCCTGGTCCGTCCGGCGACACAGAGTCCCTGGTCGGTCGAACATGCCACGCGGCTGGCGGTGTCACCGCCGGATGCGATCGACATCGATTTCCGGTGCCGTTTCCGGGACGTGTCGGCGGTCGGTGTGCGGGAGTACGTCACCTTCTTCTGGGCCAACTACATGCGTGAACTCCGCGATGCCGCCGTCCACTTTCGCGGTGTCAGTGAGCAGGGGGGGGACGAAGAGTGGATCCGTGCCGAGTCCATGAAGGGATGGGATGTCGGAACGTACCGGGCAGCCGCCGCGCCGGCTCTCGAATTCGACGCCGATCACAACATGGCTCTCAATCTCCGCTCGTTCGAGTGGCCCCGGATCACCCGGCCTGTCCTGTACAGTCGTTCGGCCAACGACATGGTGTTGATCCTGATGTTTGATCGCCTGAGAACCGACGTCGACGAAATCCGGTTCAGCCATTTTCCGCCGGCCGTGGACTTCCAGTACGTGATCCACGAGGTGAAAAAGGACCGCCGGTACGGCTTTCGGGCCCGGTTGATCTGGCGGCCGTGGACGTCGCGGGAGGATTGTCTCCAGGCGTGGCATTCCTGGAACCGTGATCCCGGCAGCACGGATGGGCTGTGACTCCGGTATGACATTGTCACGGTGAGCCGTTCTGCGCAGGTGGAATCGTCGTCGATTCCCAAACGGGAGCCGCACCGGCTTGGCCGACGGGAAAGACCGAACGATCCGTGGACGGGACCCACGTTGACCGTCGTCGAGAATTCCGATAGCGTCCCGCCGCTCAAGTTGGCGGCGGCTGACTTGGCGATGAGACAAAATCTGGGCGGGGCAACCGATGCGACCAAGTCGACGGCAGAAAGGGGTGTGGCTGCTTGTCCTGGTCCTTTTCGGTTTCGCAGTTGCAGCCTGGTGCCGCGACCGCAGTGAGAGAACGGTGGTTGCGCTGATCGAGGCGAATGGCGGAACAGTGCAGCGGATTGGTTGGTTCGATCCACGCATCTGGCACTGGCGGGGTGTCGCGAAGGTCAAGCTCCGGGGCACTGGGGCCGATTCCGCAATACTCGGTTCGCTGGAACACCTGCCAGCCCTGAGGTCACTGGATCTGGCCGACACGTCAATCCGGGACCAGGATCTCTCGCACCTGGTCAAGTGTCCGGGACTCATGAAAATTCGGTTGGATCGTACGGCGATCACCGACGCCGGACTGCGACAGATTGCCACAATGACACAACTGGAGAGTCTATGGCTGGTTGACACGTCGGTCACCGATGCCGGTGTCCGCTGTCTTTCGCGGCTGGTGCGGTTGAGAGATCTGGATCTGTCCGGGACCGGCGTCACAGATGCAGGGCTGCCAGCCCTGCTGACAATGAGCCGACTGGTGGACCTGGAACTGAACGACACCGCCATCACCGATGACGGGCTCATCCACCTGGCACAGCTGCGCCAGCTCAAGGACCTCGACATCAACGCGACGGTTGTCAGCGATCGGGGACTGCAGCATGTCTCTCGATTGAAGAATCTGGAAGAGATCGAACTGTCCGGGACGAGAGTGACCGACGATGGCCTGGTTCATCTCAAGCAACTGGTCCAACTCGACGAAATTGAATGTTCAAACACGGTGGTCGGGGATGCCGGTCTTGCCCACCTGGCCGAGATCAAGACCCTGGAGTTCCTGCGAGTCGACAACACCGCGATTACCGACAAGGGGCTGGCCCACCTGGTGAAACTCGAGAAACTCGAGTACCTGGACGTGCGGGACACTCGGGCCACAAAGCGGGGGGTCGACCGTCTGAAACAGTCGCAGATCACCTTGAAAGTGCTCAGATGATGATGACACGCCGTGACAACAGTTCCCGTGGCAATCGAACCCTGGCGGCACTTGTGTTGTCCGCAGGGGTTGTTTTGTTTGCGGTTGTCACGCTGGCCGTTCCGCGAGAGTTGGGCGGTCGGTTGATCGCCGATGATGGCCTGGTGCAACTGGCGACATTTGTCGTTTTGTGCACGTCGGTGTTGTTGGCAATTCGCAGGGCGATTCGGGACCCGGGTGAGCGGGTGTTGCTGGGACTGACCTCCTTCATGCTGGTGATTTATGCCGCAAGGGAAGCGGATCTGCATCGAGCGAAATGGGTTCCGGAGCACTTCAGCAGCAGCCGGTTCTACCTGTCGGCCGACGTTCCCGTTGCCGAGAAAATTGTCTGTGGGTCATTCCTGATGGGCGTGGTGATCGTGGGCGTCATGATGATTGCTCGCGGAGTCCCAAAGATTGCTCCGGCGTTTCGGTCGAGACAGCCGTGGTTGATGTTCTCGGTGGCGTGGGCGTGTGTCTTTGCCGCGTCGCAGGTTTCCGATCAGTCGTCCTGGAACGAGGTGTTCGCCGGCCAGGCTTTCGAGGAGATTGCGGAGTTCATGGCGGCGGGATTCGTGGTCCTGACGGTGTTGAGTTATCCGTCCGACGACGGCATGGCCACGGCTGTGGACGGCGATGGCAACGTTGGCAGGGACGACGATACCAATGCCAAAAACGGTCAGCCCGCGGAAAAGGCCTCGGCCGCCTGAATGACTCCCTGTGACGTTGCGGCCGCCGTGTTTCTGGCGGGCCGTTGACGGAGATCTCGGGGTGGTGTCAACGCCAGAAGACGGTCACCACGAGATCGACCGGGCTGCCGAGCCGGTTGAGAACGCTCACCCGTTTTCCGGGGACCAGGCAGAGTTTGCCGGCCATGTCCGCCGTGCTGGTACCGTCGGTGCCAACCACCTTGATGGTCCGCCCCTGTCCGCCGACCAGGAACTGTGCGGACTGGTTGATGTCCTTTCCGTCGGAGGCTGAGACGGTGACGGTGGCCACCTTCGTCTTCGGGCCGGCACCGACGGGCAGTGGCAGGCTTGCGCCGTCTTCGAGTCGGCCACTGTGGCACCAGGTCTTTGTTCCGTAAAGAACCAGGCCTTCACCCTGTCCGTTTTTGGGGCGATCGTAAACCTCGATCAGACGGTTGTCGTATTTGGCGGGGTTGGAGTTGGTCCCGAAGGTCTTGATCAATTTTCCGGTTTTGACCAGCCCACCGTTCCAGAAGGCGTTGATCAGGGCGATGTTGGAGGATGAGTCGTCGATGTCCAGGGCGGTCGACACGTAGCCGGCCGGTGCATTTCCTCTGACGGGCGCGTAGAAGATGTTTTGCAGCGTGGCGCTGGTGCACTTGCGGAGGTAAATCCCGCCGACCCCGCCGCCACACCCGTAGATGTTCTCCAGCACCAGGTTCATCAGGTTGTAGTTGTGGGCAATGTGGATGATGGCGCCACCGTGGGCGGTACCGTTCTCCATCCGCACGTTTTTGACCGAGAGGTTCATGCTGACCCCCCTGGTCTCGGTGTCGTCCCAATGCAGGCCGTACTTGCCTCCGACCCAGGCATTGGTCCCGTCAAAGACGACATTGTGCAGGGCCACGCCCGAGGCGATCTTCACCGACGGTCCGTTGGGATCCATCGGAAGCAGGTAGGTGTTTCGGAACGTGGAATGGTCAATCGAGATCCACTCGATGGCGGGGTTCTTGTCGATGAGGATCGGCAGGTCGGCGAGAATGGTCACGTTTTCGACAAAGACCAACTGCCGTCCCTGGACCTGGAGTCCAATGCTGTGATTGCCGCCCCAGTTGTGGATCGCGACATTCCGCACTTCGATGATGTCAGCGTCGACGATCCGGATGCCTGTCTTCTGGACCCGCTTCCGATCCTTGTAGTCTCCCGCGCCCAGCAGACCAATATCCCTGATCGCACATTGGGCAATCACGCTTTTGTCCGGATGAGAGAACTCAAACAACGCCATTGGGTTGGACGGGTTGAATGTGATCTGTGTGGCGTACATTCCGTCCCCGATGAGCTTCACCCGATGCCGATTGACGTGGATGGTCGTCTGGCAGTTGAAGGTGCCAGACAGCCTGACGTTGACACCCGGGAGCGACGGAGAGGAATTGATGGCCTTGTTGATGGCTGGACTGCTGTCCGATGACGCCGGGGAAGCGCCCCACCACTGGGGATACACTTCGCTGACGGCACCGGAACCGAACTGTGCCCGTCCCGGACCGGAGAAGACCTGGTGCAGGCCGGCTGAGAATGGCCCGTCGAACCTGACGATCGCCGGATCGGACGCCTTCAGCACGGTCCCGTTGGAAACCACCACGCTGATGGTCGGGGGAAAGGTGATGGTGGCCAGGTTGAAGGTTCCGCCCGAAAAGTGGAGGGTCCTGTTGTTGCTGCCCCGGCATGCATTGATGGCCGCGTTGACGGCTTTCGTGTCATCCTTCCCGTCGTTGGGAACCGCTCCGAACTCGGTGACATACGTGACGTCTGTCGGTCCCTGCGGAGGTGTTTTTACCGGATTGTGAGCCGCTCCCAAGCCGACACAGATTCCCAATCCCAGCAAGCAGATGACAGTGGCTGTTCGTGCCATGGCAGAACCTCGTGACGTGTTGAACAGGAAGAAACGGTTCCGGAATCGAGACGTAGTGACTTCTAGTGATGTTAGGAACGAGCGGTTTTTCCGCAATCCCGTGCCAATGTCAGAGGAAACGATCACCGTGGCTCGTGGCCTCTTGGACTCGTGAGAGAGGAGTGGCCAAGGCGACCGCGTCAACAAGACAGGTGCTGCCGCGTTGATTAAGATGGGACCCGACCATGGCCTGTTCGAACCCGAGGATTCAACTCATGTACGCCGTCCGGTTTTCGTTGCCCCTGTTCCTTGTCCTGCTGTTCCTGCAACCCGCGGAAGCACAGAAAGGTCGCACTCGCAGCCGGAATGTGGGGATCGGCACGTTGGCCGGCAACCGGCTCGTTCACAAGGAGCTGAAGTTGAGTGACGAGCAGAAGGCCGCTCTGAAGAAAGCGGCTACTGAGACGCGTACGGCAGTCAAGGCGGCGCAGGGTTTGGAAGAACAGGAACGCGCTAAAAAAAATCGGGAGGCGACCCAGAAACTGCGGGCCGTGATTTCCAAGACATGCAGCGAAAAGCAGCAGCAGCGACTGTTCCAGATCGAGATTCAGTACACATCCGGTTCCTGGATGCTGATGCGTCAGGAGCTCTCCGGTGTTCTGAAGTTGACCAAGGACCAGCGTCGCCAGATTCGTGAAGTCTCCAGGACATCACAGGGAAAAGTCAAAAAACTTCGGAAAACACGCAACGATGACAATCGCCAGGAAGTGCAACTTAAGATCAACGCTCTGCTGGGCCAGGCTCGCAAGGATGCCGTCAAGCTGTTGACCGAGGAACAGCAGAAGAGCTGGAAGGCGGCCAGTGGCGAGGTGTTTGAGTTGCGGCCGGCGAAGAAAAAGAAAAAGAAGAAAAAGGCGGAGTAAGCCTCGTTCTGTAGACAACGAGGTCTCCGACTCGCTTTCACTCTCTCGTCGGGGCAGCAGCCCCTGAGGGGTACCCGTCGGCGGGTCAATTGCCAACGACCCTCGGCTTTGAGTTTGGTGTTGCCCTGTCGGCCTTGCGACCAACGATGCTCGCGCGATTGGGGCGGTTCCAAATCAGCTTGGCGACGAAGACGCTGTTGTCGCTGCCGTACTTAGTGACTCCGACCGGCTGCATCCACTCGACGGTCGTGATCCAGGTCTCGGTCGGACTGACATCGGTCATCCCGAAATTCCCCAGCCGCGTACCGCGTTCGGGAACCAGAATCCGTTCGGACTGTCTTTTCACCACGACCCGCCGCGGATCGACTTCGGCGATGACCAGGGGGGCCCGATGCCGGATGACGTGGTCGTTGTTCAGGCCACGTCGGGTGTAGACCAGGAACAGGCCGTCGGAATGGGTGACCCAGTGCTGCTGGGTGTTGTAACTGCCGAGGTCGGCCCCGTTGTCGAAGGTCCATTTTTTGAGTGGGCCGAAGTGCAGGCCATCCCGGCTGGTCGTGACATATCCGAACTTGACGGTTCGCAGTGTCATGTAGAAACGGCCGTTGAACCTGGTGATTGACGGTTCGGAGAATCCGTCGCCATGCTTTTCGGCCGGTGGCAGTTCCAGTTCGTCACCGTGCTCGACGAACTTCAACGTCTTGCCGTCGAATCGGCATCGGCACACCGTGACGCGGTGTTCCGTCTGATCGCGGCGCCGATAGTAGATCGGCAACAGGATGTCGCCGTTGGGCAAATCGTATCTCTGGGCACATCCGGCTGATGCGTTCTGGAATTTCGGATCATCCGGCAGTTTCAGCGTCTTCCAGGGATCCCATTTCCTGGTGATCGGGTCATAAACCGAATACGCCGTCTCGCTGGGGGCGCGGGCGAGGTGACGCTGATCCTTGGTGGTGTAGTAGAACGTCTTGCCGGTTCCCAGCAGCGTCTTTGTGGCCGCATGCCACAGCGGCCAGAAGTCACAGGGGACCACGGAGGTCTGCTTGGTCGGCTGACGCCGTCTCAGGGACTGATGGCCGGTGGGGCCGATCCAGTTTCGGCCCATGTTGTCGGTCCGCAGGTCGTGGAGTCCGAAAAATACGTCGGACCGGGTCAGCATCAATTTCTGCAACGTGATCAGCACGATCGGCTTCTTGCCGGGATTGCCGGGCGTGCCGGGAGGGATGGCTCCCGGACGAGTGTGCACCCAGCAGGTCTTGCCGTCGAATCCCTTGACGGCCGTTGAGAGTTCAATGCGGTAGTCGAGCTTCGGGCGTGGTGCCTTGTGTGCCGGAGGGGCCGCCGGAGCCGTCTCGGCGATCATCACCAGGACAAGTGCGGGAAGAATTGGGAGCAGCGAGGCCCGGTGCCGGTGTGTCATGATCAGGATTCCGTCAATGGGGCCGTGTTGCCAAGCCGCGACGCACTGGATCGTGACTGGTCTGGTGCAAGCGATCTGCAAGGAGAAGGGCGTGATGGTCAACGGTGTGGATGACGACCCGTGTCAGATCCATGGCATCACCAAGTTCATCCCGGGCCGGTAGGGTGAAAATGTCGGATCCAGCGGCTAGTCAGGGATGATCCAGGACGCTTGGGTGATAAGCACGTTCAAGGAAGCGAAGGAAACGGCCTGGTTGGTTGCATATTGGGCCGATGAGTTTGCCGGAAGGGTCGCCTGTACGGCATCGCCGACCAGGAAGACATTAAAGTCACGACGCAATTTTTCGTGCCCGGCCGTCGTGCTGCAAACGCACATGTCGGCGTGGTAACCGCACAACAGTACATGCTCGATGCCGTTGTGCTGCAGAAAACGCTTCAGCGCATCGTATCCCTCACCGTCGTAGATAACGACATCGTTCGGGGCAACCTCAATGGAACCCATCACGGGTATCGGCAAGTCCCGAAATCCTTGGTTGTTGTACTTGGCCGACGCATCGAGACCGGGAAACTGGCGGAAGTAGTCGATTGCCGGCTTGCTCGAACGCAACTCGATACGTTTGGGAATGTCACTACCTTGATACCTGAACGACTTCAGTTTGGCCGTCAACTGCTTTCGCGCTTCCGCGCGCTCAGCCGCCGACGGTTTGTAAGCCATAGAGCGATAGAGTTTGCGGCGAATGGGATCGCCGCGACCGGGCAGGCTATAGACAACCATGCCAACTCTAGAACGAAGTTTCTTCAGTAGTGGGTTGACCACGACTTTGCCATGTTGAACCATCACCCGATTCTTGTCCGGCGTACAGGCGAAAATGGCGCCAGCCGGCTGCGGTGTTTTCCAACCTTGACCATCGTCAACACCCCACGGATGTACCACCACAATTACCGTTTTCGCCGCTTGCAAACGGTTCGGCATTTCAATAACGCCTCGAGCGTTATAAGAGAATCGCCAGGCACGAACGCTCAAGTCAGCAGAGGAGTCACTAATCAGCTGCGGTGCTTCATACCGCACTGATGCAATGACTGGCTGCACAAACGTCGGATGGTCTGCGAGCAAAGGCTGAGGGTCAGAAATCACTTTCAGATCATTCGAGTAGACACGAACTTTCTTCTCACTACTGGCCCGTGTCGCCATCGAAGACAAGAGCGGCATGGCTACGCATAGCGTGCAACTCACCAAGGCCGTTGATTTCAACATGAATGGCTACCAGTGAAGGAATTGGAAATCTAAAATTGGTCCAGCGATTCTTGCGCAACACCGCTTTCGCCGCAACATCTTTTCAATTTCCGAGTTATCGCGGGTCTCGAAATACCTGATTTGGGGAGTCTACGATGGCCCAATCATCCACGCTGCCGCTGCCCAAGAGCTGCTCTGCTCACGTTTGGCTTTGCCAATCCGAAAAAACCTCTGGCCGTTGCCAGGGTTGAGGGCTCGCCGGAACCGTCTCGAGTGGATCTCCATTCTCCAGGAAGCCGCATCATGTCTCGCATCGAAATGATCAGCGAAGGCCCCATCTACCGGAACCCGAATCCCGGCTACGGTTATGTGGGAGGGTTCTTCAGCAACGTGGTGCAGCTCTCGGAGGACGAGATCTTCTGCACGTACAATCGTGGCGGCGGGATGTACGCAACCGACCTGGCTCACTATGCGGCCCGGTCGACTGACGGCGGCGAGAGTTGGACCGAGCATCACGTGGTACATGATCGCGGACCGGATGACGCGGCCTATTCGTACCACGATCCGATGGTGGCTCACCTGGACGATGGGTCGCTGGTCATCACGACCTTTCGCGTGGATCGCAGCGACCCGAAACTCCCGTTGTTCAACGAGGAGACCGGTGGGATCGGTGCGTTCGAACTCGTGGCTTTGCATTCGACTGATCACGGCCGTACGTGGTCGCGTCCAGAGCGGATGGAGGTCCCCGACGACCTGATCGTGACGCCCAGTTCCGGGGTCATCGAGTTGTCCGACGGCCGGTGGTTCATGCCCTTTGACCGGTGGCATGCATTTGACTCGTCTCAGCCTTACCGGCCGCAGGTGGTGGGGCTGTTCTCGACCGATCGGGGCAGGACGTGGGTGGATCCAGTCGTTGTCGCCGACACCAATTCACAGGACAAGGGGTTCTGGCACGGACAGGTGTTGCGGATGAACGACGGCCGCCTGTTCACGATGTTTTGGACGGCGCTGATGAAGAGCGACATCGACAACCAGCCGCTGCACCGTTGTGTTGGGTCTCCCGACGGAAAGAGCTGGTCGGAGCCGGAGCCGACCACGCTGCCGGGGCAGACCAATCAGGCCGTCGATCTCGGCGACGGACGCATGCTGAATGTCTACACCCGCCGCGACGGGCCGCAGCCGGGATTTTTTGCTGCGCTGTCCGGTGACGAGGGCAGGACGTGGGACCTCGACAACCAGGTCTGCGTCTGGGATGCGACCGGACGCGACAAGTTGGGGGTCGAGGCGCCGGACACCTATCCCTGCTCACACGACACGATCGCCTTCGGGGCACCGAGAGCGATTCGACTGGCAGACGGGGACGTGCTGGCGACCTACTGGTGCACCGAGATGAGCCTGACACATGTTCGGTGTGCGCGGCTGAGAGTTCTGGAAACCTAGCTCGGGGTCTCGGTGTGCAGCCGGGATGTCTGCTTCGGACAGGATGTTCCTGTTGCCAGAGATCCGGCTGTCGGGATGGGGGACAAAAAAAAGAAGCCGGCGAATTTCGCCGGCTTCTTCTTTTGTCTCAAGAGATGTCCCGATACTCAGATCGGTTTGACATTCTCCGCCCGAGGTCCCTTCGGTCCGCTTCCCTCGGTGTAGGACACTCGTTGTCCTTCTTGGAGATCGTCGTAACTCACTCCTTCGAGGTTCGAATTGTGGAAGAAAATGTCTTCGCCAGCTCCGGTATCAATGAAACCGAAACCTCTGTCCGTCAGTCTTTTGATCGTGCCTTCTGCCATCGTTTGTCCGATCCCTAAGAAAAGTGTCTCTGCGGAGTCGCCCGAAACAACGTGTTCTGGCTGCCCTTCCGCGGACTCATTTTCTACCTGCCGGCGCTAAAAAAAACAAGGAGGTGAGCCTATCTCTGGAAAAATCGGACAACCGTCGAGGCTGATCCTTTCGATTTATCTTTAGCAAAGGTGGGGCGTTGGGACGGGGCTGCGAGCGAGATAACTGCGGAAAATGAAGGTTATTTGATCGCCCTGGCGTTGTGAT
>DLVV01000203.1:9517-12179 GCA_003445035.1 Planctomycetaceae bacterium | reverse complement strand
TCGGGGAGGTGATTCCCGGGGTCGTCAGACGTCTCGCGGTGCATCGAACACCACCGTGTCCATCACGGTTGATGAGCGGACGAACATGCTGTTGGCGATGGCCGCTCCGGAACAACTGGTCGTGATCCGCAAGGCGATCGAGACCATCGATGTGCCGACCGGTGACCAGCCGAACCGGTTCGCCAGTGAGCAGCAGGACAATGAGCCGTACCTGGAGGTCTACAGGGTCACCTCGTCCGACACGATGGAAGTCACAAAGACGCTCAACGTGCTCTTCCCCGGTACCGTGGTCAATGAGGACGGTCGGTCTCGCAGGATTCACGTGATGGCGTCCAAGTCCGAGCACGAGGAAGTCTCGCGGATGATCCGCAAGCTTGACGGACAGGGAGGGGCCCAGAAGACCGCGATCATCCCGATCCGGCAGGATCCCACCACCCTGACCACCACCCTGCAGGGACTCTATTCCAAGGATATCGAGAGTGCCCCGTCGGTGATTGCCAACCCGGGCTACCTCGTCGTTCGGGGAAGTGCCGAACAGATCGTTGAGATCCAGCAGATGGTTACTCAACTCGAGGGTGCCATCGGGACGTCGCTGGCCACCGGTGGTGGCCCGATTCGCAGCATCCCGCTGGGAGGTCGCGATGTGAACTCGCTGCTGAGAATGCTGCAGTCGGTCAGTCGCAACCCGATCCGCATCAGTACCCCGGCGAGTGACCGGGGACCGATCCGCGAACAGCGGGTTCCCTCGGCTGACGAACCCAACGTGCGGCCGTCCGCTCCGACCGGTGCGACCGGTGGTGGGGCTGCAGCCAACCGCGGACAGGCCAACTTCAGTCTTCCTCCGGTTGTTGCCCAGGCGGCCAACCAGGATGAGGCGGCTCCGGCTGGTGATGACCCGCAGCAACCTCCGGCCGTCGACGAAGTGCAACGGCACCAGCGGCTGGCACAGTTCGTCTTCCAGAACCTGGACGCCGACAAGGACGGAAAACTGACGGCCGAAGAGTGGTCCGCCAGCAAGCGGACCCGAGCCCTGTTTGAAGAGCGAAAAGTGGAGTTGAAGTTGCCGGCCGACAAGGCCGCCTTCACCAAGGCGTTTGTCATGCTGGCCGCCGATCCGGAAGAGGGTGCACCGTCCCCGCAGGCGTCCAGTGACGCTCCCAGGGCGAATCCTCAGCCGAGGGCTGCCGCGCCTCGTCCGCCACTGCGTCCCGGTGCCGAGAGTCAGCCGCCCAAAACGGCTGCTGCCGGCGATCCCAAGTTGCCCGAGATTGTCATTGAGATTCGGGACGGGAACCTGGTGTTGATGTCCGAGGACGAAAAGGCTCTGGATGAGCTCGAAACTCGGCTGCAGACCCTGATGACGCACATGACGCCCAAGACGACCTGGACGATTTTCTACCTGCGGTCGGCCGATGCGACCGAGGCCGCCCTGATGCTCGAGCGGCTCTTCCCGCAGAGTTCGGTGACAGCCACCGCGAGCAGTTCCGGTGGCAGTCTCTTTGGAGAACTCTCCGGAGGCATCTCGTCGCTGGGCAGCAGCCTGATGGACATGACCGGGATCAACTCGCTGGGAACCGGCCCGAACGCGTTGCGGATCATTCCCGAAACCCGTTCCAACGCCCTGTTTGTTTCCGGCCCCGCCGACCAGATCGCCGACGTCGAGAGTGTCCTGAAGATTCTTGACGCCGCCGAACTTCCCGCGCAGCTCCGTGCACGGGCGCCCCGTTACATCAATGTTGAACACGCTGATGTCAACGAGGTGGCCCAGATTGTCCGGGACGTTTACAAAGAGGAACTTGCCTCGAGTGGTCGTTCCGGCGGCGGCGGCAGCAGCCGTGGTGGCAGCAGCCGTGGCAGCAGTCGCGGCGGTAGCGGCGGTTCGAATCCGTTTGCGATGTTCATGGGTGGCGGCGGCGGCAGCAGCCGGGGCCGAGGTGGCAATAGTGGCGGCCGTAGCGGGGTCAAGATGACCCTCGGCGTCGACAGTCGTACCAGTGCCCTGATCGTCTCGGCCAGCGATTCGCTGTTCAAGCAGGTGGAAAACCTGGTCAGGACGCTCGATGAGGCGGCCATGGACGCCAAGCGGACTGTGAAGATTGTGACCCTGGAAAACACCAACTCGTCTGCCATCCAGCAGGCGGTTTCGGCCTTGCTGCCCAAGGCGAGCGTCAGTACCGGAGCCGGGGCGACTCGTCCGTCCGGTTTTGGGCCCAGCAGCCGTGGCAGCAGCCGTGGTGGCAGCAGCGGCGGCAGTAGCCAGGCCGCGCGGATGCAGCAGTTCATGCAGAGTCGAGGCCGCGGTGGCAGTGGCGGCTTTGGTGGCCGGACAGGATCGACCGGCCGTGGCGGTTCCACTCGTGGCGGTTCCACCCGTGGCGGTTCCACCCGTGGTGGTTCGGGCCGTGGCGGTTCCAGCCGTGGCGGTTCCAGCCGTGGTGGTTCGGGCCGTGGGCGGTAGTCGCCATGGACATCGAACACATCCTGCAACAACGCGGACTGGTCAGCGAGGACCAGTGGCGCGAGGCCCGGGCTCAGGCCGACGGCCGCCGGATCGACAGTGTGCTGGTCGAGATGGGGCTGTTGAGCGAGGAGCAGGCTCTCGAGGCGTTCGCCGATGAGCTCGGGATGGAGTTCATCGAACTGGGCGAGTTCGAAGTCGACA
>DLVV01000203.1:0-9113 GCA_003445035.1 Planctomycetaceae bacterium | reverse complement strand
GTCCGGGTTGCCACCAGTGATCCGTTCGACCTGGAAGCGCTCAGCGAACTCTCCAGCCTATCGGGACTCGAACTCGATCCCGTTCTCGCTCGCCACGAAGACATCACCGACCTGATCAAGGCGAACCTTGGCGTCGGCGGTGACACGATCACGGAACTGGTCGCACGGACCGCCGACGACGGGGTCGAGTTGCTCGAGGAGATCGACGACCTCGATGGGGACCTCGTTGATGAGGCCCAGGCGGCGTCGGTGATCCGGCTGGTCAACGAGTTGTTGATCGAGGCGCTGGAGCTCAATACGACCGACGTGCACATCGAACCGCAGGAACACGGCCTGCGGGTTCGTTTCCGTATTGACGGGATGCTCAGGCCCCAGCCGGTGCCTCCCGAGATCAACCAGTTTTACACGTCGATCATCACGCGACTGAAAATCATGTCGCGGCTGAACATCGCCGAACGGCGGATGCCCCAGGACGGTCGGATCAAGCTGAGGATTCGTGGCCGCGATATCGACGTGCGGGTTTCGATTATCCCGATGATCCACGGTGAAGCCGTGGTGCTCAGGCTGCTCGACAAGGGCAGGATGGTATTCGACCTGGTCAACGTCGGGTTGCCCGAAGAAATCATCAGGGCGTTCAACGAACTGATCGAGTTGCCTCACGGCATCATCCTGGTCACGGGTCCCACTGGCTGTGGCAAGACCACGACTCTTTACAGCTGTCTCAACGAACTGAAGTCGACGTCAACGAAAATCGTCACCGTCGAGGATCCCGTCGAATACCAGACGGATGGGATCAACCAGATCCAGGTCCACAACAAGATCGGCCTGACCTTTGCTCACGGCCTCCGCAGCATCCTGCGACACGACCCGGACGTGATTCTCGTCGGGGAAATCCGGGACGGCGAGACGGCGGAGGCGGCGATTCAGGCCGCACTGACCGGTCACCTGGTCTTTTCCACGTTGCACACCAACGACGCGGCCACTGCCTTCACCAGGCTGATCGACATGGGCGTCGAGCCGTTCCTGGCCTCCAGTACGGTCGAGGGCGTGTTGGCCCAGCGACTGATCCGTCGGTTGTGCAGCGAATGTCGTGAAGCGTACACGCCGGACGAAGACGAATTGCCGCCCGACTTCCCGCGGCCGGTGCCCGAGGTGCTCTATCGGCCGAAGGGGTGCCGGGCCTGTCGCGACACCGGTTACTCCGGGAGAACCGGGATCTTCGAGTTGTTGCGAACCGATGAAGGGGTCCGTGACCTGTGTGTCGAGCGGGCCAATTCGAGCCGGATTCGCCTGCACGGACTGAAGAACGGTATGACCACGTTGCGGGATTCCGGCTGGCTGAAAGTTCTCGATGGGGTTACCGATGTCGAAGAGGTTGCCCGTATCACCAAGGGAGATATTGTCTGACGGATCGTTTCCGACCCCAACTTTTGACCATTCCCGCTGGCAGGGTGGCCTGCGGGGCCGAGTGATCCGATGCCGGAATTTCAGTACACAGCTCGAGAGTTGACCGGCCGTGAAGTGGCCGGGGTGCTTACCGCAGCGACCCAGGCCGAGGCGGCCAGTTCGCTGACCGGACGCAGCCTGTTTCCGCTCTCCATCGCGCTGGCCGAGAAAGAAGTCCAGCAGCAGAAGTACGCCGGCCGCAAGGTCAAGGTGCGGTTGCTGGCGACGTTCTTCAGCCAACTGGCCGACCTGCTCCGCAGTGGTGTTCCCCTGCTTCGCTCGCTGGACCTGCTCGATCGGCAGACCAAGGTCGGATCCCTGAAACTCGTTCTTGCTGATGTCCGTGACCGGGTGGCTGACGGAACACCGCTGGCCACCGCGTTGGGACAACACCCGCGGGTCTTCAACGACCTGATCGTCAGCATGGTCCGCGCCGGCGAGGAGGGCGGGTTTCTCGAGGACGTGCTCAAGCGAATTGCGACGTTCACCGATCACCAGGAAGACCTCAAGGGACGTGTCCTGGGGGCGATCGCCTACCCGGCCTTTCTGGTCGCCACCGGTTTCACCGTCGTCACGATCATGATCATCTGGTTCGTGCCGAAATTCGAGCCGATTTTTGATCGGCTCAGCAAACAGGGAGAGCTTCCCTGGGCCACGACCACGTTGCTGGGCATCAGCGGATTTCTGCAGGCCCCGTTGTTTGAGGGCAGTGTCGTGCAGGTCTGGATGCTGATGCTGGTTGCCCTGGTCGGGACCATCTTCGGAAGCTCGATGTGGTCTCGGTCCGAGACCGGGCGATGGCTCACCGATGGCTTGCGGCTCAAGCTGGGCGTGATCCGCAGCCTGTCCACCGCGCGATTCTGCCGGATCCTGGGAACCCTGCTGCATAACGGCGTGCCGATTCTCAACTCGCTGAGAATTGCCAAGGACGCCTCAGGCAACCAGGTGCTGGCACGAGCCATCAACACGGCAGCCGACGCCGTCCAGGACGGCAAGTCGCTGGCAGGACCGCTGGGAGCCAGTGGCCAATTCGCTGACGAGATCATCGAGATGATCGCCGTGGGTGAGGAATCCAACAATCTCGAGCAGGTCCTGATCGACATTTCCGAGAACCTCGAACGCCGCACCTACCGGCAACTGGAACTCGGTGTCCGGTTCCTGGAACCGGTGATGCTGATGATGATCGCGGGAGTGATCCTGTTTGTTGTCGCCGCGCTGTTGCTGCCGGTCTTCCAGAGTTCGGGCACCATCTAGCCGGGTTTCGTCCAGTCTTCCAGACAGTGGTTTCTGCCAACACCTTTCTCGCGGAGCTGTTCCGCGTTCAAACAAAAACGTCGTATCCGAACGGAGAGCAATACCATGAAGAACTTTTCACGAACAGCCGGCCAGCAGCGTCGGACGGGCCGTCGCGGTTTCACGCTGCTGGAAGTGTTGCTAGTGCTGGCGATCCTGATCGCGATCGCCGCAATGGTCGTGCCCAACATCGTCGGCCGCAGCGATGAGGCCAACAAGGACCTGACCCGGATCAACATCGCTGCTTTCGAGAAGGCGGCGCAGATGTACAAGATCGACAACAAGGTCTGGCCCGAGGGATCCACCGAGGACGTCATCATGCTGTTGATGATGACCGAGGACGACCAGGGGAAAGTGCGGGCATCCTATCTCGAGAAGATTCCCACCGATGCCTGGGGTGAACCGCTGCAGTATCAGTACCCGCCCCCCGAAAACACCGGCAACACCGGCAAGCCGCTGATCTTCTCGTTTGGACCCGATCGGGCCGACGGCGGTGATGACGACATCTCGAACATCGATGAACTGATGGAACAGCAGCTCTAGGCCTGTCGACCGGTTCGACGGCGGCTCGGCGTCGAGATTCGGTTGGCCGTTTTCTTTCGAGGACTCTGGCGAACACCGGCATGATCCGTTTCAACGCACTCCACCGTTCCGGCGTACCAGGCGGCAACTCTTCCGCTGGTGGGGATCTGTTGCGCCGAGGGGTGACGTTGATCGAGGTGATCCTGGTGGTGACCCTGTTGGCGGCGATGGCGGCTTTGTCTTACCCGTCAGTTGATCGCATGCTCATTCAGCTCTCAATGAACGAGGCGGTCTCTCCGGTTCGAAATCACCTGGCCGGCTCTCGTATCCGCGCACTGGACGCGGGGTTGACCTGGCAGTTTCGTTTTGAGCCCGGAGGCCGTCGCTACCTCGCGGTGCCATACGAGTTCGAAGAAATCGACGGTGACGAGCAGCAAGAACAGGACCAGATTGAACTCCTTCGTCGTGTTTCCGGCCAACTTCCCGAGGGTTACAGTTTCACAGCCGCCGACGAGGCGACGTCTACCACCGAAGCGCTCAACGAACTGGCCGTCAGTGGATTGTCCAACGAGTCCAAGCTGATGGAGACCAGTTGGTCGTCGCCAGTGTTGTTCTACAGCGACGGCACCGCTTCCACCGCGTCGTTTGACATCGTCGACGAGGCGCTTCGCAGTCGCCGTCTCAGTGTTCGCGCGCTGACTGGCGGGGTCAGCGTGGCGAATCCGCTGGCGGAGGTGAAACGATGAAAGGCCGATCCGGTTTCACCCTGCTGGAAGTGCTTGTCTCGCTGGCGATCTTTGTCGCCGCCTTCGCGTCGCTCTCGCAGCTGTTCACGCTGGGGAGCCGCGCGGCGGTGCAGGCGGCTCTCGAGACACAGGCGACAGTGCGGGCCGAGGCGAAGATGGCCGAGGTACTGGCCGGTGTCGAGTCGATGGAAGCCTCGGAGGCGATGCCGTTCGAGGACGACCCGAACTGGAGTTGGGCCCTGGCGGTCAACGAGGGGCCACACACCGACCTGTTCGAACTGATCGTGACGGTCGCATTTCAGCCCGGTGTCGGCCAGGCAGAGATGACCTACTCGCTGGTCCGATTTCGCCGTGATCCCCAGTTGGCTCTCGATATCGAAGAAGCGGCAGCTGCTGCGGAGGACGGATCATGAGACGTCTTTCCGCGACCAGCGGTGGCCGGACTCCGACGGGGTTCACCTTGATCGAGGTGCTCGTGGCTATCGGCACGGCCCTGATGTTGCTGACGGCCGTTTATGCCGCCATCGACATGCACTGGCGGTACGAGAATGCCGGGCAACTGGAGATGAAACGTGGCCAGGTGGCCCGCGCGGTCTTCGCACGGCTCTCGACGGACATCCGCAGTGTGCAGTACGTGGCGTCCGATCCTGAGACCGCGGAATTGGATGATTCCGAGGAGAGCGAAGACACAGAAGGCACAGACGATGCCGAGGTCGACGATTCCGGGACCGCCACCTCAAGTGACCTGTCGCAACTCAACAGCCTGGGCGTGATAGGAACCGCCACGCGGCTGACACTGCACGTCAACAAACCGGTGCCACCGCGGCGATTTGCCGTCAGCGACGACGACGATTCCCTGTTTATCGAGAGTGAACAGCGGTCGGTGACCTGGTTCCTGGCCGATCTCTCGGGTGGCGAACTCGAAGGCATGGCCGCAGCCCGGTTCTCCGACGACCCGGCGATCATTGCCGCCGGGCTGATCGACGACCAGGCCGACGGCCCCCTGGGCCTGGGCCGGGCCGATGTGGACCGACTGGCCGGCACGATCAGTGCCCCGTCGGATACCGAAATCCTGATGGCCGAGGCGGCCGAGTTTCTCGCTCCCGAGGTCGTGTCGTTGACCTTCCGCTATTTCGACGGAGTCGATTGGGTGGAGGAATGGGACAGCGACCTGCAGGGAGCGGTTCCCACCGCGATTGAAATCACGCTGGGATTTGTGGCACCGGGTCCCAACGACCCGCTGCAGGCGGCAGCCGCCGACGCGATTCCCGATACGTACCGTTTCGTGGTGGCCCTGCCGGTCGCCGAGTCGATGGTCTCCGAAGAGGCCTTCTAGCGACCACCTTCGCCCGGTTTCCGGGCAAGCACATCAAAACCGAAGATTCTCAAACGATGGACACGACACCGTGAAGACCCGCCCCAGGACACCCCGACACGAGAAGACGCGGCCCGGCTCGGTGCTGGTCGTCGTCCTGGTCGTCGTGTCGCTGTTGACGCTGGGGGCCTACACCTTCTCGGAAATGATGATGGTCGAGGCCGAGGCGACCGGCATGTACGCTCGTCAGGTCCAGACCCGGGCCATGGCCGATTCCGGCGTGGAACTGGTGGCTGCGTTGCTGGGGGATTCACTGGATCCCCTCGAGATCGATTTTTACCACGACGCGGAACAGTTCCAGGGCGTGACCGTCATCTCCAACGACAACCCCGGGCTCCGCGGCCGTTTCTCGGTGGTGGCACCGATTGAGGCTGATCCCGAATACCGCCAGATCCGGTTCGGCCTGATTGATGAATCGGCTCGCATCAACATCAATGCGATTCTCTCACTCCAGCTCGACACGACCGACTTCGAAGCGGACATGCCCACCGATGACGGTGGTGATGACGGTGGTGGAAACGGCAACCTTCCACTGGAGCTGGCTCAGCGCGAGATCCTGATGGGATTGCCGCAGATGACCGAAGAAATCGCCGATTGCATTCTCGACTGGATCGACGAAGACGAGGATGTCCGGGAATACGGGGCCGAGTTCGGCGAGTACGACGCGTTGGGATTGGACTATGGTCCGCGAAACGGTCCAATCAAGTCTCTCGACGAACTGCTCAAGATCAACGGTATCGACAGCTGGTTGCTGTACGGAGAGGACGCCAACCGCAATGGTCTGCTCGATCCGAACGAGGATGACGGTGAGGACAGGCCCCCGTTTGACGATGCGGACGGTGTGCTGGCCCTGGGTTGGAGTTCCCTGCTCACGACGACTGCTCGAGAAGTCAACCTGCGGGCTGATGGTGAAGAGAAGATTCACCTCATGCAGGATCTGCTGACTGAACTCTACGATGCCCTCGAAGAGGAGTTCGACGGGGCCACGGCGGCATTTGTCGTGGCTTACAGGATGTACGGCTCCACGGAAGATCCCGCGACCGGGGATTGGCCGGTCTCCGGGACCGGTGACGAGGCTCCGGATCCGGTCACTCGTGGAGATCTCAACCTGGCCCGAGGATCTCGTCGCGAGATCGGATCGATCTATGACCTGATCGGGGTCACGGTGACGGCCAACGAGGAGGGGGAAAATGGCGAGCAGACGTTGACATTCGAGAGTCCCTGGAACGCTGGTCCCGGTGACATGGTGACGTACCTCCCCACGCTGCTCGACTCGGTTTCTGTTTCCGAGGATCCCTTCATCAATGGACGAATCAGCGTCAACCAGGCCCGCCGCGAGGTGTTGCTGGGCGTGCCGCAAATGACCGAGGAAATGGTCGACGAGATCCTTGCGGCTCGAGCCGTCGATTCGAAGACCGGCGAACCGTCGTCTCCCGACATCCAGGAACAACGCGCCACGGCGGGATGGCTGGTGATCGAGGGGATCGTTGACCTGGAGGGGATGCGCAAAATTGCTCCTTACGTGACCTCTCGTGGCTCGGTCTTCCGGATGCAGATTGTCGGTCATTACGACGTCGGTGGTCCGTTCACCCGGCTCGAAGCCGTTGTCGATGCTTCCGGCGACCTGCCCAAGATCACCTTTGTTCGCGACCTGACCGAGTTGGGGAAGGGGTACTCGTACCAGTTGCTGATCCCCCCTGAATAACTGGACCGACTGGATCAATCAGAACGATTTTGACGAATGCGTAACGACAAACCGGGATTCCTACCGAACGGCCCGTTTGGAAGCGGGGCGTTGGTGGGCCAAACTTGGTTGATAGATACAACGAGACAATTTCCGGCTGAAAGCCTGTAGGAAAAAGACCCATGGCCGATCTCCTATCATTGCACTGGGGCGAGCGGATTGTCGGTGTCGAAGCGTCGGTGACGCCGCACGCGATTCGCGTCCGCGCCGCGTTTTCGGCCGATCGCGCCTCGATCGCCGCCGATGGTGAACTCCCCGACGAATCCAACGGGCTGGCAGCCGTCCTCTCTGGTGCCGGCGTCTCGGCCCGGCAGGCCGATGTCGTGTTGTCTCAGCAGGATGTTGTCACCCGTTGGCTGGAATTGCCACCGGTTTCCGATGAGGACCTGCCCGAGATCGTTCGCTTTCAGGCGGGGACGAAGTCCACGTTGTCGGTGGAGCAGTTGATCGTCGACTACCTGCCGTTGCCGGTCTCGGAAGATGCCGAGACCCGTTCGGTCCTGCTGGCCACCGTGGCAAAATCGACGGTTGCCGAGATCGTGCGGGACCTGGCGGCGGCCGGAATTGAACTTCGGAGCCTCGGTGTCGGCAGCCTCGCCCTGTCGGACCTCGCGAAAACCGTTTCCGGTTCGCAGGACGAGAATGACGGTTTGGTGGTTGTTGCCGACCACGAACAACTCGAGGTGACCGTCCACCAGGGCGGATGCACCGTGCTGACCCACTCGGCTTCACTTTCGGGAGAGGCGGACCCGGTGCGGACCGCCGGGCAGGCGATCAGTCGTGCCCTGTTTGCCGCCGGAAACTCGGTGGCCGATCTCAATCTCGATTCGGCAGTCCTGTTCGGGCCGCTCGGCGAGGATCTCGTCGACGTCGTTCGCGGGCGGATGTCCGGCAGCCAGGGGGATCCGCGGGTTGACGTTGTTTCCCTTGCCGACACACCGCTGATCGACTTCCAGTCACAACCCCCCGAACCGCTTCTTGGATCTCCTGCACTGGTTGCCGCGATCGGTGGACTGCTGGCTGCGAACGGGCAGGTGGTCGAACGCGTCGACTTCATGGATCCCCACAAGCCACCGCCGCCCGAACGCCGGGTGTCGAATCAACAGATGCTTTACGTGGCGATTGGTTTGGTGGTGGCCGTTGCGGTGGTCTACGGCGCGAGGATGGTAAACGAGAGCGGGTACGTCGACAAAATTACGCAGCTGGAAAAAGATGTCGCGACACAGCGAAAGTCGTTCTTTGGCAAGTCGGATTCCTCGACGAAATTGCCCTCGACTTCAAACGTGAATGGCTGGAATAAAAAGAAAGTGCAATGGCTCGATCAACTCAATGAGCTCACGCCGATTCTCAGCGAGAGTGGTGAAGTGATCCTGACTGAGGTCAACATGAGCCAGGAGGTCCGCCAGGGACTGGGGCGGATCACCGTCACGGGGCTGGCCAACGATCGTGGCCCGGTCACCAAGATGACCAGTGACATCCGTGGCCTCAAGAACTACACCGTGCGGCCGTCGAAGCTCGATCCCAACAAGGATCGGCAGGCGGCATTCAAGTTCCGTTTCAACAAGGTCAACATCCTTCTCGATGGCAAGGCGAAAACGCCCGGTGTTGAGAAGCCGAAGACCGAGAACGGACAGGCGCAGACGAAAGCCGACCCGAGCAGCAAAGAGGAAGCCGGATCATGAAAAACAGTGAAAAGTTGCTGGTTGGAGGCTTTTTGTTGGTCGTTGTCGGCTGGTTGATCGGCCCGTCGCTTGTGGGCCTGGTCTTCGGGTCGAGTGCACAGCTTGAGGCTCGTCAACAGTCCCTGATGCGAGACCTCGCAACACTCGAGAAACTCAACCAATGGAAGACACAGAGCCTGGCGGCTCCCGACCTCAAGTCTGGTAGTGCGCACCGGGCCGAGGAGCAGTACCGCAACTGGATCTGGACATTGGCCGAGGAGGTCGGAGGATTCAAGGAACTTAACGTGGCGCCTGGCAGCCGCGGG
>DLVV01000221.1 GCA_003445035.1 Planctomycetaceae bacterium | reverse complement strand
CCCCGCTTGATCACGTGCTGGTCGATGGCACAGTTCTCGATGAACCCCAGTCCCCGCTGGTGATCCCCGATCATGATGCGGTTGGTTTTGGAATCTCCACGGACCAGGAAATCGGCCTGGATGGATGCTCCGGCCGAGGAGCCTCCGATCACTCCACCCCGCTTCAACACGCGGTGAAACTCCTTCTCGGAGCGTGTGCCGAGGTACGAGTCGGCGAACCGCCATTGGCGGCCCCCGCTGAACCAGACCCCGTTGGCGGTCTTCAACGGCCGAACGAATTCTCGGGTGTCGGCTTCGCGGCGATCGTGGGTGTGCAGCACGGTGACGTGTTTCAGCTTCAGCTTGTCCCGGGCGAACTTGGCGACGCCGGGGTTCTGGTAGTCGTAGTTGGGGTCCGATGAGATCGCCGTGGGCACGATGACGATCCGCGCCGTGTTTCCACCGGAGAGTTCGACAAACTTCCGGAAGATCGCTGCCCCCTGCTTGCCGCCTCCACCGGCGATCAGCAGTGTGCCCCGGTCGGGACCCTCGGTGTCGTCGGCAACGACCGCACCGGGAATGGTCAGCCCCAGCAGCAGAACCCAAGTCAGCAGGAGTCGGTCGGGGGGCAGGTGTTTCACGATGTGGCCTCTTGTTCCGGGGACGGAATGTTGTTGTCGGCACCACTGGCGGGTGGCCCAACGGCCGCCTGGACGGTCTCGCCGCCGTCGAGAACCGGTGGTGGGATCTGCTGCTGGATGAATTTCAGCTGCGACTGAACCGAATCACGCCGCTGGCGAAGGAAATCGAGTTGTGAACAGACGTTCTGGTGTTCGTAGTCGATGGAGGCGGCCACCTGCGAGAGGATCAGGCGGCGGCGGTTGAGTGATCCGTCGGGCGGAAGAAATACGATCAGGGTGAGCGCGACAGCAGCGACGGCGCCGGCTCCCCCGACGGCGGTTGCCGTGTAGGCGGTATGTCGGGACGCCACAAACGTGACGGCCACCAGGACGGATGTCCCGATGATCAGCACGAACGTCCGCCAGAACGCATCGGAAATTCGGTCGCGCAACTGCAACAGTCGAACAAGCAGTCGCAGTTCGCGGTTCACCCGGCACCGTGTCACCGCCCGCCGTCGTTTCATCCGGCTCAGTCGCTGGATTTCCGCGCGACAACTTTCCAACCGACCACGTGCGGTGGCCAACCGTTCGCCGGAAGCATCAACGGAGACCTCGGTCACGGCTGGACCGATGTGGTATCGCTGGCCGCGGTGGTCGATCGGGGCAGGCTGCAGGGGGTGCCGATGGCAAAAACATGGTCCTGGCCCCTGATCAGCAACAGGCCACCCGAGAGTGACGGCGTGGCCATGCACTGTTCGCCCAGGGGATTGGTTGCCAGGTGCTTGTAGGTCCGTCCGGCGGCAACGACATGAACCCGACCGTCCTCGCTGGCGAAGAACAGCTTGCCGTCGGCGGCCACCGGAGACGCGGTGAAGCCGACGCCCCCGCCAACCCGTTCCCGATAGAAGCGTTTCCCTGTGGCGGGATCGTAGCATCCCAGCACGCCGTTCATGCGGCAGGCGTACAGCAGGCCGTCGTAGAGGATCGGGGTCTGCATGTAGATGCCGTCACTGGGCAGCGACCAGGCGATGTGCCTGGTTGAACCCGAGGTGGACTTGGGAGTGATGTCACCGGTGGCGTCGAAGCGAATCGCCCGCAGCGGGCGGCTTGGTCCGTGAGCCGAACTGAGGATCATCAGGTCGCCGGCGGCGATGGGCGTGCAGACGGGGATGTCTCCGCCGCCGGTCAGCTTCCAGAGTTCCTGTCCGGTGCGGGGATCGTAGCCGCCCGAGTGGCGGTAGCCGGCCAGGACCACCTGCGAACGGTTCCCGTGCCGCCAGAGCGTGGGAGTGCTCCAGGTCGGCACTTCGTCCCGGCCGATTCCCCACAGCTGCTGTCCGGTTTCCAGTGAGAAGGCGGCCAGGCAGGACCCTTTCTGGACATCGCACTGGATGATCACCGTGTTCTCGAACAGGATCGGTGAACTGCCGAAGCCCCACTGTGCGGCAGGGACCTGGTAGTAGCCGGAGTCGAGCAATCCGAGGTCCCGTTTCCAGAGACGCTTGCCGTCGAGGTCGAAGCAGTGGAGGCCTTCGGAACCCAGCGAGACAACGATGCGGCGACCGTCGGTCACGGGGGTGGCGTTGGCGTGGGTTGCCTTGGTGTGCCGCTTGATCCGGGGCACGCCCCGGTGCAGGCACTGGTTCCAGAGCACCTCTCCGGTGCCGCGGTCCAGGCAGAGGAGTCGCCACGAGTGGGCGGTCTTGTCGTCGACTGAGGCGATGTTTCCGTAGATGCCGACCTTGACGCCGGCCTCCTTGATGCCGCTGACGGCGGTCGTGACGAAGACCCGATTGCCGGTGACGATCACCGCCGAGTGACCCAGCCCCGGGATCCGCGTCTGCCAGGCCACCTCGTCGCCCGTCTCGATGTTCCACGATTCGGGCAACTGGTACCCGCGACCGACGCCCGAGGCGGCCGGTCCACGGAACTGTCGCCAATCGGTTTCGGGGACAGGGTCGCCCGCCGGAGATGTCGTGGCACCGGTGAACAGGATCACAGAAAGCAGAATCAGGTGGCGTGAAGTCATGGTGGGGATGAGCTGCGTGGAGAGTGGTTGAGAGGTGAGAAGATCCATCGTCCCACCCCGATAGGGCTGGTGCAAGGCGATGCCCTGTGGCGGCCAATCAGGGGGATCATTGGTTATAATGCAGCCTGCCTTCATGTCCCGGGGACCGACTCGTGTCATCGCGCCTGCTGTTTCGATCGACGCTGCTGCTGCCGGCTGTCGGGTTGTGGTTTGGCCTGGTTGTGGTCGCGGCGGATGTGCGGGCCGAGCGGGGTCCGGCGGTCACACAGCACGATGTTCAGGCGATCCTGCTGCGGCATTGCACGGTCTGCCATGGTCGGCACCATCAGGAGGGCGGCCTGAGCCTGCTGGACCGAGATTCGCTCTTGAAGGGTGGCAAGTCGGGTCCGGCGATCATCCTGAAAAAGGGCACATTGGCCGAGCAGTCAGCCGCACTGAGGGCGGCCCGGGCCAGGCTCGATACCGCGGAGAAGCTGTTACAGGGTCGGATTCCGGAATTGGTGAGCCGTCTGAAAAAACAGTTCCCCACCGGAAAGCCGGAACCGGCATCCTCGGGACTGATCGCTCACTTCCCGCTCGACGGTCCCGCAGCACAACTCGTCAAGAACAGCCGCTCGAAAAACGACGCCGTGTTTCACGGACCGGGTGCCCTGAGAACCACGGCCGGGCAGAACTCGCAGGACGAAGCGGTCAAAACCGGCGCACTCTTTCTTGACGGAACCGGTCAACACCTGGATGCCGGTCAAGTCGCCGATTTTCGGAGCAATCAACCGTTCACCTGTTCGGCCTGGATCAAGCCGGCCGACAAGGTGGGCGCGATCATCACCAGGATCAACGAACCCAACGATTTTCGCGGAATCGACTTCACGAACAACCGCGGCCTGGTTGAGGTTCACCTGGTCGACAAGTGGCCGACCAATGCGATCAAGGTTGCCCCCGAAACTGTCCGGATCACGGACCGCCAGTGGCATCACGTGTTGTTCTCGTACGACGGCTCCGGGAAAGCCAGTGGAGTCAAAATCTATATCGATGGTGTCCAGGCCAGGCTCAAGATCTTCTTCGATACGTTGACGGGAGATTTCCGCACCCCTGAACCATGGCGAATTGGACGCCGCAAATCGTCGGCTTTTTACGAGGGATCAATCGATGAGGTGCGAATCTATCGTCGCGTCCTCACCGACGCAGAAGTCATGCTGTTGGCCGTCGACAACGAACAGCTGAAACGGGCATTGAAAGTCATTGAAAAAGAGAAAGCCGAACGGACAGAAGCAGAAAAGCAGGCACTGCTGCAGTACTTCACCGACCGCGACAAAAATATCTCAAGGCGAAAACAGGAACTTCAGCACTTGAGAGCCCGGCCGGAAGACAGCCTGGTTCTCAGGAAGATTCGATCGGGTCAAATGCCGCCCAAGGCGAACCTGCTCAACACCGGAACGCGTCCGCTAAAAGCCCGTGATGTCGCACGGCTGGAGCAGTGGATCAAAGCCGGCGCTCCCGAGGTCGAGCTGCCGGCCGAGACGGCCGGAACAACCGATGATCCGCTGGTTGATGATGACGATCGTGGCTACTGGGCCTTCCAGGCACCGGGCCACATTCCGGTCCCCAGGTCGCCGGACAGTTCGATCGCCAATCCGATCGATGCCTTCGTTGCGAATCGGCTCGAGGAGGCGGGACTGACGTTTTCGCCGACTGCCGAACCGGCCACGCTGGCCCGGCGGGCGTTTTTCGACCTGCATGGATTACCCCCGACGCCGGCACAGATGCAGCAGTTTCTCGACGATGATCATCCCGGGGCATTCGGCCGCCTGGTCGATCGGTTGCTCGCCTCGCCCCGCTACGGCGAACGCTGGGGTCGCCACTGGCTCGACGCGGTGGGCTACGCCGATTCGTTTGGCGGAAAGCTCGAGGCCGATCACATGCGGCCGTACGCATGGCGGTACCGGGACTACGTGATCCGTGCCTTCAACAGCGACCGGCCCTACGACCGCTTCCTGGTGGAACAGCTCGCAGGCGACGAACTGGTCGATTACGAGAACGCCAAAAAAATCAGCCAGGAGATTTACGAGAACCTGGTGGCGACGGGTTTCATGAGAATGGCACCCGACAGCACCAGCGAACGCGAGGTTGCCTTCATCTCGGATCGGCTCGATGTCATCGCCGACCAGCTCGATGTGTTCAGCACCGTCGTGCTGGGGCTGACCGTCAAGTGCGCAAGGTGCCACGACCACAAGTACGACCCGATTCCGCAACGGGATTACTACCGGCTGGCCGCGATTTTCAAGGGAGCCTTTGACGAGAACGACTGGCTGAAGCCGGTGGGAGGTACGGAGAAGCAGTACAAGTTCGGAATTCGGCGGCTGAACATTGTCACCGACGAGGACAAGACCGAGAACGACCGGTTGAATGTCGAGATCAACAACGTTCAGCACAAGGTGAACGTGGAGGCCGAGCGGCTGCGGAAGGCGGTTCCCGGGAAGGAGAAGACGCTGGCCCGGGACAAGTTGATTGCTCACCTGTTGAAGAGCAACAAGACGTTCAAGGCGTTTGCCGAGCCATTGTTGAAGCAGGTCAAAGAGCTGGAATCGCAGCGTCCTCCGGCCCAGTCGATCCAGGCCCTGTGGGATCGCGGTACTCCGTCGCCGACCTACATCCTGATCCGGGGTGACCACGACAACCCGGGGCACCCGGTCTCGCCGGGTGTCCCTGCGGTGCTCAGCAATCCGAGGGAGCCGTTCGTCATTCGGCCACCGTGGAAAGGAGCCACCCAGACGGGACGTCGGCTGGCCCTGGCTCGCTGGGTCGTACAGCCGGATCATCCGTTGACCTCGCGGGTGATGGTCAACCGCATCTGGCAACACCACTTTGGTCGCGGCCTGGTCGCGTCGGTGGGGAACTTCGGTCAGACGGGCACCGATCCCACTCACCCGAAATTGCTCGACTGGCTCGCCCGCGAATTCGTCGCCCGCGGCTGGAGCATCAAGGCGATGCACCGGTTGATGATGCTCTCTGACACCTACCGTCAGGTCTCCTCGGCTGTCGATCCCGACGGTGGCCCGTCCGAATCTCAGCGACGTGATCCGCTCAACGAGTGGTTCTCGAGGATGCCACTGAAGCGGATGGAGGCGGAGCTGGTTCGTGATACCGCCTTGTGGGTTGCCGACCGTCTGAACGACACGCCGTTCGGGCCCCCCGATCCGGTCAACGTTCGCAAGGACGGGCTGGTCACGGCCAAGTCGGTGCGAGGGGGATGGCGACGGAGTGTCTACCTGAGGCAGCGGCGGAAGGAATTCCCCACGTTTCTCTCGACGTTCGATCTGCCCAGCATGACGCCCAACTGTATTCAGCGGACCGAATCGACCGTGGCTCTCCAGGCGCTGTTCCTGATGAACAACGCGACGATTGACCAGCTGGCGGGTTCGTTTGCCGAGCGGGTCGAAAAGGAGGCGGGAACGGAGATCGAGCTCCAGGTTCGGCGGGCTCACCTCGTGGCCTTCAGTCGCGGGCCGGCTGACGAGGAGCTCGAGGCCGGCCGCTCGGCGCTGGAATTGCTGCGACGGCACTGGATCGATCATCTTGCCACCGAGTCCAAGGCGGGTCGGCCCAACAAGGGTGCTCCTGCCGAGCGTCGGGCACTCGCCTCGTACTGTCACGCCCTGCTCAACTCGGCTGCGTTCCTCTATATCGACTGACGCCCCTGTTCCTGGACCAGCTCCCCATGCCATTTCCAGTCCATTCCCCTCGTGCCGACGCCTCGACCGTCGATCTCCCCGGCCACGTCCATCGCCGTCGGTTCTTCGACCGCGTGGGTGACGGGGTGGGCGGTGCGGCCCTGGCCTGGCTGCTTTCTCGAGACCTGTTTGGAGGTTCGGGGCTATTGGCCGAGGAACCGGCTCCGCAGAGACTGGGTGTCTACGACGTGACGCCCAAGAAACCGCCTCGTCGTCCCCGGGCCAAGGCTGTCATCCAGTTGTTCATGCAGGGTGGCCCCAGCCAGATGGACTTGCTGGACCCGAAGCCGAAGCTCGATGAGCTGCACGGCGAGGGGTATTTCGACAAGGTGGCAGCCGACCTGACCGGACCCGAGCAGGCCGGGAAATTGTTCCGCAGCCCGTGGCGGTTCCGTCAGCAAGGCGAATCGGGCCTGCAGGTCTCGGAACTGATGCCCCACCTGGGAACCGTGGCTGACGAGCTGGCCGTGGTAAGGTCGATGCACACGACGCATCCGAATCACGAACCGGCGATCTTCAAGTACCAGTCGGGCCGCCTGATCCAGGGCCTGCCCTCGTTCGGATCGTGGGTCGTGTACGGGCTGGGAACCGAGAACCAGAACCTGCCGGCGTTTGTGGCGCTGTCCGCCGAGGGCAGCCCGCCGGTCAACGGCTCGCAGAACTGGCACAACGGCCTGCTGCCGCCGGTCTACCAGGGGACGCCGCTGAGGACGCAGGGGGCGCCGTTGCTGAACCTGTCGCGCGAAGTGGCCCAGCCGGCGGGGGCACTGACCGTCGAGCGGGATCTGCTGAAACGGCTCGATCGCATTCACCGGCGTCGGCGACCCGGCCACCTGCAGCTGGATGCTCGCATCGCCAGCTACAACCTGGCCGCTCGCATGCAGCTCGAGGCGACCGAAGCACTGGATCTCTCGCAGGAATCCCGGCAGACGCTCGAGGCTTACGGCGTCGGCAACAAGACGACCGACAACTACGCCCGCCGCTGCGTGATGGCCAGGCGACTGGTCGAGCGGGGTGTGCGGTTCGTACAGATCTGCACGCAGCGACAGATCTGGGACAATCACAGTGGTATTGTCGCCGGGTTGAAGAAGTGCTGCGGCCGAACCGATCAGCCCATCGCCGCACTGTTGAAGGACCTCAGGCAGCGGGGGCTGCTCGAAGACACGCTGGTCGTCTGGGGTGGAGAATTCGGACGGATGCCGATCGCCCAGCTGCCCGACAAAAAGAACCTGTCGACGGCCGGTCGCGATCACAACCCGCGAGGGTTCACGGTCTGGTTGGCCGGGGGAGGCGTCAAGGCGGGCAGCGTCTACGGGGCTACCGATGAGCTGGGGTACGAGGCGGTCGAGAACCGGGTCAGCGTCACCGATTTCCACGCCACGCTGTTGCACCTGCTGGGGATGCATCACGAGGAGTTGTTCTTCGAACACAACGGGCTGGACGAGAAGTTGACCTCGGTGTTCGAAGCCCGGGTGGTTCACGAGCTGCTCGCCTAGCCCGGAAGAGATGTGTCCCGGCTGTCCTGGTGGGGGCCTGGCATTGCAGGAGGAGAGGATTTCTGATGACAAGCACGTCCGATTCCCGCGCCCTGTTGTCGCGTCGTGATCTGTTGGCGGTTGCCGGTGCCGGCGGGGCGGGGTTGGCCGCTGTCGCGACCGGACCTGCAGCAGTTGCCGCACCCGGATCGCGGAAGGTTGATACGTCCGCAGGCGACCACGTGTTGAAGTTTGATCTGCCGGGTGTGCGGATCGGTTCGGCGGTTTATCCCGATGGGCCGACCGGCTGTACGGTGTTTCATTTCCCGAAGCGGGCCACTGGCGTGGTCGACATTCGCGG
>DLVV01000039.1:22375-26660 GCA_003445035.1 Planctomycetaceae bacterium | reverse complement strand
TCGAAATCAATGGCGGCGGTTGTTTCGATGAAGTGCACATCCGCATCGATCAGGTGAACCACCTCAGTGGTCCCGTTGATCGCCCGGGTAACGGTGAACGTGTTGGCCACGTCGTCGACAGCGGTGACCAGCATCTCTTCATCGTCGATGCGGATGTTGAACTGGTCGGCCGGATCCAGCGGGGTCCCCACCGGAATGGGATTGCCCTGCCCATCGGTCATCTGGCTGACATCCTCCAGGAGCAGGGTCGTCGCACCCACCCCGAGCCCGGAGATCCCGTCCTGTGTCGTCGTCACATCGGCGTCCGGCGCGGTGCCGCCAGTCAGATTTGTGCCGTCGGCGACGAGTTCCTGGATCGGCGTGTTGGCCAGCGCCCCGACAAACTGGACGACAATCGGCGTACCGGGAAGGTCCCCGCCGCTAATTGCGATGTCGGCGGCCACGAGCGTGGCCAATCCATCCAGGGCCGTCACGACGTCCGCGGCATCCGCATCAAAGTCGATTGCGGCGGTGGTCTCGACCTCGGTGACCAGGGCCCCAATCTCGTGTTGTGCTGCGGCCGTCCCCAGTTGAGCGCGTATCACTGTCAGAATGTTGTTTGTCGTGTCGACATTTGTCACGCTCACAAGTTCGCTGTCGATCCGTGCAGGGAACGGCGTGGGATTCCCGAACACCGAGGCGTCGTTGACCGAGACGGTCAAGTCTCCGACCAGCATGGTCGTGGCCACGCTGTCCTGGTTCGAGTTGGTGGGATGCTCGAACGTCAGCGTGAATGTCCCGCCGGTCGGGCTACCGCTGAGCGACACCTCCTGGATCTCGTTGGTGCCAAAGAGAATCGCCGGGGTCGCCTCCGGATGCAGGAACGACAGCGTAAAGGTACCGCCATCGGGACCCCCGACCAGCGCGATCTGCTGCGTTTCGTTGATGCTGTCGTCGGCCGGAGCGTCGAACGCGATCCGGCGGGTGGTCTGGACTTCGAAGATCTCTGCCTGATCGAGATGAACGGCGGGTGTGGTCCCGTTGATTCCCCGTACCACCTCCAGCGTATTGCCGCCGGCATCCACAGCCGTAACCAGCATCAGTTCGTCGTCGACACGGATATTGAACTCGCCGACGGCGAGCAACGAGCCCCCGAACCCGTCGGTCATTTCGCTGACATCGTCGACGGTCAATGTCGTCGTGACGTCGTCCACGCTGCCGTCGAGCGTCGTCGGCACCGACTCGGGGTGTTGGAATGTGAGTGTGAAGAACCCGCCATCGGGGTCACCCAGCATCGTGATCCGCTGGATGTCGTTTCGGCTGTCGTCAGACGGCGCGTTGTATTCGATCGGCTCGGTGGTTTCGATGTAGAAGGCTTCGGTATCGGAGTTGTGGATTTCCGGGTCGGTGCCATTGATCGCCCGAATCACCGTCAGGGTATGCGGGCCGCCGACAACACTGACGTCCACTTCTGTCACCCGCATTTCTTCATCTTCAACACGGATGTTGTACTGATCGGCCTCCGAGAGCACCCCGGTATTCAAGGGCATGCCAAAGGCATCGGTCATCGCGGCGTAATCTTCGACGTCGAATTCAACCGTGGACAACTGGGCGTTGAACTGTCCGGCCACGACACCCGGTTGCGTGTCCGGGTGCAGGAACGAAAGGGTGAACGTGTCACCTTCAGCGGCACCAGTGATGGCCAAGCGCTGCACCTCGTTGTGTGCACCCCAGATCGGGGTCCCGGTGAGAATCGGGATCGTTGTCTGAACTTCCCGCACCCTGGCGCGCCGCCGATGCGACGCGGCGACCGTTCCGTCAACGGCACGGTCGACCGTCAACTCGTCTCCGACCACAGCCGTCACCCGCATCTGCTCGTCGTCGATTCGGATCAGGAACGGAACCGAAAGCGGGTTCCCGTACGGATCGAGGAACTCGCCGGATTCGTACACCTCGATCGTCGTCGTCGTGTCGTCAATGTTGCCGGGCAGAATCGTCACCGGGTGCAGGTAGGTCAACTTGACAACATCGCCCCCGAAGGCGGCGCCGGTGATCTCGACCTCTTGCACTTCGTTGATGCCCGCGAGTGGTCCACCGGTGACGATCACGTCACCGGCGGTCAGCGTCGGGATCTCCGCGCCCTCGAGCGCCGCCTGGACATCGGCCGCGGTTGCCGAATACTCCAGCGGATTGGTGAACTCCGTGGCCCCGACCGGCGGCCGAAAACCGATCGCAAAGTGACCGTCAAGAATGTGGCCGGACATGTCGATCCGCTGGATCTCGTTTGTCTCCTGCTGGAACGTCAGCGTGAACGTCCCTCCGGTGGGACTTCCGGTCAATTCCAGCAACTGGACTTCGTCGATGCCCAGATCGAAACTGTTGGCCTGGATGTTGGAAACCGAATAGACACCGTTGGCCGCCCCGTTGCCGAGAATCCCGCTGATGGTGACTTCATCGCCTTCGGAAAGCCGTGGGTTGATCAACTGGAGCGGGTTGTTCGGGTCGGGCACGCCGCCGACGGCAATCGACTCGATCGTCACCGGGTTCTTCGTCCCGTCAGGCCTGATGTGAGACGCCCCGGTGATCACGCCGGTCGTCCAGTTTCCCCCGGCCAGTCCGGCTTTGTTCCCGTCATCGAAGGCCAGCGCAAGGTCGTCGATCGCCACGTTCCGCATGTCTTCTGAGAACGTGATGTCGACCACGCCGGCATCGCTGTTGCGGATCGTCGGCGTCACGTCGACGATATCCGGCAACGGGAACGTGGCGGTCACCGGATCGCCGAAGGTGAACAGCCCGACGGACGTGCCGGCCGCGTGCGAGCTGATCGGGGTGTTTCTCCAGCCCCGGTCCACATCGAATGTGGCCCCGGTGGGATCCGCGGGGTCACGGAACGCCCGCATCTCTTCAAGCCCCACCTGGAAAGTGAAGCCGTCGGCCAATCCCGACATCGGCGGATCACCACCTCCACCCACGAAGACTTCGGGGTCAACAACCGTGACCTTCGTCGTCTTTTCGCTGACGAACGAATCCAGGGTGGTCCCCCCCCATCCCGTGCCGCCAGACGCGAGCGGGCCCATGATGTCCCAACCGCAGATTCCGGGGTCATTAAAGTTCGAACCCAGGTCAAAGGCGTCAAATGGTCCGGACCCGGAGGTGTCGAAACCGGTCAGAACTCGCCACGTCCTCTCGGGACCGACGCCGGGATACTGGAACTCCGGAGCGATCACTGCTTCGTTGGGCCCCACGCCAGGCGCCCGCCATGGAATCAGACACGCGGACCGGGGGAGGGTGCCCGAACTGAACGGTCCGGCTGGTGACTTGCCGGTCTCGCGCCTCTTGAAGTCCCCCTCGGCATTGCTGTAGGTCGGATTTCCGGCAACTGCTGCCTGCAGACCGTTTCCGGTGTTCCCGGTGAACACCAGGTTGACCCGGGACAGCGGGTCGGAGGAATAACTGGAGACGGAGAAATCGTCCGTGGTCCAGGTCCCACTGGTTGCCGGTGGATCCACCGTCGACCGAAACGCCTCGACGAAAAAGTCATTGCCAAAGTTTCCCTCGAACGTGTTGTTGGCAATCCGGGCATTGATCCGCCCGTTCCCCTTGCCGAGGCTGCCATCGTTGCTGCCGACGCCCGTCGCATTACTGGCCCCTTCACCACCCACTCGGGTCAGATCGCCGGAAGCGTCTCGTGTCGTATAGGTGCCACCGCCAAAGACGGTCCCGGCACGCATGATCAGTCCGGTACCGGCCAAACTGCTGCCCACACCGTTGTCCTCGATCGTGTTCGTATCGACGTGGAGCATGACGTTGCCCGCCGCCCCGACCTGACCGCCCTCCAGCAGCGGATCGGTGCTCGGCACCGACTGGCTTTGATTCGTATCAGCGGTGTTGACGAGATAGAGACCTTCGAGCCGGTTGCCAACAATATCGTTGCGACCGCTGTCCAGCGGCAGGATGGGATCACCGATCTTCACCTGCATCGTGCCGGTATTGAGCAGGTCGATACCGCGGCCGTCGTTGCCCTCGATGAAGTTGCCGGTAATCGTCGCGTGCAACGGTCCAGCCGAAAGACCCGGAGTGGTCAACTCGATCGCGTCTCCGGTCAGGACGGCATCCGTGAGGTCCGAATCGATGTTGTTACGGATCAGGTTGTCACGAATCGTCACGACCACCCGAGGACCGGCGCTGACGTCGATGCCGATCCCGAAGTTCTCCGAGATCTCACTCGACTTGATCGCCGTGGTCTGTGGCCCACTGGGGTTGATGTCAATCCCCCCGGTGCCGTTGTCCTTGACACTGTTGTTGG
>DLVV01000039.1:3507-21998 GCA_003445035.1 Planctomycetaceae bacterium | reverse complement strand
TGTTGCCGCGGTCCTTGCCGTCGACGGGGTCCACCCCTTCGATGCCGATAAACAGCGGCGTCACGACCGTCTGGGCGCCGGACGTAGTGATCAGGTCGAACAGACCGTGACGCCCGGCGATCTCGATCCCGTGATTCCCGTTGTCGGTGATCGAGTTCTTGGTCCACGTTCCACCGACCTGCCGCACGTCGGTGCCGTCGTTCTGCCGCGTCGAGAGCTCGATTCCGTCGGCCGAGTTGTAGCGGATCCGGTTGTCTTCGATATCGGCCAGGATCCTGGCATCCGCTTCGGCTCGCAGCAGAATCCCGCTGGTGTTGCTGCCGACGTTCGCCTCGATCACGTTGCCAACAATCTCGAGATCCTGGAGATCAACACTTCCGTTGATAGCGTGGATGTCAACACCGGCCCCGCGCCGCTGCGTTTCAGTGGGGGAGACCGATTCGAGGGGTGCGTTCGACGCGTTCGCTATGATCGTATTGTCTCGGATCGTCACCGCCCGCCGTTGCACCGACCCGGACTCAACCCGATTCAACCGCCCCTCATCTTCGCGGCGGAGTTTGAACCCGTCATCGCCGTTGTTGACGACGGTGTTGTTGTTGAACAACAGGTCCTGGAGGGTCGAATCCTCCTCGATCAACAACGAGAACCCACGGCCCTGATTGCCGCCGCTTGTCGAGAACACCGTATCGCCCAAAACGTGCCCTTCGTTGGGCGTGGTGCCGACGCCGCGAACCACGTCCAGGTTCTCGTCGGTGATCCCCGTGACGGTCATCACCTCACGACCCACCTGGACATTGAACGGCGTCGAGAGGGCATCGAACCGCGAACTGTCGCTCACGGTGATCGTCGCCTGCGTGGCGTTGATGGCCGCGGCCAGTTCCGTGTAGCCCTCGGTCCCCAGACTGTTGTTCTCGACGACGGCCCCTTCCAGCCGGTTAATCGCCTCGAAGTTCAGGTCTAGCCCGACCAGTTCAGCGTGGATCGCGTCACCGACGTAGTTGGTCGACGTGTCGTTGTCATCAACCTGGTTGATGACCGTATTGTTCCGGACGTTGAATGTGCCGACGGCCTTGTCGACGAGCGTGAAGGCCATCCCCGCGCCGAAGTTTCCGTCAAAAAGATTAGAGTCGGCCAAGCGATCGTCGCCGCCGATATTCACCGCAAAGGCACTCTCGCCGTGTTCGGACGGATTCGTATCACTGGCCCGCAGGATGAAACCGCCCTCGGAGTTGCCCGACAACGTGTTGTTGGTCACGTCGGCCAGTAGCACGGTGTTCTCGGGCAACTCGGCACGGACCCCCGCACCAGCCGTGTTGTTCCGGAAGGTGTTGCCGCTGATGGCCCCATCGGCCAGGTGGATCCTGCCCCCGCCGTCGTAGACCCCGGTGTCCCCGGAACTGCCCGATGATCCTTCCAGAACGAAAACCGAATCGTGATACAACGGAGACGTGCCCAGGTGACTGGCGGCGATGGTCCCGTCGACCCCGCGAACCACCGAAATCACATTGGTAATTTCATCGACCTCGGCCACCAGCATCCGTTCGTCGTCGACGCGAATCTGGAAGTTGTAGAGTCCTTCGTCGCTCACGACCGCACCGACGTCGTGTTGCGCCGCGGACGTTCCCAACTGACCGCGTGTGACTGTCAGAGTGTTGGTTGTCGTGTCGACATTCGTCACGAGCAGAATTTCGCTGTCAATGCGAACCGCGAAATCCGTGGGATTCACGAACACCGAGGCATCGTTGACGATCAACTCGACAACTTCATCGTCGGCCAGCATGGTCGTGGCCACGCTGGTCTGGCTGGCCTGACTGGAACTGGTGGGAGACTCGAGCAACAGGAACGGGCCCACGTCGACGACCGGCAACTCGGTCTGCAGCAGGTTCAACGCGGCAACCAAATCCGTTTCCGAGACCGCCACATGGTGATTACCGTTGGCCGCGATATTGCCCCGGACCCCCTCGATGTAGACCAGGTCGCCTCTCTTCAGACCGTGTCCCTGCGAGTTGATTTGTATCGGGTCATGGCTGGACGCATCGGTCACATCTCCAACGATTCGGCCGGGGTTGCTGAAGTTCAGAGTTCGCAGCCCGCTGGTGGAATCGGCATTGAACACCATTCCGTCACCGGCGTTGTTCTCGACCGAATTCCCCGTAATGCGACCGCCGAGATTGCTGTCGGTCAAATCGAACTGAATCCCGTTGGTGGCGTTTCCGACCACGCGATTGCCGGAAATGATGCCATCGACATTGCTGTCGGTCGCGTCCAGAACGAACCCCGGTCCCACGTTGTTGCCGGTCAACAGATTGTTGTGGATCGTCAGGTTCTGCAGCGGCGAGCCGTCCAGAACGATCTCCAGCCCTTCGATCACGTAGTTGTCGGTGATCGAGAACTTCGCTCCGCCGGTGTTGCTGAAGTCCAGTTGCAATCCGTCCGAGCCGGTCGGACCTTCCAGTCGGTTTTCCTTGACACTGCCCTTGGAGATCGACGACGGAACCACCCACTCGCCACCGCGGATGTAGTCGCCATTGGCGGCCGTCCCAACCACAACCGTGCCGTCGGAGTGAGAACTGGGGGCCGCTCCCCGGGTGACCGTCAACACGTTGTCACTGGCCGACAACACCTGCAGAGTTTCGGATCCGATCCCGATTGAAAACGGGAACACGCCGCCGGATCGCAACAAGCTCACATCCTGCACCGTCAGCGTCGTTTGTGATGCGTCGATGCCACCATTGAGAGCGGTGCTGTCGACAGTGAACGTCGAATCCGTCACGCGGGTGATAACACGGCGGCCGTTGACGGCCGAGTTCCCGATCACTCCGGAAATCTCGATCACGTCACCGGTCGACAATCCGTGCGTGAGCGCGGTGACGGTCATCGGATTGGTGTTGGTGACTCCCCCCGGTGGGATCCCCCCCGGTCCGGGGTTGGGATCGATCAACCCGCTCTGCCCGGACACCGACGTGACGCTGACGCCGTCGGAGGTCGTTTTTGCGATGTTGAACTCACCGACAGTTGTGCCGTCCAGGGAGATCGTCGTTCCCGGCCCACCGTCTCCAGCGACGTCGGAGTGCACAATCGTCAACGCACCAAGGTTGACATCGTGGAGATCGAGCGTCAGCCCGGCTCCATTCTCGCCACTGATTGACGACGAATCGACCACCAGATCGCCGAGGTTCACGTCCTGGAGGTTGACCCGCAAACCCGGTTCGCCACTTCCTGTCGCGATGACCGATTGAATCGAGATCGTATCCAGTTCCAGCTTCGCTGTATCGTCGCCTGAAAAATCGATGTCGATGGCGGTTCCGGATCCCGGGGCAACCACGACCGACCGAATGGTCAAGCTGTCGAATTCGGGATTGCTAAGCGTCCCGTTGCCGACCATCGCCTGGGTATCGATGCTCAACGATTCCCCGGCAGTCACCGATTCGATGACCACCGAACTGAGCAAAGTTCGATCTTCCAGTTGTTCGACAGCCGACGCCCGCGGTGCCATTTCCCGGCGTTGCCGCAAAACGGTCCGTCGAGTCGACTTCTGCTGCCACGTTCGACGCAGCGACGTTATCCACGAAGTCAGCAACATCAACCTTCTCCTGATGCTTTCCCGTCACGTGCCTGACCGATACACGTCGGCAGTCGACGCAGGCCAGTCAGCCCACGTCGCCGACGTCCGCAAACGACGGATTTCTCCGCCGTTACGTCAGATCGGTGACACGCAGAAAGTCTCAAAGTCGTTTTGTCCAGAACAGTTCGGAATCAACGAAATGACACTGCGGCCGACGCTCCGTCGACCGTTCCCAGCGCGCATCCGCTGATCAGACCGGAAATGTATGAGTTTTCACGATTTGGAGGAATAGGAATCTGGGTGAGAATGCCGGAAAAAGCAGTTGCCGGCTTGAAACCGTTCACGCAATCCCCGCTACGCCTACTACCCACTGTCGAACCCTCAACCTTCGTCAGATTCCTTCCCGCCGACGTTTTTTTTTCGTCCCGAGCCTCCGAATCCACCGGTGATATCTACAAATCGTACAACGGGCTGAAACGGTCTCGTAAATGTGTCACCAGCGGCTCGTGTGACAACCCTTCCCCGGTCACCACTTCGACCAACTCGTCAGCGCGACATTGTCGCCCTCGCTGGTGAATTTCCCGATTCAACCAGCCCTTGAGCGCAAGAAATTCTCCGTCGGCAAATTGTTCGGACAACGGCCCAATGGCCGCATCGGCCGCAACGAAGAATTGCGCGGCATAAATATTCCCCAGCGCATAAGTCGGAAAATAGCCCAGCAGACCGGCGCTCCAGTGTATGTCCTGCAGGCATCCCTCCGAATCGTCAGCCGGGGTGATTCCGAAGTCCCTGGTAAATGCGTCGTTCCAGGCCCCCGACACATCAGCGGGTTCGAGCGAGCCGTCAATCAACGCCCGTTCCAGTTCGAACCTCAGCATAATGTGCAGGTTGTAAGTCACTTCGTCGGCTTCGACACGGATCATCGATGGCCGTACGTCATTGATTGCAGCCATGAACCGTTCACGAGTCTCCTGGCCAAGGGCTTCCGGAAACGCCCCCTGAGCTTCCTCGAACAGGTGCAACCAGAAGGGTTCCCCTCGCCCGACGAAGTTCTCCCACATCCGGGATTGCGACTCGTGAATTCCCAGTGAACACGACACACCCATAGCCGTTCCGTACGCTTCGCGATCGAGCCCCTGTTCGTAAATCCCGTGACCCGATTCGTGCATCGTACCGAAGAACGCCCCGGGAAAATGATGCTCGTCGTAACGCGTCGTCAGGCGGCAGTCTCCCGGCCCAAACCCACTGCAGAACGGGTGAGCCGCAACATCGAGCCGTCCCTCTTCGAAAGAAAAGCCGATTCGCTTCGAAGCGGCCATCCCGAATTTCCGCTGTGCGTCAACCGGATACGATCGTGTCAGAATGTCGACTGGTGGCTGGACTCGACTGCCTCGAATTGCATCGAGCAACTCAACCGTAGCGGCGCGAAGCGGCGAAAAGACCCCGTCGACCCATGAGGAGGTCGCTCCTGGCTCGTAGTGAGCCAACAGCGCGTCGTAAGGCTCTCCGCCTTCGCCGAAGCCGATAGCAGCCGCCTCCTCGCGTTTCAGGGCAACCACCTGTTGCAGGAACGGCAGAAACGACGGGAAGTCCTTTTCGCGTCTCGCAGTCACCCAGGCCTGTTGCGACATGGTCGTGACTCGCGAAATTTCTTCAACCAAACGCCGGGGCAGGCAGGTGGCGCGATCGAACGCTCTGCGGGCCTCTCGGATATTGGCCGCACGCGGCCCGCCGGGATCGCCCAGGTCCTCACCCTCGAGTTCCCCGATCAGGTCGCCCAGTTGCTTGTCGGTGGCCTCGTGGTGTGCCATCCCGGCAAGCAGCGCCAGTTGCTCCGCCCGGTGTGCGGCACCACCGCTGGGCATGTAGGTCTGTTCGTCCCACCCCAGCACACTGCCGCACGATTCCAGCACCGCGACCTTACGAAGCCGTTCGGTCAGAACGGTATAGCGATCGTCAATCCCCGACATACTCACCTCCCTGCGGCGTGTCCGGCAGCCCAGTCATGATTCGGAGCGGATGTCTTCCTGCTCCCTCCGAATCGGGCGTTCACAAAGGTACCACCCTCATCTCGCTGGCTCAAGCACCCATTTCCCCGGACGGCCCCCTGAAATCGCCCCGACCCAGGGCTTTGGAATCGAGTCCACGATGCCCGCTTCTCCTCAGAACCCCTTAGTGGCACTTTCATCCAGGGGGTACATCGCCCGACCAAGACGAGTGAACGGAAGTTCGGAGAATGACTGGCTCAACAACCCCTTGGCATCAACGTTATAGATCGACCCGGCAACCGGCTCGAATCCACTCCGAAAATGCCCAGTGGATTTCACGCAGATGTACCGAAAATCCTTCGGCTCCATCCCCAGCGTGTGACACAGGGCGAGATCGACCGGTTGTTGTGGCAGGCTGATAACCACCACCGAGACGCCCCCCTCTCTGAGCCATGCGGTGGGCCCCACCGAATCGGACACTCCTTGCCACATCGGGCCATCGTAGACAAAGTCCCCGTCACCGAGACCTTCCACCACGGCCCGCATCTGGACGGGAGGGCCAAGCTCGGCGTTGGACCGTCCACCAACCTCGACATCGATCACCGCCCCGATTCCGGCCTCATGTGCCTGGGCCGCCGCCGGCGGATCGACCACGTACAAGACCACAGCCGGATCGAACTCGCGCTGGATGAACAGTCGCAACACTTCGGTTCCGTCCCCGGGCGCACCGCCACCGGTGTTGTCTGCCTGGTCAGCCAGCACGATCGGATACCCCTCCTCGGCCTCGCCCAAGGCGAGTGCCTCGGCCGGCGTCATCGACGGCGAGATCCAATCCGACCGCCGATCCCAGACCCAGTCGGCCATCGCGTCGGCTTCGACCCGGGCGGCGGCGGCGTCATCGTCCGTCACCACCACTGTGCTGGTGCCCACCGCTGGACTGTCCACCCACTGGTACCCGACCCCAAGACTCGCCGACACCACTCCCGGACGATCGTTGGCTGCCACCACGCGTGCGACCGCTTCCGACATGGGTGGTTCGGCATCAATCATGCGAGGCGCGCTCCACAGCAACGGCAATTGCCGAAAAGCCATCGTCGGCCTCAACCGCCCCGCCAGCGTCTCCTCCATCAGGCCGGTAACGTGCAGGGCTCGTTCTCGCATATCCACATGCGGATAGGTCCGCATTACCGCCAGGGCATCGGCGGGATTGGTCATTGCCTCGGTCAGATTGCAGTGAAGATCGTGAACCGACATCAGCGGCACATCTGGCCCCACCTGGTCTCGCACCGCCTGAAGCACCGCACCATCGGCGTCATCAATCCCCTCGGCCGCAAACGACCCGTGCAAGCTCAACAACACCCCGTCCACCGGTCCGGCCCGGCGCAGGTCATCCAGCAATTCGCCGAGCAGTGCGTCGAACGTTCCTCGGGATGCGGGTGGCCCGGATGTCCCCTTGATCCACAGCAACGGGGCAATCTGCCATTCACGTTCCCTCGCACCGTGCAGGTATCCGTCGACCACCGTGTTGGCATCCCCGGTGCGTTGCAGCAACTGGCCGGAAGGGAGGCGACGACGATCGAAGACCGACATCGGGGTCTCGCCCGGCAACAGCCCAGCCGTTTCGTGTTCGATTCCGCCAATCGCTATGCGGGGAATGGCCATACCGATGTGCTCCGTGCCTACCTAAAGGATCACATCCTACCGGAAATCTCGTGAAGGCACCGCCACTCCACCCAACATCTCCGACAGGTCCGTCACACGTGACACCAGCAGGTGGATCACGCCCTCCTGGTTCTGGACCGTGCCGAAGGCCATCAGTGCCGTCGCCGACCTCGCCGCCTGCCGGTGTGTCTCCCATACCTTCTGCTTGATGATCAGATTGGCCACTCCCGTTTCATCCTCCAGCGTCACAAACGTCACTCCCCGAGCACTCGAAGGCCTCTGCCTCAACAACACCAACCCCGCCACCACCGCCCGTCGGCCATGGGGAACCTGCCCCAGTCCGACCGCCGTCGTTGCCCCCAATCGCTCGACCCTCTCGCGAAGACTCTCAAAGGGATGTCCTCGCAAGCTCAGCCCCTGTGCCCGGTAATCAGCCACCACCTCCTCAAAATCACTCATGTGCGGCCACTCGACCGACTGCGAGCCGATCACTCCACCCCACAGAGGCTGTTCCGACCGATCGGCCAGCGCATCCCACACCGCCTCACGTCTCCCCGTCTCCAGCGAGCCAAACACGTCAGCCCGTGTCAGCCGGACCATCTCCCCCTCGCCCAGCCCCACCCGACGCGCCAGGTCTCCAACCGACTGGTAAGTGGCCCGCTCTCGCTCAACCACGATTCGCCGGGCCACCGATTCGGCCAGGCCCCGCACCGTCCTCAACCCCAATCTCAAAGCCGGCCCACGGCCCACCTGGTCACCCGACACCGACCATCCCCGGCCCATCGCATCCCCATCGACCGTGCAGTCCCAATCACTGTGATTGATGTCCACGCCAAGCACCTGCACTCCGTGCCTGCGTGCATCCGCAACCAACTGGGCCGGCGCATAAAACCCCATCGGCTGGCTGTTGAGCAAAGCGGCAGTGAACTGGGCAGGGTGATATCGTTTGAGCCAGGCCGAGACGTAGACCAGCAGTGCAAAACTCGCCGCGTGAGATTCTGGAAACCCGTATTCGCCGAAACCTCGAATCTGACGAAACACACGTTCTGCAAACTCGCTCCCGTATCCCCGCTCAACCATTCCCTCGACCAATTGTCTGTGAAAGCGGTCGATCACCCCCGGACGTCGCCAGGCCCCCATCGCCCGCCGAAGCTGGTCAGCCTGCCCGGGAGTGAACCCTGCAGCCACCACCGCCAACCGCATAGCCTGCTCCTGGAAAATTGGCACCCCCAGAGTCTTCTCCAGCACACCGCGAATCGCGTCGTCGGGATAACTTGTTGGCTCCCGCCCCGCCCGGCGCCTCAGATACGGATGCACCATATCCCCCTGGATCGGCCCGGGCCGGACGATCGCCACCTCGATCACCAGGTCATAAAAACACCGCGGCTTCAGCCTCGGCAACATGCTCATCTGCGCCCGGCTCTCGATCTGAAACACTCCCACCGTGTCGGCAGACCCGACCATCTCGTAGACCGCCGGATCCTCTGGTGGCACCGCCGCCATCGCGTCATCGATGGTCTTCCCGGCCCTTTGAGCCCCGATCATCTCCAGGCAACGATGAATCGCTGACAACATCCCCAATGACAGGCAGTCAACTTTCAGAATCCCCAACGTGTCCAGGTCATTTTTGTCCCACTGGATCACCGTTCGGCCGGCCATCGCCGCATTTTCGATGGGGACCAGTTCCGACAACCGCCCGCGTGTGATCACCATTCCACCGACGTGCTGAGACAGGTGGCGAGGAAAACCGAGGATCTCGCGGACCAACTCGACCAACTGCCGCCCCAGTCGCGATTCCGGATCCAGCCCCGCGTCGTGGACCCGTTGCACAAAACTGTCGTCGTGCACGCGCCCGACAGTCTTTGCCAGCCGGTCAACCCGGTCCAGAGACAATCCCAACGCCTTCCCGACATCTCGCAATGCTGAACGAGGTCGGTAACGGATCACCACTCCGGTCATCCCCGCTCGTTCACGTCCGTATTTTTCGTAGAGGTATTGCAAGACCTCCTCTCGACGTTCGTGTTCGAAATCGACGTCGATATCGGGGGCCTCATCCCGCTCCTGGCTCACGAATCGCTCGAAAAGCACGTCAATCCGTTCCGGGTCCACAGACGTGATCCCCAGGCAGAAGCAGACGACCGAATTCGCCGCTGACCCACGCCCCTGGCAAAGAATCCCGCGACTGCGTGCGAAACGGACCAGGTCCCACACGGTCAAAAAATACGGCTCGTATTCGAGTTGGGCGATCAGTTCCAACTCATGAACAATCAACCGTCCAACCGCCGACGGCACCCCTGACGGATATCGCCTCCCCGCCCCTTCCCAGGTCAGGCTCCGAAGGTGCTCCCCCAGGGTGGTCCCTTCAGGACACAACTCCTCAGGGTACTCGTATTTCAACTCGTCCAGAGAAAACCCACAGCGTTCCGCCACTTCCAGGCTGCGAGTCACCGCGACCCGATCCCCTCCAACCAACTCAACCATCTCCTCAAGCCCTTTCAGGCTTCGCTCGGCATTCACCTGGCGATGGAATCCCAGTCTCTCGACCGGGCACCCCTCCCGAATGGCCGAAAGCACATCGGCCATCCGCTGTCTCGCGGGATCGTGATAGAGCACGTCCGCGGTGGCCACCAGAGGTAATCCCGCGGCCTGGGCCCAGCCGGACATCTGCCGCCACGCGCCCACGTCATCCGGACCGCGAAACAGCCCAGCCAGTGCATAACCACGGTCGCCGAACAATCCGGCAAATCGCTCCAGAAACGACACCACGTCCCCCCGGACCTCAGAACCCATCGCGCCCCCCGGCAACAACCGGTGCAGCAACACACCGGCCAAAAGTCCGCCTCCAGCCTCCTCCAGGTCTCTCCACCACAACCGGCACTCTCCCTTCCCTGCCCGTCGTCGTCCCAGCGTCAGCAAGCGACACAGAGCCGCGTAGGACTCCCGATCCGGAACCCAGACCACCACCGGGGGCGAGTCCTCGAACCGAAGCCTCGCACCGCACACGACCCCCCACCCCCCTTCACCACGCAGCTCACGAGACGCCGCGTGTGCCCGCACCACGCCGGCCAGGCTGTTGACATCAGTGATCGCCAGCGACGCATGTCCCAGCCGGGCAGCCCTGGCTACCAGTTCCTCCGGATGTGACGCCGCTTCCAGGAACGAATAATTCGTCCGGCAACACAACTCGACATAACCCGAGGGCGAAACGTTCGTACCGCGAGGCGTCGATGGAGACGATTCGGGCATCACTCGAAAACCCCGTGCACGAACCAGTCCTCCTCACCGAGTCGACGGAACACCCAGTACCATTCGCCCGTGTCGATCTCGACACGGTAGTAGTCCCTGGCGACCTGCCGATCCGTCCACCAACCGGTTTCAATCCGCTCGGGCCCCCAGTGCTGCAATACGCGGTGGGCTCGCCCTTCCCACTCGAAGCGAACAGGAGGCCCCTGGGGAGCCGCCACCATCACCTCGATCGCACGTGGCCCGTCGATTAACCGCAACGGCCGCCTGGCTGGCTTCATGCCACCACCGCTTGTCGTCGAAGCCGAACGATGCGGCGATTCTCCCAAGCCGGGCCCCGCCGCCGACCGCAATTCCACCGCCGATTCGGGAATCACGTCATCACACAACACCGGCCGTGTCACGGCGTGTCTTCCCAGCCGGCTCACCAATCGTTCGACCAGGTTTGCCAGGCCTCGCGTCATTCGCTGGCAGGCCGCCTCGGCGTCCACGTCGAACAGCGTCTCCTGCGAACGCTCCGGCACCACCACCCCCTCGGCCTCGACCTCCAGTCGAGTCACTTGTCGGGGCCAACGGTGCCGCTCCATCCCCAGTCGCACTAATCCCCACAAACGATCCGCCTTCCAGCCGGGCTCGACCAACCCCGTCGCCCATTCCATCCGGCCGGGTTGTCCGCGGCTTTCCTGGCCGACCTCGTGGCACACCCGGCACACCAGTCTCCACGCCACACGCCCCCGCCTCCTCAGCCCTTCGGACACCTCCACCACCAATTCCTGCAACACCTGCTCCAGCCAATCCCCCCGACTGACCGGCTGCTCAAAAACCCGGCGTGCCACAACCGGATCTGGCATCGGCAGGCAGTCCAGGGGCTCGTCGACCCGGCCAATTGCCCTGTCAATCCTCCACAGAGTCTCGTCACCAAACCGCCGCTTGACTTCCGGGGCGGGCAACTCGAGCAACCGGCCGGCACGATTCACACCCAGTTCTCGCAACGCTCTCACCACGCCGGCTTCGAGCGCCAACGCTTCAATCGGCAGTCGCTGTACCCACTGTTCGTCTCGCCCCGGTGTCACCACCAGGGGGACGGCCGGCTGCCCGGTCCAATGAGCCGCGTGCGCAATAGCCCAGGCTGTGCCGGGGGAACCGGCCACCGCAACTCGCACCCGGTACCCTCGCCCCAGCCAGTCCTCCTGCATCGCCACAGCCAACCCGTGATCGCCTCCGAAGAGATGGCCGCACCCGGTGATATTGGCCAACAGCGATTCCGGGCGAGTCCGCGGATCCGAATTCGCCGGGTTGTCCTGTCCCTCCGGAGGGGGCAGGGCCACCCGGGGGGTGAATCGCCAGGCCCATCCACACTGCCTGGCCAGCATCTCGCGATCACGGCCGGGGTTCGCCTCGATCACCTCCAGTCCGCCGGACTCTTCTCCCACTGGAGGCGACAGCACCGCCCTCGCCTCCGCCAGCGGCATTCCCGGACGCACCCCACCGGCCGACGCTCCGTCACAACAGGCCTGTACGCGATCACCACGGGCACCATCCCTCGAGATCACTACCAATCGACGGTGGTCACCCGGTGACCTGCACACCAACCGATGCTGTACACCCCAGTCGGGAAAGTAGATGCAAGCCACCCGTCTCATCGTCCCACTCCAACAACCATTCAGACCCGTCGTCTTCAGCTCCCCCTGCCCGGTTCCGCAAAACGCTGACCCCCCAGCGTCGCCCCATCCGCCTGGCGAAGCCCTCCTCGCGTTCCCTGGTGTCATCGCAACCCCCGCTCCGCACCAACAGGCTCACCGATGCCCACGACGCCCCCTCCAACGCCCCGGCCGACCTCACCAGCATGCCCACCCCACCGCCCGCTTCAGCAGCCAACTGCCATCGACGAAACGCCCGGTCCTCAATCCGGTCGGCCCATGTCAACGTCACGTCGACGGCCGGGCTCCGCAACGCCTGCTCGACCGCCCACAGCCATTCGGCTTCCGACTTCGGATGCACCAGCAACAACTCCTGAGGCGGCAGCCCCAACTCCTCTACGGCTGCCGCATAAAAACCACCATCCCGGTCGATGACCACAAGTGTTCCCACCACCCGGTTTTCCGCGTCCTGCATCAGCTCCCTGGCCGCCAACAACGCCAGTGTCGCTGCCCCCGTCCCTGGTCCCCGGGCATTGATCCATTCAAACAACCTCCCCCGCCTCAGCCCCCTGCCCGGCAACAGACGGTCCAGGGCCTCATGCCCCGTCCCCGCCACCTCTCTCTCCAGCCCCGGTGGCCGACGTGACTGCTCCATCCGTCGTAGACGACGGGTAAGGGAACCAATCTGTTCCAGCCGCGACGACATGAGCACCAACAACCAGGGAATCACACATTGAGGGACCGGGCAGCCCGAAGAGACAAGTGCGCTACGGGACCCGGCGAACCACGCCCACCACCACGCCCAGAATCTTCACATCCCGGGCGTAGATCGGATCCAGGTCAGCATTGGCCGGCTGCAGCCGGATCCGGTCCTCTTCGCGATAAAATCGCTTCAACGTCGCCGCCTGGCCGTCCAGCAACGCCACCACGGTGTCCCCCTCTCGGCACCGGTCCGTCTGGCGAACCACCACGAGATCCCCATCATCGATGTGATCCTCGATCATCGAATCGCCTTTCACCCGCAACACGAAGTGGCCGTCGCGGTTGAACAACGCATCGAAATCAATCCGCTCATCCTGCTCGATCGCCTCGATGGGACTCCCCGCGGCAATCACCCCCGCCAGTAGCAATCCCACGCGGTTTCCCTGGCCAGCCTGTGACGACTCTTCACCTAACAGGCGAATCGATCGACTTTTTCCGGGGTCTCGCACAATCAATTCGTGTCGCTCCAACGTCTTCAGATGCCGATGAACGCTCGTCGGTGACCGGTCCCCAACGTGGCGAACGATGTCACGGACGGAAGGAGCGTATCCACGAGTCTTCAACTCGCTCCGGATGAACTCCAAGATCTGATTCTGGCGATCCGAAAGAGGCCGCAACGGAGGTTCGAGACCGTTTGAATTCTCCGAACCATCCGACTCGCCGCCCCTCTGCCGTGATGACTTCCCAACTTGTGCATTCATGTCGCTTCCCCTGTCGTGACATGTGGATGTTGTTGGATCGACTGTAAACGATTGTATACATGAGTGTACGTTCGTTTTCAATGCACATTTTGCGGACATGTGCTTCCGGGCAACCCGGCCTCTGTCGCATCTCCGACGGCCGATCTGCTATCGTGTCCACACCGTGCCTCGCGGCGCCATCCGCTCACCGATTCGCCTTCCAGGACCAACGGGATGAGACGCCACCGTCTTTCCGTCCGGACGCTTTCGTTGGTTTTGGCCTCATTTGGCCCGACCCTCACGGCCGCCGAACCTCCGCTCCCCGAGACGATCAATTTCAACCGCGACATCCGTCCGATCCTCTCCAACCTCTGCTACCACTGCCACGGACCCGACAAAACCAAGCGACAGGCCAAGATGCGGTTCGACACCCGCGCCGGCCTGTTCGCCAAGCGGGACGATCACCACGTGCTCGTTCCCGGCAAGCCGTCCGCCAGCGGCATCTACCAACGGATCAGTTCCAAGGACGCCGACGAGAGGATGCCTCCATCCGACTCGGGCCTGTCAATCACCCAGCGGCAAACCCGGTTGATCGAGAAATGGATTGTCCAGGGAGCCCGCTGGCAACCCCACTGGTCATTCATACCACCAGTTCGCCCGGCCCTGCCCAGCGTCAGCCGCCCGGACTGGCCACGAAACGCGATCGACCGCTTCATCCTGTCACGGCTCGACAAGGCCGGACTGGTGCCATCCCCTGACGCCGACCGCACCACGTTGTTGCGACGGCTCCACCTGGACCTGACCGGCCTGCCCCCCACCCCAAGTCGAATCCTGGCCCACCTGTCAGACACGCGGCCGGGAGCCCACGAACGAGAAGTCGACCGGCTGCTCGCCTCCCCACGTGCCGGCGAACATCTCGCCGTCGACTGGCTCGATGCCGCACGTTACGCCGACACCAGCGGATACCAGAACGACGGACCCCGCTCGATGTGGCGATGGCGAGACTGGGTCCTCGGAGCAATCAACGGCAACATGCCATTCGACCGCTTCACCATCGAACAACTCGCCGGAGACCTCCTGCCCAACCCAACGCTCAGCCAGTTGATCGCCACCGGCTTCAACCGCAATCACCGTGGCAACAGTGAAGGCGGGGTGATTCCCGAAGAGTACCAGGTCGAGTACGTCGTCGACCGGGTCGACACCACCGCCACCGTCTGGCTCGGACTGACGTTGAAATGTGCTCGCTGCCACGAACATAAGTACGACCCGATTTCACAGAAGGAGTTCTACCGGGTCTTCGCCTATTTCAACAACATTCCCGAACACGGCCGTGCCATCAAGGAGGGCAACTCGCCCCCCTACATCAAGGCGCCCACCTCGGTGCAACAACAGCAGCAGCAGGCGTTGGCAACCGCCCTCGCTGATGCCCGCCGGACCCTGTTGAAACTGCAACCGCTACTGGCAGCCGCCCAGAGCAAATGGGAATCCTCCGACGCAACAAAACTTCCGTCCGAAACAGACTGGTCGGTCACCGACGGTCTCCTGGCGCATTTCCCACTCAATGGCACCCTGACCAACACGGCCGACCCCAAACAACCGGTGCAGCCGCTGCCCGCCGAGGCGGATTATGCCGTCGGCCAGGTTGGACGCGCGGCCCGCCTGGCCAAAGGGTCCCACCTGGCCACTGACAAGTCCGTCGCCAAGTTCCTTTACCGCGACCGCATGACTCTTTCAACGTGGCTACGAGCCGACCAGGTGAAAACCGGCACGTTGATCTCCAAAATGACCGACGAACCGCGAGGCAAGGGTTACTACGTCGACCTTGACGGTGGCCACATCCGAATCAACCTCGTCGCCCGTTGGCTGGACGATTCGATCCGCGTTCGCTCGGCCCAGCCAATCGTCGCCGATCGGTGGTACCACCTGGCAGTCACATACGACGGAAGTCGTGTCGCAAAAGGCATCACCCTGTACCTGGACGGCAAGCCTGTCCCCCTGACCGTCGATCTGGACTTCATCAACCAGACCTACAACGCTGACGAGCCGCTACGCCTGGGTGCCGGTGGCGGTTCCGCCGGCCATTTCTCCGGGCTGATCGACGACGTCCGCATCTACACGCGAGACCTGTCGGCCACCGAGATTTCGATCCTGGCCACCCCGCAGAGAATCCCCCAGTTGATCAAGATCCCCGCCCCCAAGAGAACACCCGGTCAATTCGCCAAACTGCGAGCCTATTACGTCGCCAAGCATGCCTCTCAGGTTCACCGCAACGCCGCCAACCGACTGCCGAACCTCCAGCGTCAGACCCGGTCGTTCCTGGCCACCGTCCCCACTGTGATGGTGATGAAGGAACTGGCTCAGCCCCGCAAGACACAGGTGCTCATTCGCGGACAGTACGATCGCCCCGGAGAACCGGTAATGACTGGCACTCCGCAGGCCCTGCCCTCGCTGCCCAAGGACAGCCCGCCAAACCGACTGGGGCTGGCGCGTTGGCTGGTCAGCAAGCAGAACCCGCTGACGTCCCGAGTGATCACCAACCGATTCTGGCAGCGGATCTTCGGAGCCGGGCTCGTACGGACCGCCGAGGATTTCGGCTCGCAGGGCGAACAACCTTCCCATCCGGAACTTCTCGACTGGATGGCCACCGAGTTTCATCGCACCAACTGGGACAGCAAAGCCCTGATCCGCACGATTGTCACCAGCAGCACTTACCGCCAGACCTCCAGGTCAACCCCGGCACTGCTGGCCCGCGACCCCGAAAATCGATTGCTGGCCAGGGCACCCCGATACCGTCTCTCCGCCGAAGTCATTCGCGACCAGGCACTGTATTCCTCCGGGCTCCTCAACGAACGTATCGGAGGGCCCTCCGTTCGCCCCTATCAACCCGCAGGTCTCTGGAAAGAAATCGCCTCCACCACCGACTACAACCAGTCCACCGGAGGCGATCTGCACCGCCGCAGTCTTTACACCTACGCCAAGCGGACCGTCACTAACCCGACCATGCTGGCCTTCGACGCCAGCACACGCGAAGCCTGCATCGTCCGGCCCTCCCGGACCAACACCCCGCTGCAGGCCCTGACATTGATGAATGACGTCACGTTCACCGAATCCGCCCGCTCGCTGGCCGAACGGGTTCTGAGCGGCCCGCAACAAAACGACTCCGAGCGTTTGGAACAGGCGTTCCTGCTGACCATATCCCGTTTGCCCACCGTTGCTGAGGCGACCATCCTGCTGGCCAACCTCAAGCACCAGCGCGACGCGTTCTCCAAGGCCCCCAAGGCTGCTGCCGAGCTGGCCTCCATCGGAGACGCACCACGCCAAGAGCAACTCGACACACTCGAGGTCGCCGCCTGGACCGCCCTGTCCAGCCTGTTGTTGAATCTCGACGAATCCATCAGCCGCGAGTAACCGACGGACACCACAGTGTTTCACGCACCGCAACCACTCGACGACCACCTCGCCATTCAACGACGAGCCTTCCTCGGACGGTCGGCCGCCGGACTGGCAGCCGTGTCGACCCTGCTCTCCGAAGACGGCCTGGCCGAACAGCCGGCTTCCGAGCCGGGTCTTGGCGGTCTCCCCCATTTTGCGGGCAAAGCCAAAAGAGTCATCTACCTCTTCCAATCCGGCGCCCCATCGCAACTCGACCTCTTTGATTACAAGCCCCAGCTCGCCAAACACCATGCCGCCGACCTACCCGACTCCATCCGCAAGGGCCAGCGGCTGACCGGGATGACCTCCAAGCAGGAACGTTTTCCCGTCGCACCGTCCACCTTCTCTTTCGCCCAACATGGCGAGAGCGGGCAGTGGCTCAGCGAGCTGCTTCCGCAAACGGCACAGATCGCTGATCGCATCAGCATCCTCAAGACGTTGCACACCGAGGCCATCAACCACGACCCGGCAATCACCTTCATCCAGACCGGAGCCCAGTTGGCCGGCCGCCCCAGCTTCGGCTCATGGCTCTCTTATGGCCTGGGCAGCCTCAACCGGGACCTGCCGGCTTTTGTGGCGATGGTCTCGGGAGCTGGAGGCCAACCTCTTTACGACCGGCTCTGGGGTAGTGGCTTCCTCCCCACCAAATTCCAGGGCGTCAAGTTCCGTTCAATCGGCGACCCCGTCCTGTTCCTTTCCAACCCTGCCGGCCTCGACTCCAAAGTTCGCCGCCGATTCCTGGACGACCTGTCTCGCCTCAACGACCTCAAACTCAAACAGCAGGGCGACCCTGAAATCAGCACCCGGATGGCACAGTACGAACTGGCCTTCCGCATGCAGACGTCCGTCCCGGAACTCACCGACACCTCCAAGGAACCCGACCACATTTTCAAGCTCTACGGGGACGATTCCCGCAAGCCCGGCACCTTTGCCTCCAACTGCCTGCTGGCGAGGCGACTGTGTGAACGCGGTGTCCGGTTTGTCCAGTTGTTCCATCGGGGGTGGGACCAGCACGCAACGCTGCCCAAGAAAATCGCCGAACAATGTGCTTCCACCGACCAGGCCAGCGCCGCGCTGGTGCTGGACCTTGCCCAACGCGGCTTGCTCAAAGACACCCTGGTCGTCTGGGGCGGAGAATTCGGCCGCACAGTCTACTGCCAGGGCCGACTGACCAAGACCGATTATGGTCGAGATCACCACCCGCGATGCTTCTCAATCTGGGTTGCCGGTGCCGGCATCAAACCCGGAATGACCCACGGCACCACCGACGACTATTCGTACAACATCCTGGAAAATCCCGTCCACGTGCATGACCTGAACGCCACGCTGCTGCACTGCCTGGGGATCGACCACCAGCGATTGACTTTCAAATACCAGGGTCGTCGACACCGCCTGACAGATGTGCACGGCAACCTGGTCAAGGAGATCCTGGCCTGAGACGCCACGCCAGAGGCCGGTGCCATCTCGCCGCTCCGGGCTAGACGCCCCGTGTCTTGATCACCTTGGGCTTCGCAGCCTT
>DLVV01000039.1:0-3173 GCA_003445035.1 Planctomycetaceae bacterium | reverse complement strand
CGGCTTCGGCTTCGGAGTGGCCTTCCCCTCTGGCCCGAGCAGCACCGACAGCGTCTTCTGCGCGTCGCCGAGTTGCTTGAGCACCGCACGAAGCTCCTCGGGCTTCGCCTGCGGCTGACCGGCGAGCTTCTGCAGCCTCGCGACAGCCTCATCGAGCTTCTTCTGGACCCGCTCCACCTGTTGATGCCAACCGCCAACCCTCGGCGGCAGGGGAAGAACTCTGGCCCCACGATTCAGTGGCAGCGCTCGGCGGCCACCGTTTCTGATGCGCGGAGGAAACGCCCCAATCCGAATCCTCAGTGCGTTATTCACAGCGTACTGCTGATAGAGTTTGGAGGCTTCCGGATCGGCCTTCTTCAGGGCCTCAGCCGTTTCGGCTTTCACTTCCCGTGTCTCAGCCTTCCCCTTGGCCATCGTCGTGATCTTGATGCGAATGTCCTTGCCATTGAGGTCGGAAATCGTGAGTTTTCGATTCGGCTCGGTCACTTCAATCGTTCGTTGTCCGTTGATGACTCGCGTCGACACCCGGGTGCCGTTGCGGATCTGGACACCACCGAATTGCCGAGCCGGCCCGCGTCGACCGGGTTTGGGATCGGCCTTCGGAAGCGCGGCCTGCGCACGACGTGCCACGGTGGGATTCTTGTTCCCCGACAACCGTTTCAATGCCGCCTCAGCGGCGGCCTTGACTGGCTTATCGGTCGAAACCAGCAGTTGCCTGAGGACAGAAATGCACCGTGTGGTCCGCTCGAGATCGGCCCCTTCGGCGGCCTTGGCCACTGGCACGATCGCCGCCTGGCCGGCCGAAACCAGTTGTCTGGATGCTGCCCGCCGCTTTTGAAAATCGCGACTGGTCAGCTGAGAAACCCAGCCGGCGATCTGTTCGGCGGTCGCCGACGGTCGTTTTTCCGACGTGGTCGGCTCACCTGGTCTGGCAGCAGCTTCGGCCTGCCCCCACGCCAGCCCAAGCAACGCCAGCCAACCGATGGCCATCCACACGACCTTCACCGCCCCTCGCTCCAACCGGCTCACGACTCGTCCTCCAACTGGGCATCATCACAACCCGATCATATTCCTTTTGGGGATTTTGACCGAGGCGGCTACCGCCCGCAAGAGGTGAATCTCCTCCGGCACGGCGTTACCATGCACGCCCCGCCGGTACCACAGACTCCGCGACGATCAACAACATGGATTCACGCACGCTCTCGCTGGCCCTCGGCCTTCTCCTGGTCGTCTCATCCACCTCAACCGCTGCGGATGACCCCAGGCGACCGTACGGCATCGCACGTCGTGTCGCCTGGACGACCTCCCGCATCACGGGGTCACCCGAACCCCCACCACCGTTCGCCACGCGGCCGGTCTTTCCCAAGCTTCGTTTCACCGACCCGGTCATCCTGACTCATGCGCCCGGCACCAGTCGCATGTACGTCGCCGAGCTCAAGGGCAAGATCCTCACATTCGACCCTCGGAAGTCTTCGGATACCGCCGACCTGGCCGTCGACCTCGGACCGGCCATCGAGGGGCTGACCCAGATCTACGGCCTGGCCTTCCATCCACGGTTCGAGAAGAACCGCCACTGTTACATCACGTACGTCCGCAAATCCGGGGAACCCGATGGCACGGTGGTCTCACGGTTCACCGTCTCAAACACCGATCCACCCACGATCGACCCCAAGTCGGAATCCACGGTGATTCGCTGGCTGGCTGGAGGCCACAACGGCGGATGCCTGGAGTTCGGTCCCGACGGCTTCCTCTACATCAGTGCCGGCGACGGTGCCGGGGCTTTTCCCCCGGACAGCCGCCGCAACGGCCAGAACCTGTCCACGTTGCCGGCCACGATCATGAGGATTGACGTTGATCACCCGTCGGATCAACGCCCTTACTCAATCCCCGCCGACAATCCGTTTATCAACACGCCCGGAGCGAGACCCGAGGTCTGGGCCTACGGGTTTCGCAACCCGTGGAAGATCACGTTCGACCCATCCAACGGCGCCCTGTGGTGTGGAGACGTCGGCTGGGAAATGTGGGAGATGATCTACCGCGTCCAGAAGGGAGCCAATTACGGGTGGAGCATCGTCGAGGCATCGCAGTCGGTGCATCCCGAATGGGATCGCGGACCCACGTCCATCTCACCACCGGCCGTCGCCCACTCTCACACCGAGTCTCGCTCGATCACCGGTGGCGAGGTGTACACCGGACGACGACTGAAGTCACTCACCGGAGCCTACATTTATGGCGATTATGTGACCGGGAAAATCTGGGCGGCTCGACACGATGGAAAACGCCTGACCCAATCCCGGGAACTGGTCGACTCCACCCTGCAGATTGTCTGTTTCGGAACTGACCACGACGGCGAGCTCTACATCGTCGACTACGTCGGCGGAGGACTTCACCGCCTGGTGCCCAGTGACCGGAAAACAGCCAACCGCAACTTCCCTCGCAAGCTGAGTGACACCGGGCTGTTCACGACCACCAGCACACACCGCCTGGCGCCAGGAGTGATCTCTTATTCGGTCGGTGCCGCACCCTGGGCAGATCACGCTGTTTCCGAGCGGTTCGTCGCCCTGCCGGGCAACACCCAACTCGGTCTCCACAAATCATCAAACATCCAGATTGGTAACGTTTCCGGACAATGGTCCTTTCCGGTTGATGGAGTTCTGGCCAAGACGATCTCCCTGGACCTGATCGCCGGCGACGTCCGCTCACGACGTCGCCTCGAAACCCAGGTGTTGCACTACACCGGCCAGTCGTGGCAGGCCTACAACTACATCTGGAACGACTCCGGCACCGATGCGGTCCTGGCCGGCAACCAGGCGTCCGACCGCCAGTTCACCGTCAAAGACCCCGCAGCTCCCGGCGGCCAACGGGTCCAGAACTGGCACCACGCCAGCCGCACCGAATGCATCCTCTGCCACACCACTCGAGGAGGGTCGATCTATGGCTTCACGCCGGCACAACTCAACCGCGACCACAATTACGGCACGGTCGTGGACAATCAGCTCCGCACGATGACCCACATCGACCTGATCTCCCCCCCTCTGGCCAAGGCACCAGCCACGATGCCCGATCCGGCTGATCCCACCCTGCCGCTGGAAACGCGTGCCCGGGCGTACCTGCACGCCAACTGTGCCACGTGTCACCGCCGTGGCGGGGGGGGCACGGCGGCCATGGACATC
>DLVV01000196.1:9558-12435 GCA_003445035.1 Planctomycetaceae bacterium | reverse complement strand
CGCACGCCGCGTTCGACCAGTCGCCGGGCCAGCAGGCAGTTGACGGAGAAACGGTGGTAGGTGTCGCCGGATTGCATGGCGGCGGTCGGCCGAGGTGTCGGGCGGTTGACCCCGTAGGCGGCCAGCGTGTGGCGAGTCTCACCCGAGAGATCGGTCAATTCGGGCGCGGCCGACTGCATGCGGAAGGCGAGTTCGTACTGTGCTATGCGGCTGGCGATTTCGGGGTCGCGGACGTCGCGGTAGCGAATGGCGTTGAGTCGGCCCAGGGCATCCAGCGTGCGACGCTGGCTGCGTCGGGCGATGCCTGGAGGGTTGGAAAGATACAGGATCGGGTCGCCCTGACCGCGGAAGGGGACCCCCTGATAGGTGGAGGGCAGGAACCCGCTGGTCCAGTTCGAGGATCCGCCGCTGGCTCCCCGGCCGGCGGCCAGCACGACGTAGCCGGGCAAGTTGTCCGATTCGGTACCCAGCCCGTAGGTCAGCCAGGCCCCGATCGACGGACGACCCATCTCGGCCTTGCCACAACTGAGCAACAATTGGCCGGGGTGGTGGTTGAACTGTTCCCCGTGCACGGTGCGGATCAGGGCGATGTCGTCGGCACGGTCGCCGATCTGCCCGAGCATGTTCGAGTACTCGATGCCGCATTCGCCACGGGCGCGGAACTTGGCCGGTGAACCCTTGAGCACCGCCTTGTTCTTCTTGATGAAGGCAAACTCGGTGGCCCCGAGCAACGAGTCGGGCATCTTCTGGCCGTCACGGTTGTTGAGAATGGGCTTGGGGTCGAAGAGGTCCACATGGCTGGGGCCGCCGGCCATGAAGAAGAAGATGCAGCGTTTGGCGGTCGGGGCGAAATGGGCCGGGATCACGGCGGCGGGGCTGTCGGCGGCCAGCAACGAGGCGAGGGCGACCCCTCCGAGACCACTGGCCGAACTGGCCAGGAATTCTCGGCGGGTGGCTTCCGGCGACAGGAGTGCGGGATGATCGGTTGTCATGGGGCCAACGCGGGTTGTGTGGCGACGATCAGTCGCGGGTCAGGAATTCGTCGAGGTTCAACAGGGTGCGAGCGACGCCGATCCAGGCGGCCGTGTGGTGAGTCGGTGTGTCGGGGGCCGGGAAGCCGCCAACGACGCGGATGGCTTCGTCGGCGTGTTGGCCGAACCAGGCGACTTCCTCGGCGTGAAGCTGGCGAAGGATCGAGAGCTCTTCGGAGACCAGGGGCCGCGAGAGCGCGGCCAGGGCGGCTTGTTGCAGGCGAGAGTCGGTCGTGGAGTCCGACGAGGCCAGTCGACGGCCCAGGGCCTGCGCACATTCGAAGAAGACGGGGTCGTTGAGAGTGGTCAGGGCCTGGAGCGGGGTGTTCGACCGATTTCGCTCGGCCAGGCAGACATTGCTTCCCGGGCTGTCGAAGATCATCAGGCTCGGGTAGGGGTTGGTGCGTTTGAAAAGGATGTACATGCCCCGGCGGTAGCGGTCAGGCCGGTTCGAGACGATCCAGCGGGTCTTGTACTTGTAGGCCAATTCCTCGGTGCCGTCGGGCTTGTGTGGGTGAATGGTTGATCCACCGACCGCCGAATGGAGCAGGCCGGCAGCGTCCAGGAACAGGTCGCGGACGATTTCGGACTCGACCCGAAATCGGCTCTGTCGGGCCAGCCACAGGTTGTCGGGGTCGGACGAGGCCAGCCCTGGGCTGCGGTGGGAGGATTGGCGATAGGTCGTGGAGGTGACAATCCGCTTGACCAGTGCCTTGCGATCCCAGTCGCTGTCGGTGAATTCGACGGCGAGCCAGTCGAGCAGGTCCGGGTGAGTGGGAGGTTCACCCTGGCTGCCGAAGTCGTCACGGGTGATGACCAGGCCACGGCCGAACAGGTGGGCCCAGGCGTGGTTGACCGCAACGCGGGCCGAGAGCGGGTTGCCGGTGGAAACCAGCCAGCGAGCGAGATCCAGCCGGTCGGCGGTCTTGTTTCGAGATGACAGCGGGGGCAACGCCGAGGGAGTGGCGGGCTGAACCGGTTTGCCCTTCTGCTTGAAATCTCCGCGGAGCAGGACGTGAGCGGAGCGACGTCCCTTGGTTCGTTCGGCGATCGTCATCACGTACGGCTTGGGCAAGTGCCGTTTTTGGACACTGATCTGGGCCATGGCCTGGCCGGTGTCATCGTGGCGTCCGGCGAGTGTTGTCCAGAAGGCCCGGGAGATCTTCAGTTGTTCCGGCGAGAAGCGGGACGCTGGCCGGGCGAGCAGTTCCCGGAGTTCGGGCGAGAGGTCAAGTTGCTTGAGACGATCGGCGATGTCGGAGGGCTTGTTGCCGAGAGAGTTCTGCCATGCGACCAGGCTGGCGTGTTTTCTCATCCCGCCGATCGTGTCCCGGCGTGTCTTGAGTGTGGCCTGCCGGCGTTTGACGTCGGCGAGTGCCGCCTGGTACCTCCCGCGATCTTTGGCCGAACCGTCGATGTCGATGTTCTTCTCTTCGACGTTGTTGAAGAACGCGTAGAAGGCGTAAAAGTCCCGCTGGGGAATCGGGTCGTACTTGTGAGAATGACATTGCGCACAACCGAGCGTGAGGCCCAGAATCGAGGTGGCCGTGGTGTTCACGCGGTCAACCGTTTCCCGGTTCCGGTAGTCCTCCTTGTTGATGCCGGATTCGTTGTTCTTGATATTCATCCGATGCAGCCCGGTGGCGATTTTTTGCGAGATGGTCGCCTTGAGCAGCAGGTCGCCGGCGATTTGTTCGACGATGAACTGGTCGTAGGGCTGGTTGCGGTTGACCGAGTTGATGACCCAGTCACGATACCGCCAGGCGTTGGGTCGCACGTCGTCACGTTCGTAGCCGAAGCTGTCGGCGTAGCGGGCCAGGTCCAGCCAGTGGCGTCCCCAGCGTTC
>DLVV01000196.1:3021-9224 GCA_003445035.1 Planctomycetaceae bacterium | reverse complement strand
GGCGAGGCGAGCAGTTCGTCGACCAGTTGTTCGTAGTTGGCATCTGACGGGTCGGTTGCGAAACGCTCGATCTGCCGACTCGAGGGAAGAAGCCCGACGAGGTCGAGCGAGAGGCGGCGGACGAGCGTGTAGGGGTCGGCTTCGGGCGAGAGGTCCAGGTTCCGCGGTTGAAGTCGGGCGAGCACGAAGCGGTCAACCGGTGAACGGACGTGCCGGGCGGAGTGGGCCACCGGCGGTCGAGCCCGGCGAGGTGGAACGAAGGACCAGTGTTTTTCGTAACGGGCTCCCTGGGCGATCCAGGCCTCGAGCCGACGAATCTCGTCGTGGGTCAGTGGCGGTCCGTCGTGTGGCATCCGGATGGCGGGGTCGGTGGATCGGACTCTCGCGAGCAAATGGCTCTGGTCCGGATGCCCGGGGACGATGGCCCGCTGATCGGAGTCGGTTTTGCCGACGGCCCGGTTTCTCAGGTGCAGCGCCAGTCCGGACTCCTGGTCGGCCGGACCATGGCAAGCAAAGCACTTCTTGGCCAGCAGTGGCAGGATGTCACGACTGAACCGAATCGTGGCCTGCGGCTTGTCGGCGGCGGTGGCCGAAGCGGACAGGCTGCCGATCAGCAGCACGAGCGACAGGTGGCGGTGAAGGTGGTGCATGGTCAAGGAGCTGGTGTGGCCAGCTTGCGTTGGATCAGCCAGTCCACGAAGGCAAACCGCCACTTGTTGATCGGGTTGCCGAAGTCGCGGACCCCGTATCCGTGTCCTCCTTTATCGCGGATGAACGTGGTGCAGGATACCCCGGTCTTACGGCAGGCCGCAGCAAACAATTCGGTGTTGGCCACCAGCACGGCCCGGTCATCACGGGCGTGGGCCAGGAAGCTGGGTGGCGTGTGGCCGTTGACGTTGCGGTCGCTCGAGTAGTCCCTCAACTGTGCGGCGGTGGGTTTTGGCCCGAACAGCAATTGCTGGTACTTCCGGCCGGCGACCTTGGTGTTCATGGTCAGCAGCGGGTAGGCCGCGGCAAAGAAGTCGGGGCGGGCCGGGTCTCCGCGTTTGCAGCGGGTGGCTGCTGCGGCAGCAAGAATTCCTCCGGCGGAGAATCCGAACACCCCGACACGTTTGGGATCGATGTTCCAGTCGTTGGCCCGGGCACGGACCGTGCGGATGGCCCGTTTCACGTCGGCTTCCATCGGTTCCATGCCGTAGAAGTGAGTGGTGGTCTTGGCTGTGCGGAATTTCAGCACAACGCCGACGACGCCGTGCGGTGCCAGCAGGCGGGCCAGGTCGTTGCCTTCCTTGTCGATCACCACGCGGGTCAGCCCTCCGCCGGGGCAGATGACCAGGGCGGACAGGGGGCGACGGGATCGCTTCTCGGGAAGGTGAACCGTCAGCGTGGGACGGTGCACATCATGGATGCTGCGATCGATGACCGTCTTGCCGTTGCCTCGCTCGACAACTTTTTCCTTTTCGGTGATCCCGCCGGAACCGGGTGGGACACCCGGCCACAGTGGCAGGGTTTTCACTTCCGCGGAGGATGACACGGGGGCCAGGAGCAGGGCAGAGAGCAGCGGGAGAGCGAAAAGCGTGCGATTCACCGGTTGGCTCCATCGAGACATGTCCGGCCATCATCGTCGCGAGGGGCGATGACGCCAAGCCAGCGAAGGGGCGGGCGTGTTGTGAGGCCGCCCCACACAGGGATATGATCGGCAGCGGAAACGACCTGTGGATGAGATGGACCGGGAAAACCCGGCGGGAGAGCGGTGATGACGATCCGACGACGCGAATTCCTGGTGGCCACGGGAGCCGGGGCGGTGGCCGCTCCGACGCTGGTGTCGGCGGCCGTGTTCGGTGCCAATGAACGATTGAACATCGGAGCGATCGGTGTCGGCGGCCGTGGGGCGAGCGACCTGGCGGCCGTCGCCGGAGAGAACATCGTCGCGTTGTGTGATGTGGATTCGCAGAGGCTGGCGGCGGCGAAGAAAAAGCATCCCCGGGCCGAGATTTACGCCGACTACCGCAGGCTACTGGAACGCAAGGACCTGGACGCCGTGGTGGTGGCCACCCCAGACCATCACCATGCCGTTGCGTCGATGCGTGCCCTGCGGCGAGGTTTGCACGTCTATTGCGAGAAACCGTTGACACACACGGTTCAGGAGGCCCGTTTGCTGGCTCGGGAAGCGGCCAAGCAGAAGGTGGCCACGCAGATGGGGACACAGAACCACGAACACCCTGGTTACCTGCGACTGGTGGAACTGCTCGAAACCGACGCGGTGGGGCCGGTACGTGAGGCCCATATCATCACCGACCGCCCGGGCCGATTCTGGCCGCAGGGCGTCGCCGTTCCGACCGATCGTCCCAAGACGCCCTCGAGCCTTTCATGGGACCTGTGGCTGGGACCGGCGGCCAGGCGGGAGTATCACCCGGCCTTTGTTCCGTTTCGTTGGCGGGGGTGGTGGGATTTCGGGTGCGGCGCGATTGGTGACATGGCCATCCACCTGATGGATCCCAGTTTCTGGGGCCTGAAACTGGGTGGCAAGGTTCGCGTGTCGTCGATGGGGCCACGGCCGAATTCACAGAGTGGCCCGACGTGGATGATCACAAAGTTCGAGTTTGGCCAGCGGGGCAAGAGGCCGCCGGTGGACGTGTTCTGGTACGAGGGGACGGCCAGGCCGTCCGAGCCTGTCGCCCGCGAACTGCCGATGAACGGGTCGCTGTTCATCGGTGAGAAAGGCCGGATTGCTATCGCACACGGCGCGATGCCGCAGTTGCTGCCCAAGGAACAGTTCAAGGACTTTCAACCGCCCAAGCCGTACCTGCCCGATTCGCCCGGACACCACCAGCAGTGGATCAATGCGGCCAAGACCGGTAGTCCCACCGGAAGCCATTTCGGCTACGCGGGACCGTTCACCGAGATTGTCCTGCTGGGCAACGTGGCGTATCGGGTCGGTGAGACCATCGAGTACGACCCGAAGAAGATGAAGGTCACCAACCACAAGGCGGCCAACGATCTCCTTCGCAAGGACTATCGCAAGGGATGGGAGCTCTCGGAATGACACAACACCTGTCGCGGCGCCGATTTCTCTCGACCGCTGGGGGGCTGGCGGTGGCGGGCTCGGCCACGATTGTCGAGGCGTCCAGGAAACCGGCACTCGATGTCATCGATTGTCACACGCACTTCTATGACCCGACCCGGCCCGAGGGGATTCCCTGGCCTCGCAAGGGGTCGTCGCTGTTCCGGACCGTGTTGCCCAGGCACCTGCGGGCGTTGTCGCACGCCCGGAAGGTGACCGGGACGGTGATTGTCGAAGCCAGCAACCGGCTGGAAGACAACCAGTGGCTGCTGGATATTGCCAAGGACGATCCGTTTGTCCTTGGCATCGTCGGCCACCTCGACCCGTCTCAGCCCGGGTACGTGAAGAACGTCAAGCGGTTTGCCAGGAACCGGCTGTTCCGTGGGATCCGGGTCGGTGAGAAACTGATCGCGAGTCGGCTGAAGACGAACTCGCTTGATGTGTTCAAGGTGTTGCAGGACCACGATCTCGAGTTGGATGTCAACGGTGGGACAGTGACGCCCCTGGTGGTCAGTCGCCTGGCGGCCCGGATGCCCGGCCTGCGTCTGTTGCAGAATCACATCGGCAACGTGGCCATCACCAAAGCGGCTCCGCCGAAGGACTGGGTGTCGAACATTCGTGCGGCGGCCGGGCACAAGAATGTCTTCTGCAAGGTCTCGGCGATGGTCGAAGGGGCCTCCCGCAGCGGGGGCAAGGCGCCGACCGACGTGGCTTTCTACAAGCCGTACCTCGACGTGGTCTGGGAGGCGTTCGGTGACGATCGTGTGATCTATGGCAGCGACTGGCCGGTCTCCGAGCGGGCGGCCAGTTACAGGCAGCAACAGCAGATCGTGCTGGACTACGTCAGCGACCGTGGCCGAACCGCCGTCAAGCAGTTCTTCTCTCTCAATTCCCAGCGGGCCTACAAGTGGGTCGAACGGGACGGGCGGATCAAGTCGTGATGTGGCGGCCACACGTGGCAATGCTGGTGCTGACCGTTGGCCTGCTGTCGGCCGAAGAACCAGTGGTCGAACGTCCGCGGTTGGAAGGGTATGTCGGTGGGCCGTACAAGCTCCTGGTCCGAGACTTCACTGGTGATGGGCATGCCGATGTGCTGGCCGGTTACCGGAACCTGGGCGTGTTGCAATTGGCCGTCGGTGATGGCCGTGGAGGTGTGTCGGACCGGTCGGGCGGTGTGTTGACGGACCTGTCGGGTCGTGAACGTGACAGGTCGACCGATTCGACCTGCTGGTCAGAACCTCATGTCCACAACCTGCACGCGGCCGACATCAACGGCGACCGGCGGCTGGACATCGTGGTGGGTGTGGGAGGGCTGTCGACGGTGAAGACCGGTCGCGTGGTGGTGGCGCTCGGAGAAGCAGGAGGTCGATTCCGAAAGCTGGTCGAATACCAGGTGCCAAGCGAGGCCAAGGGAGTGCGGTTTGAGGATCTTGACCGGGACGGCCGCCTGGACCTGCTCTACACCGCCCGGGGTTCGGGCTACAAGCACGATCTCACCGTGGGGGAACTGCACATCCGGCGTGGGCTGGGGCGAGGGCGTTTCGGGACGGCGATCGTGTTGCCTGCCGGACGCTCGGCCTACGCGATCGACACGGGTGACCTGGATGAGGACGGGTTTCCTGACGTGGTGATCCCTAACGAGCATGATGATCGCGTGACGTTCTGCCTGAGTCCGGGCAAGGAGTGTTTTTCGGCCGTCACGAAGGAGACGACGCGGCGGTGGGTCGTGAAAGTTCTGCCGGCGACTCCAATTCCCGGCAAGCGGTCACATGCCGTTAACGACGCCCGGATTGCCGACTTCAACGGTGACGGACACCTGGACGTGGTGACGGCCAACCTCGGCACGTCGACCATCTCGATCTTCGCCGGCCGGGGCGATGGCACCTTCAAAAAGGACCGGCAAATGGAGGCCGGCAAGAACGGTGCCTTCCTGGGCCTGGGAGACCTGGACGGTGACAAGGACATCGACCTGGCCATCACCCACTGGACCGAAGCCTTCGTCTCGGTGTTCCTCAACCGTGGTGACGGCACGTTTTCTCGGCGGGTGGACCTGCCGAGTGGCCTGGGCAGCTACGGACTGGACATCGCCGATCTTGACCGCGACGGCCATCTCGACCTGGTCTCGGCCAACTACCGCGACAATTCTATCTCGATTCTGCGTGGACGAGGTGACGGCACGTTTCGACCGACGGTGACTCTTCCGAGGGGATTGAGAGTCACTGGCGGCCGACCGGTGCCCTTTTCGCCATGACCGGCCTGGTCATTTTGATGGTTCGACAACAAGTTCCTGTTCCAGGAACGAGAACAGGGCCGGGATGAGTTCGGGGGCCAGCGGCAATTCGGCGTTCGAATAGCTGGGCAATTGTTCGGCGTCGGTGGTGATGTGACGCAGGACGTGGTTCATGTCCTCGATCAACACCAGGGCGGCCGATTTCTGGGCCGCTTTCAGGGCTTCCGCGTCGCGGACGGTGACCTGGGCATCTCGGGTGCCCTGCACGATCAAGGTCGGGGTGGTGGTCTTGGCGATGATCGCCGTCGGATCGTATTTCATCCAGGACATGAGGAACGGCTGGACGGTGGGGCGGAATACCGCCAGCAGCGACGCTGGAACCTCGTCGACCTTTTTCCCGCTGGTCAACTGGCGGAGAATCTCCAGGGCCTGGTCCCTGAGCTTGGGCATCGTGGCCAGGTTCGTGGCCAGTTGGCGTTCCAGCACCTTGCCGATTGGCTGGCCGGCGCCCGCGATCGAGACCACGGCAGACACCTTGACTTTCTGCGCGGTCAACAGTGCCACCAGCGAGCCCTGGCTGTGACCGATGATCCCGATCCGGGAGATGTTCTTGTTCTTTGTCATCTGGCGGATCCAACCCCGGGCGTCGTCGACCATCGATTCAAAACGGAGGTCCTCGGCCTTCGACCTCGTGATCTGGCTGCCGCCACTGCCCCGCTTGTCGAATCTCAGCACGGCAATGCCACTGGAGGCCAGGGCCGACCCGAGTTTCTTAAGGTAGTCGGACTCCAGCCCGGGTTGGTTGCCGTCACGGTCGTTAGGTCCGGAACCCGAAATGATCAGCACGGCAGGAAAAGGGCCGTCGCCGGTGGGCCAATCGATTTTTCCGGTGAGCGTGGCGGTCGCGGT
>DLVV01000196.1:0-2646 GCA_003445035.1 Planctomycetaceae bacterium | reverse complement strand
GGCGGATTGGCTTTCGGTGGTGGGCGAAAGAAAATTCCGACCACCTTTTGCTTTTCGTTGTAGGAGAGGCGAAACACCAGGGGAGCCTGTTCGAACGTACACAACAGGTCGACGACCCGGTTGTCCTGGATCGTCATTTCCCTGGCTGTCTCGGCGACCGACTGGTAGAGGCCGACCTGGGCCTGGACGGTCGTCCAGGTGGCCTTCAGCTTGTCGGCGGGCAGTGCTTCGAGGACTTCCGGGGAGAAGCTCTTGGTGGCTTCGGAGAAACGGCCGGCGATGAGGTGAGCCAGCAGTTGCCTGGCCGCGGTTTCAATGGGTGAGGGTGGTGGGGGAGTGGCCGGGCGAGATGTCGTGTCGAGCGACTCTGACACACTGGTAGCGGCCGGCGTTGGGGTAGCCGGTGAGACAGTGGGGGTTACCGCTCCATCGGGTTCCGGGATCGCTTCGGGTTGTTGGGCAGACTGAGGCGTGACCGAAGCGGATTCGCCGCCGCAGCCGACCAGGCTGAGCATCATGACCAGGAGCACATGTCGCGGACGGAACGCTGCGTGCCCGGAGAGTTCGGCTAAGGATGGCAGGCCGGTCATGGACGGTCCGGGGTCAGTCGAGAGCCTTGTTGGGGAAGATCGCCGATGCACGATGTTCGCGTTTCATCAGCTTTCGGATCCGAGAGACAATCTCTGGATGTCGGGATGCGACGTCGCGGGATTCGGCGATGTCCTGTTCGAGGTCAAAGAGTTCGATCTTCAGGCGGTTGGGATTGTTGGGGCGTGACAGTCGCTGACGAACGCCCTTCCACTTGCCCATCCACACGGCCTGTTGGCCGCCGTATCCGGCAAACTCGCGATAGAGGTACGGCCGGGCCGCTTGAGGCTTTCCACGGAGGGTGTCGGCCAGGCTGATGCCATCGACGCCAACGGGAACCGCTTGCCGACTGCCGGTGAGGGCCAGCAGTGTCGGGATCCAGTCCTCGAAGCCGGTGAGGAAATCCGACGTGCTTCCCCTGGCGATATGGCCGGGCCAGCGGGCAATCAGCGGCACGCGGACACCACCCTCATAAAGCGATCCCTTGAGGCCACGCAGCGGCTTGACGCTGGCGAAGAAGTCGTAATCGACCTCGCGTTTCAGATGCGTGGTGCCGTTGTCTGAGGTGAAGACGACGATCGTGTTGTCGGCCAGGTCGAGTTTCTCGAGCAGATCGAGGATGCGGCCGACGTAGGTGTCGAGCCGGGTGATCATCGCCGCGTAAGCGGCCCTGGGAGTGAAGTGAGGGGTGTAACCGCCACCTTTCAGCTTGGTGAACGGTGGGTCCTTCCATTTGAGGGCCAGGTAGGGTTCCAGGGCCTCGTCGGGCACGTGCAGCGCCAAGTGCGGGATCACCGTGGGATAGTAGAGGAAGAAGGGGCGATCCTTGTTCTGTTCGATGAACCGCAGTGCCTGGGCAGCAATCCGGTCCGGGGCGTAGTCCTGTCCCTTGAAGCGGCTGTAGTTGCCCGGGTTGGTCGCATCGGCATCCTTGGGAAACCGAGCGTGGCCGCCAACGGGAGGATTGTTTTTCAGTGCGATCCGCTGGTTGTTGTCCCAGAGGTAGGACGGGTAGTAGCTGTGGGCGTGTCGTTGGCAGTTGTAGCCGAAGAAACGGTCAAAACCCTGTTTCAGCGGTCCGCCTTCGGATCCGGGGGGGCCGAGCCCCCACTTGCCGAAGGCCCCTGTCGCGTACCCGTCCGATTTCAGCAGTTCGGCCAGCGTGACCTCAGCGGCAGGGATCGGGGTTTGCCCCTCGGGCCGGACCTCCTTGTTGCTGCGGACCCACGCATGCCCGGGATGCTTGCCCGTCATCAACACGCACCGGGACGGCGCACAAACGGCGTTGCCCGAATAGTTCCTGGTGAACCGCATGCCGTCTCTTGCAAGCTGGTCGATCCGCGGCGTGCGGATTCGCTTCTGACCGTAGCAGCCCAGTTCGGCGAAGCCGAGATCGTCGGCCATGATGAAGACGATATTGGGCGGGGCGGCCGCCCGGATGGGCGGGGCGAACGCCGACAGGAGCACGAATGCGGCGGACAGGGCAACACGGGTCGATATCATCTGGGCACTCCCGGTCAGGTGAATCAGGCCGACGCCGCCGGCGCGGCTGGTTCGTTAGCGTAGATCTCGTCGAACGACGACAAGGCGATGCCCCCAAGGCGTTCGGCGATTTGTCGGTAGGGGCCGCGGCGGAAGTCCCATTTCTTGAGCCGAGGCAGCTGCTCGAGCCAATCGCACAGGTGCACGACGCACAGGTCGGTGAACTGATCCTCGTTCATCTCGATCGGCTCCCCGGTGACCCGGTTGCGAATCGTGTAGGGGGCAGACGCGTCGAGTTGCTGGTCGAAGGTTTCGCGATCCATGACACAGTTGACCCAGGCCACGAACTCGGCGTGGTCGCCGATCAACTCGCGGACCTCGTCCCGCTGCTCCAGGGGCAAGGCAAACGTCTGAAACATCTCGGTGCCGTAGATCGAGTGAAACATCCCGGCCCGGCAGACCGCGGTGGAGGCGTCCCAGTCCCTGAGATCGTTATACACGCCGACCAGGTGAGCTAGGAACACGGTGTCGGTGTGGGGGACGGACTCGGTGCCGATGTCGCGGAGGAAACGGGTC
>DLVV01000265.1 GCA_003445035.1 Planctomycetaceae bacterium | reverse complement strand
ACAGGGGCCGCAGTCGCTGGTGGACCGGACGGGCGGCTTCCAGGCCGAGATGTACGACGTGAGTGCCCAGCAGCAGCCAGAGCGTTGGGCTGAATGTCTCGGCGATCGACAACCGGGTGATGAGAGCTCCTGAGCCCAGGACAGTCACCGCCAGCAGGCTGGTCCAGGTCATCGCAAACAGGTAGCTGCCGTAGACCATGTGGCCGCTGGCCAGTCCGGACCGGGCCAGTTGCGCGACGACGAACAGGATCAACAAGTCGAGTTCCCGGAACTCCGCGACATTCTCGGCTAGCAACCTGACAATACAGACGGTGGCCAACACCAGGCTGCTGGTTTTCAGGACGTTGCGGGTCGGCGTGATGTGTGAGATCTCGATTTCCGGCAGGCTGGTTTTCAGCCGCAAGTAGGCGAATTCGAGCCCCTGCAGAATCAGTCCGGTTGCCACCAAGGGCCACGACCAGTGCCAGGGGGTTTCGAGAAGGTGGTTGCCGAGCACGAGTCCGACCAGCAGGCTGATCCACCCGAGGTGCGTGCCGATTCGCGCGGCGGGGTGGGTCCGGAAAAACAGGCTCAGCAGTGTCCAGGTGGCTCCGGTCAGAGTGACGGCGACGGCTGTCTGGAGCGGGATCCGCAAGATGTCCAGATCACCCAGGTAGGACGGGAATGTTTCGGGCATCGCGTTCTGCAGAAGTGTCCACGTGTCGACTCGAAAACTCAGGAACACCGCCGAGGCGGCCATCGGCCAGGTGAACAGCGTGTGGTCATGGCGGCGAAACGGGAACGGGATGCGACCGAAGAACAGGTCCCCGTCATCGAGGTTTCGCAGCCACGCGGCTCGGGACAGTGGGAAACAGGCCAGCACCAGCCCCAACCCACTCCAGGCACTGCCCAGGCCGGTGCCCCAGCCGAGAGCTTCGAAGGCATCCTGGAACCTGGCTTTCAGCTCCGGAAACAGGATCACCGCGATCACAGTGGCCATGGTGGCCGGCAGCAATGAGCGGGTGTGATATGTCGCGATCGCCAGCAAGCCGGCCATCAGCAACGGGCCCGAATAGTCCATCCACTGTTGCCAGGATTCCAGGTCGGCCGGTGTGCCGCTCTCGAACAGCACTCGCAACACCATGGCCGCGACGGCCAGAGAGCCGTAGACCATCAGGACTGTCGAACGGGCTTTCAGCAGCAGTTGCGATTTCGTCAACCAGACCAGCAGCATCCAGGCCAGCGAGGTGGCAGCCAGTCCGAAGGCCATCGTGTTGCCGTGGAGTTGACGTCCAAGCATGTCGACGCAGCCGAGGTAAGGCAGGCTGATGCCGACAATGGCCATCGCCGAGTGAATCCAGCGGAGTTCCTGGTCACGCCAGGCGCGCCAGGCGAAGACGATGCCGGTTGCCACCAGGAAGCCGGCGGTCCAGAGCGGTGGAGACCGAAAGTGCCATTGGCCGAGGATTGCCACGATGGCCGTCAGCATCGCCAGTGTCGGTTGCATTCCCAGGGCCGCCCGGGCCAGTAGCGGTTGCGCTTGTCGTCGACCGACGTAATGCACAAAGCCCATCACGAGTGCCATCAACAGTCCGGCCGCGGGTAACCAGGGATCGCGCGGAAATTCCGGCAAGAGAGCGATCGAGGCTCCCGACAATGACAGCAGGGTCAACCCGATCCAGTGCTGCAATTCGTGTTGTCGCCTCACGGCCTGGTAGAGCCAGACTGTTCCGGCCAGGGCCAGTGCGGCCACTCGTACGTAATCGTGGGTGCTGCCCATCAGGACACCCATCAGCACCATCGAGTAGCCAAGAAACGACTCGCTGCCCAGTTGATCGCTTTTGTTCTCCAGTTCCATGGCGCGGCGTTCGGAGAACAGGACGAGCCAGCCGGAGAAGATCACCAGCAGGGAATAGGTCCAGATTTCCGGCAACGCGTTCAACTGGAAGTGGACCCAGCCGAAAACCTGGAGAAATGATGCGGCCAGCGTGACCCCCACGAACCAGGGCACACGTTTTTCGGCGGCGAGTTCGGGAGTGAGTGTCCGGGTGGCGAAGCTCACCACGGCCCAGGCGACCATCCCGAAGCCGACGTGAAAACCGACGGCGATCAGTGCGGGCAGTCCCGCCCAGTCACTCTGGGCCAGCGTCTGGGCCACCGGACCGATCATCACCAGGCCATTGGTTGCCAGCAGGGCCCCGGCCAAAGGCAACGCCAGAGGTTCGTGCACCGCGCGGCACCAGGATCGGAGGGCCCAGCCGAAGATGAGGACATAGGCCAGGCCCATTGCGGCCACGAAAACACTCTTGTTGTCGAGAGTTTCTTCACCGGCCAGCAGTGACACCACCATGAAGTTTAACGGCAAGAGCGCAATCGCCGCGCCGCGCATCACGGTTCCGGTGCCGCGAAACTTCAGGTCCTGTCGTTCGATCCATGAACCGACGAACGCCACAGCCAGGGTGAAACCTGCCAGCAATGCCGGCAGGACGGTGAACCGGATGAGAGGGACAGAGTCCCAGAGCCAGACCGACAGCAGGGACGCGCCGGCGACTCCCATCACGATGCCGGCCACCAGGAACCAGTTCTCCGTCAGCCACGGTTGGATGTGGTCTCGCCAGATGACCGAAGCGGGACGTGGGGGCTTTGGAGGTACTACCGCGGGTGTTGGTGTTGGGGAGGCAGTCGATGGAGGAGTTGGTTGGGATGCGGTTGCCGGTGAGTGGTCTACTGAGGTGGGGGCGAGATCGTTCGTTGTGGTCGCCGTTGCCGGGTGATCGTCCGCGTAGTCGAACCCCATCAGGGCGTTGATTTCGGGTGTGGTCAGCAGGTCACTCCACCGCCGTATGAAGTCCTCTTCGTCGACAGTCGTGGCGTGCTCGTCGCAGTGGTGTTCCAACGCGGCGATGATCTCGGGGCCGAAACCTCCGTGTTGCGTCGCCCAGATCAGCAGCAACTCGGCTGGGGATTCCCGCACGAGTTGGCTCAGGTCCTGTTGTCCGCGAACGGTGGCCCGTTTCAGAGCGTTCTCCCATCCCGTCCAGCCTGGCACCTGGCGAGGGCCGGCGAGGCAGATCAGGATCAAGTTCACCCGTTCACAGAACTCCGGATGGGCTTCGACCAATCGCAGGATGACCTCAAAAGATTCGCCGCTCGGCCACACACAAATGCGATCCAGGGCCTGCTGTCGTTGGAGAACCGTGGTGGCGGAATGGAACTCGGTTTCGAGGGATTGCAGCGAGTCGAGTCCGTGACTCTCGTCCAGCGACGAGTGTTCTGGTTGAGGCGACTTGGCCTCCGCCGAGACCTGGTCCAGTAGATGGAGGAGATTGCCAGAGACGTTCTGTCGAACGAGGTCGATGGTCTCGAGAACCAGGCGGCGGTTCGCGTTTTCGAGAATCGAGAAACATTCGGCAGTGGTGTCTTCGAATTGCCGGTCCAGTTCGACAGCTACGGCGGGAACGAGATCGCGGCGAGATGAAAGGAACCGATTGTCTCGTGCAAGCGAGATGGCCGACTGGAGAATGAGGCGGGAAGAGTTGGCTGCGAATTGGACTTGCGATGCCTCCAGCGGCAGATCACCGAGCGTACGTTCGAAATCGGCGAGATGGACCGGGCCCTGCTGTCGAGTCCGGTGGAAATGTTCTGCTGCGGAATACCGGACGTGATGAATGTGGTCGATCAGGTCGTCGATGGCAGCAACCGGTTCCTGCGCGGACCGGCGTTGCTCCAGGAGCGACTCCAGGACCGTTGCCATTCCCGGATCCGAGTCGAACTCTGCCGAGGACAATGCCTGGATTGCCGAGGCAACCTGCGGGGACTGGAGATCACCGTCGGCTTCGTAGCGAGCCAGCAGTGCGATCAGATCGGTAAGTTTATGGTCGGCCATGTGTGCTTCGCTTCATCACGGGGCAGAAAGCCGGCATCGCCGGCGTGTGTCGCCAGCGGACCCGATTACGACCTGTCCCCGTGGCCCACCCACACACAGGCGAAACTCCACCCTCGATATCACGTTG
>DLVV01000089.1 GCA_003445035.1 Planctomycetaceae bacterium | reverse complement strand
GGTTCGAGTTCCCGTGTACTGCGTGGCACTCAACAAGGACGCGTCCTTGCTGGCGGTGGGAAGCCGCGATGGGCACCTCGAGGTGTTCCGTCTGCCGAAAGCGGAGCGGATTCTTTCAAGGATTCCGGTCCCGATGAAGCAGACGGTCGGAAGTCGCTGATCAGGGACGCCCGACGGACCCACGACGCGACTTGCTGATCACTCGCAGCAGTGAACGGGGGCCTCGGGCATCCTGCCCGATCTCCCAGATGCTGACTCCCGCCAGCCCGCTGGAAACCGCCAGCCGGGTCTTCTGTCGGATGGTCGACGGTCCGTTGAAGTAGATGCCGTTGGTTTCGTCGACCGTGGCAGCCGGTGCAAAACGGCGGACGATCTCGGCATACGTATGGGCGGTCCGTTTTTTGTCGAGTGATCGCCCATAGAAGGGCAGGCCCAGGCAAATGCGTTCGGCGGGAATTCCGGTCCGGCGGAGCCGGTCAATGTCGTCCCGGGCCTGTTGCAATGTCGAATGCCGCCCGTCGGCGTCGTAAGACATCAGGTGGATCCGGTCCAGGGATTTCGCGGCTGTGGGAGAGAGTTGCTGCCAACCAGCGATTGCCGCGGTCACCGAGAGTCGCAACGGGCGGAAGGCCCTTTTCGTTTCCACGATCAATCGGGTGTAGGAGGCTTGCTGGACAGGTCCCTTGGGGTGTTCCCAGTCCAGGTCAACACCGTCGAAGGTGTGCGATCGACAGAAGTCGATCATCTGTCGGATGAATCGAGCCCTTGTGGCGTCGTTGGCACAACAGGTGGCGAATGCGGACGACCGTTCCCAGCCACCGATGCACAGTCTCAGCCGCAGGCAGTATTTGCGTTTCAGTTGGCCCAGTTGTTTGACCATGGCGGGTTTCAGGCGGCTGGTGTCGAGGGTTCCATCGGCCCGGGGCTCGACCGAAAAAAACACCAGTTCGTCCAACTGCCGGCAAACGGTTTCGTCGAATCCCCTGGCCCGGTATTCGGGCAGATAGCCGACGACCGAAAAGGTCTTCTTCACCGGTTCGCCGGCATCCACAGCCCGATCGGAGATGGTGACACCGCCCAGCAGGATCAGCAGCCAGACCACGCGGCGGTCCGGACGATTGGTTGTTGTCCGTGCCATGGTCAGCTGGTTCCTCGATGGCCGGCGGCGGTCATTTCGATCGGGCGGTGCGTCGCTTCTCCGGCTCGTCTTCGGTTTCCTCATCGAAACCGACCGGTCCACCGTTCATTTCTGCCAGGAACCGAGACGTCTTGGTCTTGCGGCGCTTACCCCACTTGGTGCGGTGCTTGGCCCACGAGAGCGTGAGGAAATCCATGGCGCGGGTGACACCGACGTAAGCCAGTCGCCGCTCCTCACAGATGGCCCGGTGCCCGTCCTGGATCGATCGTTCGTGAGGCAACAGGCCCTCTTCCATTCCGACCAGGTACACGACGGGGAACTCGAGTCCCTTGGCGCTGTGCAGGGTGATCAGGGCGACCGCGTTCTTTTTCAGTTGCTGGTCCTTGTCCACCTCGTCCTCGTTGTTGGTCAACGCGATCTCTTCGAGGAACCCTTCGAGTGAGGAACTCTCGGCTCCTCGTTCGTATTGCGATGTGGCGTTGACCAGTTCCTCGACCGAACTCCATCGCGACACTTTTTCGAGCGGCGTCTTGTACTGTCGCTCGATCTCGCCCTTGTAGTTGATCTCGGTGATCAAACGGTTAAGTTGCTCACTGATTCGTCCCTGGCTCATCGGCTTGCGGTACTGATCGATCATCTGTCGGAATCGCTCGATGTTCTCGGCGCCCCGCTGGGGCACGTCGCCATCGGCGGTGGCCTGTGGCAGGACATGCCACAGGCTCTCGCCGGATTCGACGGCCCGTTCGAGCAGTTTCGATACCGTTCCGTCTCCGATGCCACGAGCTGGCCGGTTGATGATTCTCAACAGCGAAAGCTCGTCGTCAGGGTTGGCGATCACCTTGAGATAGCTGATCAGATCACGCACCTCGCGTCGATCGAAGAACGACTGGCCACCGATCAACACGTAGGGCACCTTGTTGGCTCGGAGTTCCTGTTCGAACAGCCGAGGCTGTTCGTTGGTGCGGAACAGGATGGCAACGTCCTTGTAGCGGAAACGTCCGGTGTCGACCGCGGCCCGGATCTCACGGGCGACGTAGGTCGCTTCGTCGACTTCGTCGTCGATTTCCAGGAACCTCGGAGGTTTGCCGGGTCCGCGAGCGGGCTTGAGGGTTTTGTCGCGTCGTTCGGTGTTGTGAGCGATCAGGCAGTTGGCCAGTTCGAGGATCTCCGGGCGACAGCGGTAGTTCTCCTCCAGTCGCACGATTGTCGCGTCCGGGAATTCGCGATCGAATTCCAGGATGTTCTCCATCCGCGCGCCGCGCCATCCGTAGATCGCCTGGTCATCATCGCCGACGACACACAGGTTCCCGTGCTTGGCGACGAGCGACGAGATGATGCGGTACTGCGTGGCGTTGGTGTCCTGGTACTCGTCGACCATCACGTAGTCGAACCGTTTCTGGTGCCTCGCCAGCACGTCGGGGTGATCACGGAAGAGTTC
>DLVV01000238.1 GCA_003445035.1 Planctomycetaceae bacterium | reverse complement strand
TGCGATTACCTCTCCCGGGTTACCGGTCGGGAAATCGCTCCCGGCCGCCGGGCGGCTGATGGCGCGGTGACGATTCATGTGGGGCCGGATGCGTTTGTCCTGAAGCACGCGCCAGAGATCAAGGAGTTGTACGCCGACGGGTTTTTGCTCAAACACCTGGCAGTGGATGGAAAGCAGCATGTTGTTCTGTCCGGTATCCGACTGAAATCCTCACGCTGGGCGGTTGAAGAGTTCCTGATGCAATTTGCCGGCGTGCGATGGCTTTTCCCCGATGCCGTCTACGGCGAGATTGTGCCCTCCGTGCCGACAATTCGGGTTGATTACGAATTCAGCCAGAAACACGAGCCGCATTACCTCAGCCGCGCCAACCTGGGCATGTATTACTTTGATAAGAACCGCCGGTATCTCAGAGGAAGACCTGAGGGTGGCGGATCGTTCGGGAGCCACGAATTCCAGGCGATCTTCAGCAGGCAGGATTACCAGCAGCACCCGGAGTGGTTTGCGTTTTTCACTGTATCTGACAGCCGGGCCAAGAGCCTGTTGAGTGGGACCCATCCAGAGCACGCCAAGTTGCGGGAAGCTCTCCAGCGCGGCCAACGACAAGGACGATGGCACTGGGACTACGGCAACGGCTGGCAGATCTGCATGTCGAACCCGCAGACGGTTCAACACGCGGTCACGTACGCGCGCGAGTACTTTGCCAAGCACCCCGGTGTCCCGACGGTGTCCATGGGCCACAACGATTCATCCGGCTGGTGCGAGTGCGACTTGTGCCGGAGATTCGCTGCTACCGCGGACCCGCCCTACACGGTATCGGAACGGTATTGGCACTGGGTCAACCAGGTAGCCAAGGAGGTGGCCAAAACCCATCCGGACAAGAAGATTGCGACCCTCGCGTACGGGGCGCCGGCGGCGATGCCCCGTTTCGGGCTTGAGAAGAACATTTCCGTCATGGTCACCGTCTATCTCGAGAACCACCTGGACCTGGTCAGGCAATGGCAGAAGAAAACCGATTCGGTCAGCTTGTATTCCTATGCCTACGGCAACTCGTTCGTAGGTTTCCGCCACTTCCCGCACGCGATGCGCGATTTTTTGAAGTGGGGACACGACGAACTGGGAGCCATAGCCCATGTCTCCGAAGTCGGTGGCAACTGGTCGTTTGACGGGCCGAAATATCGCTACATGCAGGAACTGATGTGGAACGTGAATGCCGACCCCGATGAGATCATGCGGGATTACTGCCGAGATTGGTTCGGTACTGCTGCTCAACCCATGAAAGCATTCTGGGATCGGCTCGAGGAAGTCTATGAGCGTCGCGGCGCCGATCGCAGGTTTTTGGGCTACCAGTGGGTGGGCTGGCTGGAAGATCACGATGAATTCGACCACTACTCCATCGAAGACGTCAGCTTTCTGGACAAACAGATTGCGGCGGCAGAACAGGCTGTCGGCACGAAAGCAGATGAATTCCGGCTGGCTCGTGTGGCAGACGCATGGAAGTACTACCGGACATTTCTGCTGGGCAGGTTCAAGTACACACTCCGACACGAGAAGATCTTCAGCCAGGCCGCCGAATCGCTTGAACGCGCAACGGAATTGGCACAAGAGCTGGCCCGACTCCAGAACAAGAAAGACTCATTCACGAGGCAGTTGCGCGCATACCCCAACGTCAACCAGGTCGTAACAACGACGAATTACATGTCGTATTTCGCGCATGTCACTGAATTCAGCGATATGCGGACCATGCTTGACGGATTGTGCGACCGGATGACAAAGCACCTGCTCGATCAAGGCGGCAGAGCAGATGCTCAGGCCTTCTGGCAGAAGTTCACACGCGGGACTCCGCTGCACCAGTCGGCACGGACCCAGTTGTTCCTGTTGAGCCACCCGAAACGGAACAACCTGCTGACCAACGGGACCTTTGAAACAGGCGACCTGTCGGGATGGGAAACCAGCGGGGCCATCGAGGTCGTGAAGCGAAGCTCCCGTAGCGGCAGTTTTGCCGCGCATGGTACGGGAACACTTTCTCAGAACATCCAGGTGAAGCCAGGGACAAGATACAAGCTGGCTGTTCGGGGAAGATATGCGGCTCCCCCTGACCCCAGGACGCGGCTTTTCAGTTCGGACGTGAGTTTCAAATCGGCTGGCAAAAGGATCTGGCTGGAACCCAACTACCGGCGATTGGGCAAAGCCCGCCGCGAAAGCGGGTGGACTTCGTTGGAAACGACATTCACAGCCCCGCCCGGGGCCGATACGGCAGTTGTTTCCATCAGGACAACACTCAACTGGCCCATTGCGGGCGCAGGGAAATCTGTGTTCTGGGATGACATTCGCCTGGAGAAGATCCTGGATGGACCGGCAGCGAAGCCGGGCGTACTCACAGATGATTTTTCCGGCGAGCACATAGACAACAGCAAGTGGTCTGAGGCGACAACCGGCAGGAGCGGCTCGCTCCCAAAAGTCAGTGACGGCTGGCTGTTGATTGGCCAGAGACCTAATGCCACGCTCGTTTCGATGAGTCGCTTCGATGATCTTCTTAGCGGTTCAGGTGATCGGCGCTACCGACTGCGGGCACACATCGCCGTGCTGGATGCGGACCGGAAAGCCTCCTTTGATTGCGGAATCAGGACTGGTGTCGTTCCCATCAGCATTAGCGATTCGGGATTCTGGTTTGCCCATGTCTTTTCGAATTCCGTCGAGAAAACCGATCTGCTGCGGACCTACTGGCACCAGGACGGAAAAAAACTGCCTGGCCGGTGGTACGACGTTCCGCTGTCAGAGAAGGCCAGAAGAAACATCTGGTACACGTTCTATTTCGACCTCCAGCACGTTGAAGTGTATGCGGGGTTTGATGGGTACGATGAACGGGAATCCGCACTGGTCGGAAAGTATGAACACAAAATGACGAACATCTCCTCCCGCGGACCGGTGTTTCTCAAGATGTGTGGGAGCAATGTCAAGATTGGCGAAATCAGCTTGATGCGCCCTGCTCCGTAAGCTTCCGGCGAATCGTTGTCGACGGGTTCTGCTGGCGGTGTTGTTCGTGGCTGGAAGGTGCGAGTAGATGTTGACGATTCTCGGTCGGCCCCAGCGAGCTTTCTGCGACGGCGTCTCACGCCGCAGTTTTCTTCGTCTCGGTAGCGTCGGATTGAGCGGTGGGTTCGGTGGACTTACACTCTCGCGCTGCCTGGAGGCAACCGCTGGAACTGCCCATGGAACATCGCAGAATTCCGTCATTATGGTCTACCTCCCCGGCGGTTTGACACAGTCCGATACGTTTGACATGAAACCGGATGCGCCGCGTGAAGTGCGCGGATCCTTCCAGCCGATAGGCACCACCGTGCCTGGGCTGAGTATCAGTGAACTCCTGCCACGGATGGCGCAAACGATGCACAAGGTCGCATTGCTACGTACTGTCGTGGGATTCAAAGACCGGCATGAGTCCTTTCAGTGCTACACAGGCCGGCCCGGTGGGCGTCCCGGAGACGGGGACCCTCAAGGCGGGTGGCCGACGTTCGGTTCGGTCGTCTCGAAGAGGCTGGGGCCCCGCACGGGCGGCATACCACCTTACGTGGATGTCGGTCCTCCAACAGCAAAAAACGCGTACATGAACCGGGGACAGCATGACGGAATTTCTCGTAGTTCGTGGCCGGGATTCTTGGGATTCGCTCACACCCCCTTTCACCTGGAGGGTCAGGGGAAAGGGGACCTGGTTCTCAATGGCGTCTCGTTGGATCGGATGTACCACCGCCAGGCGTTGCTCCATTCATTTGATCGGTTTCGGCGCCACATCGACCATCGCGGGATGATGGATGGCATCGACGCTTTCCAACAGCAGGCTTTGGGCATCTTGACGTCCAATAAATTGGCGGACGCGATGGATCTGTCGGGTGAAGATCCACGAGTTGTCCGACGCTACGGCCAGGCGAAACCGACTCGTTGGCAATACGAGGCGGCTCCCAAGAGTCCTCAACACCTGCTGCTGGCGAGGCGTTTGGTCGAAGCGGGTGTTCGGATCGTTACAGTCGCCTTCGGTGCATGGGATTGGCATGGTGATCGCGGCGAGACACTGGAACGCATGGCGCGCGAGGATCTTCCGGATCTTGATCATGGGCTGTCCACTTTGATCGAAGATCTCGATCAGCGGGGCATGCTGGACCATACGACCGTCGTCGTCTGGGGAGAGATGGGCCGCACTCCGCGGGTGAATGACAAGGGCGGTCGCGACCATTGGCCCGCCGTTTCCTCCGCGCTGCTTATGGGTGGTGGCCTGAAACAGGGAGTGGTGGTTGGTGCGACCGACCGACACGCCGCAAAACCCAAGGACCGCCCGGTCCATGTCCAGGACGTGCTGTCGACGCTCTACCACAATCTGGGGATCGACGTGAACACGGCAACGGTCACCGATCTTTCCGGGCGGCCCCACTATCTCGTGGACGGCGACGCTGCTCCAATTCAGGAATTGGTCGGCTGAGTGCCACGGTGGGCAACCAGTCCGCCACCCCCTGCAAAACAGCGGTTTGCGTTGGAGAGACCAATGCCGGGAGGCTGTCCTGATACAAAGACACACCGCAGTTCACGGGTTACGCGAACTACGGGTGGTCGCCCCATGGGGCAAGTGCCTGCGAATTGGTTTCAGGCGAACCGGCTTCTTCTTGTGAAAAACTCCCAGGCCGCGATCGTGGCCTGGGAGTCTCGAATCTCTCCTTCCGTTGAGGAGTCCGGCTGTAGTCCAGCCCGATGATTGGGGACTAGATGTCGAAATCGGCGGGATCGAGATCGGCGATCGTGATCCCGATCAGCAGCAGCCGATCACCGACCGAGTTGTTGGTCGGCAGAACGATCCTGACTCCCTGCGGCGTCTGGTAGGCCAGCGACAGCAGATCGGCGAAGTCAACGACGTGGATTCCGGGGTGTGTCAGGTCGATCACGTCCTCCCCGGGGGTGAAGTCCAGGATGACGTTGATTTCCGGTTGGCCCGACGGGCGAACGACAAACGTGTCGTCGCCGGTGCCACCGACGAGATAGTCGTTGCCCGTGCGAGTGTGCAGTTCGTCATCGCCGTCGCCCCCATGGAGAAAGTCGTTTCCCTGTTCCCCCTTGAGCACGTCGTTTCCGGAACCGCCCATGAGCACGTCATTGCCCCTGTCTCCCTGAAGAAAGTCGTCCCCACTTCCTCCATAGATCCTGTCATTGTCGTCTCCACCGCTGACGAAATCGTCTCCACCACCCGACGAGATGACGTCGTCACCGCCACCAGCGATGATCCGGTCGTCGCCGTTGTACGTGATGATGTGATCGGCTTTGCCCGTGCCGCGAACCACCTGCGACTGCATGCGTTTTCTCAACTGCTCCAGTTGTCTCCGGCGAAACTTTTCGGAGGGAGCCTTGGCCACGGGATTTCGATTGGCCAGCCTTGGGCCGGCGGTGACTTTGTTTCCGGTGTCCGTGGAGAGGACAATTCCGAGCACACACGTGAATGCGAGTGTGAGGTGGCCGGGCAGACGGTTGGGACGGTCACATGGGTTCTTGCGAGTTGAGGTCATCGTGGTTCTCCTGCCTGTGTGTTGCGGTTTGAGTCAAGCGACGCGGTTCGGCGTTGCACATGACTCTTGACGTAAGAGCCAGAGTTGCCTCACGAAAAAAATCCGTGTTTTTCAGAGGATGGGAAGATCTCACGGACCCAGCAGATTGAGTTCGGACCCTTGCGTTCACGAGCGGGTGCGTTGGTACACCGAACCGGGGTGATGAGTCGCAGGACGTTAAGTTGTGCAACCGACCGGACTGACTAGAGTGTTGTGTGAGAGCGGAGACCGGCGGCGGCAGCCACGTGATGACAGACAACCAGGTTCGCCGGGAACCAGCGTTTTCCGTCCCCCGGCATCGAATGTCCGACGATCAGTCGCGATCGTCTTCACCCCTGACGCTTGTCATGCCCGATCGTGTCGATTCCAGCCTCTCTCCGCTCGCCCGGGCCATCGCCGGAGATCCCGAAGCCCTGGAAGGACTGCTGTGGGCACAATTCGATCGCCTGGCCGTGGTGATCGGCCGCAAGCTGCCAATTGCGTTGCAAGGGGTCATCTCGATAGAGGACATCCTGCAACCGACGTTCGTCGAGGTCTGGAAGAACATCACGACCTTCGAGGGGGAGGACGAGGAGGCGTTGTTCCGCTGGATGACGACAGTCGCGAACAACAAGCTGATCGACCGAATTCGGTCCGAACAGGCCGCCAAGCGGGGAGCCGGTCGTGCTGTCGCCGTTGGAGGTGGTGGGGCCAGTTCGGTTGTCGACCTGGTGGGCCAACTGGCCGGCGGGATGAGTACGCCCAGTGGAGCCGTCTCGCGGAAAGAGGCCGAGCGGGCCATCACGGCCGCACTGGAACACCTGAAGCCCGAACACCGTCAGGTCGTGAAACTCCGTTATCTCGACGGCCTGCCCGTCGCCGAAGTCGCCGAGCGGATGAACCGTTCCGAAGGATCGATTCACATGCTGCTCAACCGGGCCTTGAAGAAACTGCGAGAATCGATGGGCCACTCGTCGTTGTTTTTCAGCAAACGTTGATTCGCTCACCAGGGCACAGACCCGAAACAGGAAGCATCGTCTCGTGAGTGACCGCGTTGATCAGATCCGACAGGTTGTCGAGGAGACGCGGCGACGGCGAAGCGGCGGCGAGCCGATCTCTGATGACAACATCACGTCGGCCAATCCCGACCTGATGCCAGAACTGAAAGACGAGTTGAAGAAGCTGGCCGTGATCGAGGCGGCACGCGACGAGGCTGATCGCACGACCGCCTCGATCGGTGACAACCTGGATGAGAACACTGACACGGTGCCGCTGGACTCCGATGGCATGCATCCGGCACCAGCGTACGAGGTGCCCGATTTCGAGTTGCTGGCCCCCGTTGGCCGGGGCGGTTTTGGCGAGGTCTGGGTTGCCCGGCACCGGCTTCACGGTGAGTTCTGTGCCGTCAAACTGGTCGCGCGGCACCGGGACATCGAACTCGACGGCATCCGCGTTTATCGACAACGGGCCAAGGACCATCCGGGGTTGGTCCCGATCGAGCACGTTGGCGAAACCGAACAATGCGTCTATTACGTCATGCCGCTGGCCGACGACGTGAAGGGATCAACCGCCATCCGCGGCCCCGGAGAGTATGAACCCAAGACTCTCCAGTGGTGCCTGAACAACCTGCCACCTCCGCCGATTGACGAAGTGATCTCGCTGGGCGTCGACTTGCTCGATTCGATCGCGATCCTCCATCGAGCGGGACTGGCACACCAGGACATCAAGCCGCCGAACATCATGATGTTTGGCGGTCGCTGGAAGCTGGGCGACCTGGGGCTGTTGGCCCCCAACGATCAACTGGCCGGCAACCGTGGCACGATCGCCTTCTGGCCACCCGAAGGAACCAGTTCCCCCATCGCAGACCTTTATGCGCTGGGCAAGACGCTGTACCTGCTCGCGACCGGTCAACCGCTCGATCGCTTCGGTCAGTTTCTGGACCACGGATTTGGGATCCCGGGTGACCCGCAGCTCTTGGAGCGATTCGTCAACGTCCTCGCGCGTGCCTGTCACGACGATGTTGCCGAGCGATTCCGTTCGGCCGAGGAAATGCGG